>CACYSA010000016.1 GCA_902777015.1 uncultured Erysipelotrichaceae bacterium | reverse complement strand
AAATTAGTCCAATTAGCCGTTAAGTTAGGCCGTGGCACCCGCCCAGACCTCCACGTTGGTGTCTGTGGTGAAACAGGTGGCGATGCAAAATCTATCGAATTCTATCACAAAGTCGGTTTGGACTATGTCTCCTGCTCTCCATTCCGTGTGCCAGTCGCTAGATTAGCCGCTGCTCAAGCCAATATCAAAAACCCAAGAAAATAAGTTCTTAGGAATATAGAATGACGCTCTCAGTAATGGGAGCGTTTTTCTTTCTCTTTACATTTAAAATTTATTTGAATAACATGGGTTACATGAATTACTACAAGACACTATTTAAACGCAAATCATTTCACTTATTTGTTGGTGGAGAACCCACTACTGAAGACGATTTAAAATCAATCAATTCTTTTATTAAAGAAGTAAAGCCACTTTATGATGACATTAAAACTGAAATCATTATTGTTCCTGAAAAAGAAACAACATGCCATCGCGGAGCGGATTATTGCATCCTCTTTTATAGTGAACATAAAGGCGAATATTTAAGGAATATTGGTTATATTGGAGAACAAATAGATCTGTATCTTAATTCAATAGGTATAGGCGCTTTATGGTTTGGTATTGGTAAACCAAAAGAAGTAAGAAATAATGGACTTGAATATGTCATCATGATCGCTATTAAGCGCATGCCATCAAATAGCTTCAGAAAAGATATGTTTAAGTCAAAAAGAAAACCAATTGATGAAATATGGTCTGGTGAAAGTATAGATGATGTCACTAACATGGTTAGATTTGCCCCTAGTGCGTGCAATACGCAACCGTGGTACGTCGAAAATAAGAATAATGAATTATTTATCTATAGATACAAGAAACCCGGTAAAAGAGGCATTATGCCTATTGATAAGGTCATGTACTATAACAGGATAGATATTGGAATATTCTTATTCATATTGGAAGTATGCTTAAATCACAAAGGAATATCTTTTAATAAGAAACTATACATAGATGAAAGCACTGCGGAAACTGAGAAGACCTTAGTAGCGGTCATCAACTTTGATTGATGTTCTATAAGTTCTTTCTTCCGCTAATTGTTGCCAATAATCTGGTAATGTAGCGGAATCTGGTTCATCATATGAAGCATTTAACTTTTTAGTGGAGCATAAACCGCTTTGATATTTATTTATTTCTGAATAAGTTTTAATACCGTTATATTCAAATTCCACGATTATTTCAGACTCTATAAGAGGGTCTTCTTCCTCTGTTGTAACATCATCTTTTAGAGTTAATGTCTTTGTAAAACGAATACTATCATCACCTCTTGAAGAATAAGATACAGTTTGTGAATAGTTTTCTTTTTCTTCGGTGTTAATAAGTTCTAAATTGTTATATGTCTTATTCATCTCGTCTGCGAAATCTGATAATGCAAAATTTATGGTTGCGCCAATCATACCGACAGTAGCTGGTGCGTATTTCTCAGAAATGACATGTTCAGTATAAGCACAACGGACAGGATCAAAGTTATTGCTATAAGCTATCCAGCCATAGTCTTTAGCGCTGTCTGTCATAAAAATATAGTCATCATATTCTAGTTGGCTATCATAACTACCAACATTTTTAACAGGTGATGCTCTATGGAAATAGTGCTCGTATACGTGTTGTCCACTAGCGTCATTATCAAAGCATTCAGAACTAATTGTTTTGCTTCTGAAATAAGTGATGTCATCTTTCAAAGAATAATCTCTTTCTTCAAAAGAGAAATAATTAGCGTAATAACCATAACCATCATAGGCAAGGCCTCTCTTATTGCTATTAATCTTTTCTATAATAGTGGCCGCTTCTACTTCAGTAATTTCTTTTGATGGACGATATGGCTTAGTCTCTCTAGGAAAACTATAAGTAGATGAACTATTATTGCTTGTTTTGTTACAAGCGCATATTAATAAAACTGGAATAGTTAATAACAATAGTTTTGTTTTCATAAAGGGAGCCTCCAAAATACTGATATTCACAAGAGAAAGTATAAGAAAAGCCTGCTCATCGAGCAAGCATTTTCTTTCTTGTATTTAATTAATATTTTTTGAGCTTATTACGGTAGTAACCCCAGTTATAGTGGTTAGCGAATATATCATAGACATCACTCTTAACATAGACATAGCAGTTATCTGTTTCTTCTAATAATGATGTACCAACATTTAATAGACTTGGGCTAGCATGTTGAACAATTAGTTTAGTTAAGTTAGAGCAACCTTTGAAAGAGAAATCCCCTAAGGTTCTGATATTTTCAGGCACCACTATTTCAGTAATTGTTTTATTATTTTGGAAAACAGTGGCGTCAAATGAGATTATTGGTTTTTCGTTATAAGTTGAAGGAATAATAACTGTGTCTTTTGTTAATCCTTTTTCTGTTAATGAAGTGATTGTATAACCATCTGCTTCCTCTTCGTAATTAAAGCAATCTAAATCACTATTATCACCATCATGATAATCAGGTAATGGAATATCTGGTTTTTCTGGTATTTCAATATTAGTAGCCGAACTATCTTTAAACACAGTCTTAAGATCATCTATAAGTTGCTTGTTATAGATATATGTACCCGCGGTATTTAAGTGACTATTGTTATCATAGAACCATTCATAATCAAAGATATAGTTATGTGGATTACCTAAGATTGGGCACATAATTCTATCGTTTAATTCATCATAGAAGGCATCAATATCTTCTCTTGAAGATGTGACTGATAAATTATTAACAGGTACGAAATTATAATAGACTTCTGCGCCTTTTTTCTTAACGTACTTGCAGTAATCATTAATATAATTAATAAATTCATCGTTTAAATAATTAACGTCATATTTCACCATCGAGTTAGCGTCGTAGCCATTAACCATGTAGTTATATTCTCTGTTATAAGTCATATAGCCAACTTCTTGATTATCTTTATTAAATGATGATTGTTGATAAACACCATCAACTTTAGGCTTTTTACCTTTCACCATGTAATCGAATTTCTTCGCGGCGAAAGAAGCGAAATTGCCCACCATAGATTCTTTATTATCTTTAGCGAGGTAATTAAGCATATCATAATGACCATCAATCGCCATCCACATGTTTTCACTTGAGAAATATAAAGATAAACCTTGTTCACTTATTTCAGGAGATAAGATAACGATATCACCTTTCTTAATACCTGCTTTAGAAAGATCCATCATCGCTTTAGTGCCTATCGCACCATATAGGCCAAATGTTACTACTTCTTTATCAAGTTCTTTTTCTATTAAGTCTTTTCTATTGCCGAAAGCAATTGCGCTGTTACCAACAAAGACAATCTTCCCTTCTTTACCATTTTTCAAACGTTTAAATAAATAAGGTAATTCACCATAATATGTTTCATCAAATTGCTTTGGTATTGCTAGTCCAAACGAAAGCACAGTTAAAGGTATTGCTAGCAAGCAAAGAGAAGAAATAATAATGGAAATCACTACACCTTTTTTCATAACTAGAACTGGAAATACACAAATGCGCTAACAGCGTCGCTAGAAATAAGCATAAACCAGCCTAAAGCAATGGCCACTACCATCAAGCAAATGATGATGTTTTTGAAGTACTTGTTCTTAACAAGAACTGCATTGCCATCAGCGTCAACTTGCATAAACGAAGTGTCATATGCTAAGTCGTAAAGTTTATACATCACACCTAAAATAAGTGCTATTTCTATAATATCGATGACCTTCATACCTAATGAAGATAATGCCGCGTTGAAGTAATTCACTCCAAAGCCAAATGATGTAAATAATTTCGCGTAGATAACACCGATTTGTTGGATGTTTTGAGCGCGGAAGAAGAAAGCGGAGAACACTAATATCATGTAAACAAATACACGTCTAATAACATTAATCCATGGACGATGGTAATTGATATTATGCTTTTTAGCGAAATTACGAACTGGATTTTTAATCAATCCTTCGATGACCATAATTAAACCAGCAAATAAGCCCCATAAAACAAATGTCCAGTTCGCACCATGCCATAAGCCACAAAGCATATAAACGATGAAGACATTAATAATTTGTCTAAATTTACCTTTTCTATTTCCACCTAAAGGAATGTAGACATAATCAGTAAACCAGTTAGTTAATGTCATATGCCATCTACGCATTGATTTAGAAAGAGTAAGCTCGCTAAATGGTCTATCAAAGTTCTTGGATAATTTGATGCCCATCATTCTTGCACTACCAGCGGCGATTTCTGAATAACCACCGAAGTCACAATAGAGTTGCACCATGAATAAAGCGCCAGCGGCTAATAATGACAGTGTGTTCGCATTAGCTAAATCCGCAAAAACATTATTAACAAACAAGCCAGTAAAGTCTGCAACGACACATTTTCTAAAGAAACCAACCGCTAATAGTTGTAAACCAGCTAATAAATCTTCTTTGTTAACTTTGTGTTTTTCTTTAAGTTGAGGAAGAAGGTTTTCTGGTCTTTCAATAGGGCCTGCAACTAATTGAGGGAAGAATGAAACATATAAAGCAAAATAACCAAAATGTTTTTCTGGTTCAAATTTACCTCTATAAACATCAATGACATACGAAAGCGTTTGGAACGTATAGAATGAGATGCCAATAGGCAAAATAATATCTAACGCTACACTATGGATATTCATTGAGAATAAGTTGAGGAAATTAATGACGGAAGATAATAAGAAATTGAAATATTTAAAGAATATTAAAATGCCCAAACAAACAATGATAGTTATTACTAGTAATAGTTTCTTAACCTTTTGATTTTTAGCCTTTGGCATTAATAGTCCAGCGAGATAACTCACTACCGTCGTGGCTAAAATCAAGAAAACTAGCCATGGGTTCCAACTCATATAGGCATAATAGGAAGCCACTAATAAGACTACCCATCTAAATTTATGAGGCACGATAAAATAAAGGATGATAACAACCGGTAAGAAGATAAGAAATTGTAATGAATTAAACGTCATACTTTTTCTTCCTTCTTCCTTTTTGGATAGTAACTAAATAACGCAATGATTATAAGAATAAGCACTGCGATTAATATTTCTTGAAATGATGCTCCTAATAATAAAGAAGTGATAATAAAACCAGTGGCCACTAAAGCAAAGATAATCTTAAGGAATGCTTTTTTAAAAATAATATCTAAAATAAGAACCACTAGAGCTAGTGAGAATAGCACAATAGAAGTCACGTTAAATATTAAATATTCACCCATTATTCTAACGCTCCCATGCTATCCGCTAATTTGATAGTTTCTTCAACCGCTTTTTCATATTTCAAATGCCAATCACTATCGGCGAAATACTGCACACTAATTAAAGCATCTGCCATTGTGTTGATAAACGTGGCTTTTTTTGAAAGATAGGCCCGAACTTCAACTTCATATCGATGAATGTTTTCTTCAGTCGCTTCTTCTAGCAATAAAGACTGTTCAGCCACACAAGCAAAAGCAAAATATACTTTCGCTCCTTTATCAATGAATTGTTGATAATAGCCAAGTAGTTTGTTCATTCCTTGACTAGAATAGCATTTTGTATCAATTGAACCTTCAACGGTAATTGTTGCATATCTTTCGATTTTTGTTTTATCTTCTTTGCTATAAATTGTTTGTGGATATTCGTTTTTTCTTATTGTGGGATCGCTAGAATAATCGCCTCTTCTATCCGCATAATCAGTATAATCGGTATATTTCTTAGGATCTCTACTTGCTCTAGAATTATTGAATGTCATAAAAACATCAAAGAAACTACTAACTTTTCTTATATCAGCGTATGAAATCAAATCGTAATTTAATTCTAAGGCATTGAAAAAGCGTGAATCATAACCATTTTTCGAACTATAATACCCCATATTATTGACTGTCAAAAATTGGTATTGACCACAGCTTTCAACAACGTGTAGAAAGATGTCGTTTTCACCAATAAATTTATCAATGATATCGAGTTGAATGTAGTTATTAAACCAACCATTAATTGCGACATTGAATGGCTCATAATCTGGATATAGTTTCTTCAATGTACAAGCATCGACATTGTAATAGGCTCCGCTTCCACCTAAGATAATAATCTTTTTCTTGTCTTTATTGACGATAAGGTTATCAATCTTATCAGCGTATGTAGAATGACGGTCAAAACTTGAAAATCTTGGAGGCAATATAGCGTTGATATGGACTGTTGAAAAGTCATTATTTTCCATAAAGCATCCATCAGATATATTTGTTAAATTATCGAAGAAGTATAGCTCTTTGAGTTTGCTTTGCCCAAAGCAGAGAATGCCTAAATCAGTGATTGATTTTGGTAAAACAACCTTTTCTACATTTGAATGACGGAAAGCCTCATCCCCAATGACTTTAACTGGTAATCCATTAATAAATTCTGGAATTGATACTTCAACAGATGAACCAATGTATTTATCAATAACAACATAATCTTCTTCATCTTCGTGTACTTCGTGATATGTGAAGTTAGATTTATCAGTGTATTTAGACCATTCGGCATAAAGGGTGAATGTATGATTATTTAAATCTAGATATCTACTACCTAGACCGATATGTTCACCACTTAAATCACTTTTAGTATTCCAACCAATTAAGTTATAGCCATCACGATACATAATGTCCGTACCGATTGATGTATTCGGACGTGGATGATGGATTGTGGAATAAATAGTCTTATTCATTGGTAAACCATCCATTAAGACATATTCACCACCGTTAGCGTCGTATGTTATTTCGTTATTGCTTTCATCTTCATGTTCACCTTCTCCAGAAGGATCACCACTTATTTGATCAACATAAACAGTAACACGTGTCGAATATTTGACATTATTTAACACAACTGAATATTGGCTGTTACCAATAAAGAATACTTTGCTATCTTCATAAGATATACCGCTGACATAGTAATTCTTTTCTACACCGATTGTGTACTTAACAGAATTAGACGAAACTAGATGCGCAATATTAATATTTGTGTCGTCTTTTTTCTGGTCATGGTCCACTACTTGATAATGTTCTCCAGACACTAAAACAACATCGATCTCTTTTTGCTCTCTATAATGAAAAGAATCATTGCTACAAGAAGCAAGGATTGGTGTGATTAACAAAACGATAAATAATTTATTTATGCGCATTCTTACTAATGAAAATATTCCTTATTCTCATTCTATCATGTTTTCCATTTGATAATAGAGGGATATTATCGTCTATTATCAAGATATAAGGAACTTCATTTTTTGGTAAGGCTTTCTTTAATAATTCTTCAACTTCTTCAGTATTTTTATAAACGTCACTAGCAATATATGCCGCGACTACTTCACCATATTTTTCGTCAGGCACACCAACGACAACAACATCATTAATGCCATTAATTAAAATAATCTTCTTTTCAATAGTGTATGGAGAAAGGTTTTCTCCACCTCTAATAATGATGTTCTTTTTACGGTCAACAATATGATAAACACCTTTATCATCTCTCATACCGATATCGCCTGTATGGAAATATCCTTCGTTATCAATAGGAAGAACAAGCTTCCCTTTTTCGACATAACCAAGCATTAAATTATAGCCTTTAAAGCATATTTCACCTTCATCAGGAACAACATTACCATCATCATCTTTAAAGATGACTTCAACCCCTGGAAATGGTTTTCCCACACCGATACATCTTTCTTCAATTGGCCACGCACTTGGTGAATTAGTGATAACTGTGCTTGCTTCAGTCATGCCGTATGAAGAGCATAAAGAAATTCCTAATTCTTTTTCGATATTTAGGAACTGTTCTTTAGTGTAGCCACCACCAGCGAGAACGCCGTATTTCAAAGAAGAAATATCACGGTGTTTTTTATGTTGTGCTTCGATGAGCATATGGAAAAATGTTGGAACATTACCAATCGCACTACAGCGATACTTTTCAATCATATCTAACGCTAAATCGGGATTTCTAGAATCAGAGATATAAACAACTCTACCAGCGATCAAATGCTGTAAATAAAGGGCTAAACCAAAAATATGATTAAGTGGTAAGCAGCCATAACTGCAAGTATGATCTTGACCAATATCATCAATTTCACGAATGATGTGATTGATAAAGGAAAATTCAGATAATGCCACTAAGGTGCTCTTACCAGTTGAACCAGAAGTTAATATGTAAAATGATGGATAATCAGTTCCCGCTATTAAAGAAGGCTCTTTAATGAGTTTTTGTGGTGTTAAAGATAATAAATAATCTTTATTGTCTTTTGTTACCACCCATTTTTCATCTTGAAAACCAATGAAAAGATTAACATCAGTTTTATCTTTAATTGAGTTTAAATAATCATCTAGTGAGAGCTGTGGATTGCCCACTAAAACGACGCCACCTAACGATACAACTGCGGCAACAATAATAATTGTTTCTTTTTTAACAAATGGCGCAATTAGACACACGTCTCCCTTATTTATAAATTGGGATAATTCATTCAATAAGCCTGAATAAATATCATAAGCTTCTTTTCTCGAATATGAACCATTCTTATCAATGAGTAAAAGCTTGCCATTATCAGCAAGCTTTTCTTTCATTCTCAAAAAGCATGACTTATTTGATATTTGTTCCATTTAATTGGATTATATCACTATTTCTTTTCAGCTGCTTCTGCTTCTTTTTGTGCTTTCTTTTCAGCTTTAGCAATCTTCTTATATTTACGTCCTTCTTTGTTGAAGTGATGTAAACCTTTCCAGAAGTGACCATTGAAGATCATGATTAAGCCATCTAATTGGCTCATGCGGAGACCACCACCAGAGAATCTTGACATACCTCTCATTGGTTGATGGACAACACCCATGACTAATGTATTCGCTAAGACACGATTACCCATTTTGCGGAGCACTCTTGTGAACCAAGGAATAGCTTTACCCACTAAACGACCAATCCAGCGCTTAGAATAACGTAATTCACTGAATGTGGTGTTATAGTCGATAACCATTCTGTTCTTCTTATAGAATGGAAGCGCACCATTAGGAATTTCATGACCTAATAATTTTGCAAATTCTTCATCTGGAATATTTCTTAATTTACCAGAAGCATAATTTGGTAATTCATCAATATTATATGGTGCTTCAGCGCCTGTACCTTCTTGTTCAAAATAACCACTTAAGCGGATATCATTGATGGCAGCGCCGACATAGATATCGTAGATACCTTTTTCAATTTCCCATTTATTTGTTTTGGTGTTGAAGTATCTAAATGTCTTATCATCAAATGGAATTTCAACGCGTTTAGATTCACCAGCTTTTAAGAAGACTTTGATAAAGCCTTTTAATTCTTTGACTGGTCTAATAACAACGCTGTTCTTTAAGCCAACATATAATTGGGCGATTTCTTTACCATCAACATCACCGACGTTTTTGATTTCAAAACTGACACCCTTGTCGCTTATTTTGATATTTGAATATTCAAATTTTGTATAGCTAAGACCAAAACCAAATGGGAATCTTGTTTCAACATTAGCTTTTTCAAAATATCTATAGCCGATACCATAAGCTTCTCTATATTCGATTGTTCTTGTATGGCTTGGGAAATTATCACTACTAGCAACATCTTCGTAGACGATTGGATATGTTTCAGATAATTTACCAGAAGGATTAACTTTACCTTCTAAGATATTTAATGTCGCTTGCGCACCAGCTTGACCGTTTAAATAGCAATGTAATAAACCATCAATATCATCAACGAATGGTAATTCAACAGCGGAACCGCAAGAGAGAACCACAACGATTTTCTTGCCTAAAGCTTTAACTTGTTTGACTAATTCAATTTGATTGTTTTCAATCTTGGCGTTACTTCTATCTAAACCTTCAGCTTCAGTAACTTCATCTAAGCCAAGGTATAAGACGACTGTATCCGCCTTTGCGGCTAATTCTAAGGCTTCTTTTAAGAGTTTTTTACTCTTCTTACCATATCTGTTGAATCCACGAGCGGAACCGACGACATCAAGTTCTAAATTCTTTAATAAATCAACTGTGTTATCAAGTTTTGTTGGGTTAACAATTGAGGAACCCGCACCTTGATATCTTGGTAAATATAAGAAGTCACCAATAAAAGCTACTTTTTCTTCTTTCTTTAATGGAAGGACACCATCATTCTTTAAAAGAACTGCACTTTCTTCCGCACATTTTTCAGCGAAAGCATGATGTTCTTCAACATCGAATTTTTCAGGTGCTTTTTTAACACCATTTTCCATTGTATCAAAGATGGTATCTAATAAGACATCAAGATTATCATCTAAAACTGATTCTTCTAATTCACCATTTTCAATCGCTTTAATAACTTCTTCTGGTCTATCTGGAGTACCTGGCATTTCTAATTGGTTACCACATTTAAGTGATAAGACACCATCATTATTACCGCCCCAGTCAGTGACCACTAAACCACCAAAGCCCCATTCTTTACGGAGAATATCGCATAACAAGTGTTCGTTTTCATTAGCGTAAACACCGTTAATTAAGTTATAGGCAGACATGATTGATTTTGTCTTACCTTCTTTAACTGCGATTTCAAAAGCGGTTAAATATATTTCTCTAAATGTTCTTTCATCAAGAACACTATCTAATGTCATTCTATTTTCTTCTTGGTCATTACAAGCAAAGTGTTTAACACAAGCGGAGATGCCGTTTGATTGGATACCTCTAACATAACCAGCGGCCATCTTACCTGCTAAATATGGATCTTCTGAGAAGTATTCGAAGTTACGTCCACAAAGTGGATTTCTCTTCATATTCATACCAGGTCCTAATAAGACGTTGACCTTTTGAACAGCGGCTTCTTGACCTAATCTTTGACCTAAACCTTCACCTAATTCTGGGTCCCAGGAATTGGCCATTGTCGCAGCGGTTGGATAGCATGTCGCTGGAATGGAAGCGTTTAAACCTAAGTGGTCCGCAGCAGCGGCTTGTCTTCTGACACCATGAGGGCCATCACTAAGGAAAGCACTTGGAATACCAACTCTATCAATATTGACAGTTTGCCAGAAATCTTTACCACTAATTAAGCTAGCTTTTTCTTTTAAAGTTAATTGATCGATAATATCTTGATGTTTTCTTGCCATAAAAAACTCCTTACTTTGGGGTACATTATTGTTTTATATTTTTATTGCAAGAATATATTAACATATTGTTAATAATATTCCTACTAACTTGCATAGATTGTTTGATTTTAAACATAGATTGCTTTTTTCTGAAATAAAAGGGGCGCTCAAGCGCTGCGCCCCTTCTACAGAAAGGAATTTTATACAAAGATTTTTTGAAAATCTAGGTACCTATTTCATTGACTCCATCCAGTCAAATAAGTTGACTGTATTGCCTTGAGCATCTTTAACAACTTCTGTTGAAGGTGCGGCAACATTGGCTGGGTCTTTTTGATCTAAGGCGACTTCATCACGGAAGATATAAATCCATGAATAGTGACCTTGATAGTTATTGCCTTGTGGATTACCATCAGTACCTCTCACGTCTGTGAAATATGAGAAGTGTAAGTCTTTAGCACCAGCATCGGCTAATCTTTGATATGTTGGAATAACAAAGTTCTTTGCATTAACTGTTGTATCGTTAGCAGCGTGGATAAACCACATTGGTAAATCTTTTAATTTTTGGATATCTTCATCAGTAACGAATGAATCACTATATGCTTCGCAGCAAGGATAGAACGCTCTGAAGAAGTTACCATATGTGACCGCCATTTCCATGGTCATATAGCCACCATTGGAACAGCCACCGACATAAATACGTTTTGTATCAATATCGCCGTTTTCTTTAATGTAATTATCAATTAAAGATTTTAATGTTTTTGTGTAGATGGAGTGACCAACGCCACCATTATTACCACCTGTACCACTATTCATCCACATAGTTGGTGTTTGAGCAGCTAAGACATAAGCGCCCTTTTGTTGACCTTTAACGAAGTGGGATTGAATCTTTTGTTCGCCTAAAGCAGTAACATCATTACCTAATAAAGCGATATCTGGATCTGTACCACCTTCACCCATACCGTGTAACCAGATGACCAATGGATTTAAGACACCGTCTTCTCTTAATGCATCTGTTTGATATTCCTTATAAGTTAAGGTATATCCTTCAGCGGTATGTGATTTAGCTTCGCCCCAATCTCTTGTGGATAAGGAGATTCTTGATCTCACAACATTGAATTTGAATGAACTATCATATGTATCTGAACCAACTGTGAGTGTTTGACCACTAGCTAAAGCGGCTTCAAATGTCATATTAGGTGTCCAGTTATTAACGTTATTAGCATATGTGAATGGAGAAGCACCATCCGCTGGACCCCAACCACTGTAGCGCATTTCTAATGAAAGGCGAACATAATGTGATTCAGTAGCGTTAATGATTTGGCCTTCTTGGTCGCATAAATTAACAGCGGTAACTGTACGATTGCTTCTATTTGTTTTGACAACGAATTGTTTACCTTGTAAATCAGAAGCTTTAACTTTTTCTGGGAAGTTTAATTTAATACCAGTAATAGCAGGGCCAAATTCGAAACCTTCCACTAAGTAGTCGAGTGTTTCATATTCATCAACGAATATTTTGAGCACTCTATCAAAATAGCCTTCTTTACTGACGGTAATATAAGCCATACCTGGCTCATCTGTTCTGATAACACCATCTTTATCAACTGTGGCGATATCTTCATTACTGCTGCGATAGGTTACACCTTCAACATCAGTAACGACTTGGGATTTAACACCCGCTTCAACAACTTCTTTTGATAAAGAGGCTTTTAATATTTTTCTAGCGGTTTCTTGAGTTGGTTCGCTTGATCCCGCTGGTGTAGAAGCATCAGCAGGTTTATTACAAGCACCAAGAACTAAAAGAGATGCCGCTACTAATGGGAATAATAATTTCTTTCTCATAGTTTACTAATTAAGAGGGCTTGGTTGCCCAAACCCTCTTTTTCCTTTCACTTAATAGTTACGAATTAGGCTAATGTAGCTTCGACGTAGTCGATATTGAAGCCTTGAGAAGCAGTGATTTCGAGAACGAATGTATTTGTATCACCACTAACAACAGCAGCGTTACCTAAATCGATAACTTTCCAGTCGTAGTAAGTATTTTCACCACCACCGGTGACAACTTTACCTGTTAAATCGATAGCGACATCATTCACTTTAATTGTTGCACCAGCAGCTAAATCGAAGTCAGCAGCATTAGCGCCACATAACTTGAGAGCGACTGTACCAGCTTTTGGTGAGTTCATATGTAATGTCATCTTACTTGTTTGATTGAAGTAACCTAAGGACATACCACCAGATGCACTTTCTTGATCTTCGATTGGTGTATCACCTTGGTCGTGGTTTGGACCACTCCATTGACCACTGAGGTCTTGGCCCCATTTACCAGCTTCACAGTAGAAGTCAGCTGTTTCAGCTTCCATACGGACGACTTGACCAGCAACTAATTGGTGAACGACTGATGTACGAACTTCTTTAACTCTGATAGAAACTTTAGCGGATCTCATACCTTCTTTAGAAACAGTGATATCAGCTGTACCAGCTTTAAGACCTGTAACTAAACCAGTATTACTAACAGAAGCAACTGTAGCATCGGAAGATGTGTAAGTGACACCTTCTGTTGTGGTTGTTAATTGTTGTGTTTTACCGATATCGATAGTAGCGGATGCTGGAGTGACAACGATCTTTTCTAGGACTACTGGTTTGACAACTTTAATTTCAGCGGTTTCTTCTGTGAAGATTCTGAATTCATCCATATTTGGAGCTTGACTACCGATAACTTCGATAACTAAAACGTTGTTGCCATTTTTAATCTTTTGTTGACCGAATGAAACGGTTTTGAATTCATAGTAGCTACCTTCTGTTTCAGGAGCTTCTGTGGATTTACCAGCCATGCTGATTTCAGCATCGTTGAATGTAACTTTTAATAAGCTACTTAAATCCATAACGGAACTATAAGCCATTGTGACACCAATTTCGGCATTGAATTCTTTATTGGATGTGAAAGTTAATGTTTCTTTACAACCATTTGAGAACCAACCAAGGTTGGTGCTGTCGGCTGTTGCGCCACTATTGTTTTCGACTGGAGTATCTGGATCGGCTTTGCCGTATGATGCGCCCCAAGAATCTGTTGGTGAATAGTGATCAGCATCTTCTAAACCGATTGCATATTTAGCGGCTCTATCTGGAGCTTTAGCAACTGTAATTGTGATACTACCATTGGCATAGCCATCTTTCTTAGCAGTGATTCTTGCGGAACCAGCTGCAAGAGCGGTCACTAAACCTTTGGAGTCAACACTGACGATATCAGTGCTCTTTGTTGACCATTCAACACCTTCAACACTAGCGGATAATTGTAATGTTTCTCCGACTTGAATTTCTTTTTTATCACCGGCAGAGGTGACAACGATTTTTTCTTCTGTACCTGTAGAAGAAGTTTCTGCTGGAGTGCTTGCGCCACCCTTTGAACCTTCTGCTGGTTTGTTACAAGCAGCAAGACCCATTGTGAGCATTAAGGCACTCGCTAAGATTGGAAGTAATGCTTTTTTTGTTTTCATTATATTTTTTCCTTTCTCAAAAATGAGTTTTACTAAGAGGATAGAACTATTCCTTCTTAATAAGTAAGCATTTTATGTGTCATACTTTAACAAGTCTTCAAATCACAAGAATAAAGTCGCGAATAAAAAGATTTGCCAAGTATTTTTTGATTCGAGAACATATTAAAGTAGAATAAAATAATAAAAAATACATCTTGCGCAAGTTTACATCATTTGCGCATAATCTTACATTTGTGCATGTAAAAAAAGCACGATAATCATATTTTGAACCGTGCTTGTTTTATTGCTTTTTAATAGTAATCAGATAACAATTTTTAGCTTAAAGATTCCATCTTTAGTGTCATAGTACATCGTGCCATGATATTTCTTAACGACATAGGCAATCGATTTTGTACCATAACCATGATATTTTTGATTGTCTTCTTTAGTGGTCTTAATTGATCCATCACTATTGAACACTAGTTTGCCTTGGTAATAATTTGTTTCTTCAATAACTAAGACACCTTGTTTTCTTGAAGCAGTTAAAGAAATGACACGGTGTTCTTTTTCTTCAATGTTTTCTGTCGCTTCAATAGCGTTATCGATAATATTTGTGAGCATGAAATAGATATCAGATGTCGCTAAATCTTTAAAGGCATCACCATCTACTAAAGAAGTGAATTCAATACCAACAGCGTTACAGTAAATAAGTTTATCTTGGATTAAAGCGTCGATATTAACGTTACCTGTTTTAACAGAACTATCATAGAAGTTAAGTGATTCTTCAAGCATGCAGAAGTCTTCATCTTTTAAATCACCTTTTTTAGCTTTTAATCTTTTTAATTCTTTTCTTAAGTCATGACATTTCATGTTGATGAAGTTAATATTGCTTTCCATCATTTCTTGTTGCCTGACTTTAGCGTTAAGTGTGGCTTTGATAATTGTGGATTCTTGACGATGTTCGACCACTCTAAAGCCACCGACAACAACAAGATCAAACAAGATACAGAATAAGATAATTGTGCCTGATAAGATACCTCTTAATAACGCAAGGGAATATAAATGTTGAGCAACATAGACGTTAACAACATTAACAACTAGGAACACCATCACACCAAGAGTGATGATAAACCATCTTCCTAAAATGTATTTTGAATATTTAACATATGTTCTAGCAATTGTGAAATAGCAAGCAACGTAGACACCTGCTTTAATCGTATAAAGAATTAAATTGTAGAAGAAGTTATAGAGATTGATATCACCACCAACGCCATAGAATATCTGTGTGCTTAAACCGGTATCTAAAACAATAACACCAGATTGATAAGCCATGTGTTGGAAAGTATATGCTACAGAAAGAAGCAGCATTAAGTTTAATGGACTAATTTTATAGGCAAATAAGAAACCACAGAAAATGGTCAAAATTGGAATGGTATAAACAACGACATTAAGCACTTCATTCCAATGTTTAAGAATTGAATAGACAAAGACAACACTAAAAGCGCCACCACTGCAGGCAATCAAAAGACCGACTGGAATAGAAATATATGGTTTAAACCTAAATGTTAGGGGATGCTTAATTAACATCACACCAGCCACAATGATCTCAATTGTGAACGAGATAAACATTGTGAGTAATGTATCGAGTGGAAACATGTTTATTTGCCTTCTTCAATAATGTATTTTTTAAAGGCTTCCATAAAACCTTTTCTTTTTGGGTGAGAGATTGCAATGGTTTCGTCATTAGTTAATTGAATATCAAGTTTTTCCACGCGTTTAATCTTATGAGCGTTAACTAGATAGCAGGAATTACATCTAATAAACCAGTGCTTTTTTAATTCCTCTTCATATTTCTTTAATGTGCCTGAAGTTGTAATTTCATTACCATCCACTAGATGGAAGATAATGTCATGAGAAATAACTTCAACATAGAGGACATCATTAATATTAATTTTGTTAAAGCCACCTTCGAATGGTACGACGATGAAGAAGTCATCTTTCTTTTTTAACTTTTTCATCACTCTTTCTAATCTTAGGTAGAAAGAAGCATAGGATAAGGGCTTTAATACAAAGTCTATAGCGTCGACTTCATAACCAGAAGTCGCATATTTTGCTAAATTGGTAGCGAACATAATAATTACTTCTTCATCTTTTTCTCTAATCGTTCTTGCCACATCAATGCCATTAAGTGCGGACAAGTTGATGTCTAAAATGATGAAGTCATATTGGCTTTTGAAACGCATCAAAAACGCATCACCACTATTGAAGGTTTGGATGTCAAATCTTAGGTGCTTTTCGTTACTATAGCGATCTAGTAAAGCCAAGCAATTGTTTAAATCGTCAGCGGAATCTTCCACGACAGCAATATTGATGTATGTTTCGCTCATTGTTTTTTATTATACCAATTAAATTGGCATAAAGATAGAACAAACCCCGCCTCCCAGCAGGATTTGGGGTTTGTTTCTATTAGATGTTGATTGAATTAGCTATTTGTTTTGACAACTTCGTCAATACCGACAGCCTTGTAGTCTTCGTCTGTCCAAACGTTGTTGGAGTGAGCGCAGGCATAGAGGATGTTCTTAGCAGCTCTTCTCATGAGGATTGTAGCATCATGTGGAGTAGCGCTATATGTATTGCTAGCAGCATAACCAGCTTTATTTAACCATAAGTCATTACCAGCTCTTAAGCCGATATTTGTGGCCATGTAGTCTGGACCAGCGTAGTCAGTAACGACGACACCATGGAAGCCCCATTCTTCTCTTAAGAGAGTTGTTAATAAAGCTTCATTACCACCAGCCCACCAGGAACCGACACAGTTGAAGGAGGACATGAGGCCTAAACCGCCTAAGTCAACGTAGATTTCGAAGCCACGAGCATAGATTTCTCTTAATGCTTGTTCGCTTGCCCAAACGAAGACACCAGCACGGCTATTTTCTTGTTCGTTACATAAGAAGTGTTTGGCATAACAATAGACACCGTATTTAGCAGCACCTTGAGAGGTGTGACCAGCCATTAAACCAGCGATGAGTGGATCTTCTGAATAATATTCGAAGTTTCTACCACCGAATGGTGAACGGTGAGTATTGATACCAGGAGCATACCAACCTGTTAAGCCACGGGAAGCACCTTCTCTACCGATGGATTCGCCCATAACTTTAGCGGTTTCTAAATCCCATGAACAGGCAACGACAACTTCACTTGGGTGACCTGTACCAGAGTGGAAGGCCGCACCAGGACCATCGTAGTCAGTTGTACCGGCTTTGCCGATGCTGCTGATGGAGGCTGTTTTGAAGGAACCTTGGTCAACGATATCTTGTAAATCTTTAATGGACATTTGGTCAATTAAATTTTCCCAGCGTGGATCATCCCATGCTGCATCTTTGAAATCGCTGAATTTGAGACCATTGTTCTTACCTTGTTCTCTTAATTCACCTTCGATTTGGTTATCTTGGAAAGTGAAGGAACGGCCAGCTGTTTGGTTAGTAGCACCACCTGGGAAATGACTTGCGTCAGCGGCGGAGACTCTATTGATGTTAGCGGTTTCTTGGATTGTGCCCTTGAAATCGTTTCTGGAAACGTAAACGTTCTTTGTATCTGTGCCACCAAATTCGACATCTTGGAAGATGTTGGCGTATTCTTTACCTGTTTGGTAAGATTTCTTGAATTCGACTTCTTCTTTGAGAGAGAATGCTTTGGTGTTTTCTCTGCCTTTAACATCTGTCTTAGCGAGATCCCAAACGTTTTCTCTAACGGAGAATTCATAATCACCTTTTTCTAAAACATAGTAACCTTTTGCGGTGCTCCAAGAAGCAATGTCTCTAAATGAGAATTCTAATTTGTAAGCTTTTGTTTCACCTGGTTCGATGAGGTTTGTTTTTTGGAAGGCTGTTAATGAATACCATGATTTTTCAATACCACCTGGGGTATATGGAGCGTGGGTATAGAGTTGGATAACATCTTTACCAGCGACTTCACCAGTATTCTTAACTTCGACTGTCACTTCAACTTTTTGATTTTCTTCATCAACTTTGAATTCAGCGATAGATTTATCAAATGATGTGTAGCTTAAGCCGTGACCAAATGAGAATTGAACTTCATCATTATATTTGTAATCTGGATCAACCATGCCACGGGTGACATAGTAACGGTAACCAACGTAAATACCTTCTTGGTAGTTGGTGAATTTAGCTCTGTTAGCCGCGCCAGAAGTATATGTTAATGTGGTATCATTACCAAAGTTTTGGTAGGACGGAGCACTCTTAACATCATATGGCCATGTGTCAACTAAGTGACCGGATGGGTTGACTTTACCAGCGAGAATTTCGGCAACTGCTTTGGTACCAGTTAAACCTGGGTGACCCATATAAACAGCGGCGTCGATTTCTGTGTCGTCTAAGAATTCGGATTCGATAACTGTTGGAACATTTAATAAGATAATTACTTTTTCAAAGTTCTCTTCGAGCATTTCGATAGCAGCGATTTCGTTAGATTTGAGTTGTAAATCTTTGAGGTTCATATCTTCGTCTTCGGAACCACGTCTTGTGATACAGAAGATGGCGGTATCAGAGAAGTTTAAAGCGTCTTCTAATAATGTTTTACCACCTAATTCATCAAATGGTGTTTCATAAGCGGTAACTGGAGGTTCGAAATCATATGGAGCCTTACTGGAAACGATTTCAGAGTAGTTATATTTGTTGAAACCACATTGAATATCGTAATCTGATGGGGCAACAGAGATTGTTCTCTTATTACTAGAATAGTAGTTCTTGATCATGTTGAAGATGTTTTCGTTAATTTCGAAACCTTCATCTTTCATTGCTTGTTCAAGTTTTAAAGCAGTTCTTGGGAAGGATTTAACACGACCATCAGTTTGGAAGGAACCAGAACCACCATTACCATAGAATAAACCGAAAGCACATGAACCAAAGATGTTAACTTTCTTATTGGTTTCTAAGTTGAGTGGTAAGGATTTGTTTCTGTTCTTCAAGAGAACTGTACCTTCTTCTTGAATGGATACAACGTTCTTTTCAGCTTGAGCAGCAGCTTCTTTTGAGGCAGGTGTATCGATAATTTCAACAGCACTACCTTTTAATGTTGTTAATAAGTTTTGGAATGCGTTGGATGGTAAGAATGATGCCGCCGCGGATGATAATAATGCGACAACACACACTACTGGAATTAACCAACCCCTCATTCTCTTCCAAGTGATAACGTTTTTCACTGGACCATTTGCTGACTTAGCAGCTTCTTTCTTTTCAGCGCGTGGAGCTTTGTCATAAGCTTTCAAAGCTTCTTTGTCGCCTTCTTTGAATCTCATACGGCCAAAGAGCCAGTTGAGAAGGAAGTAGACACCGACTAGAGCAACCGCAGCCACGATAATGATGATTAAGCCGATCCACCAATATTGGAAAATGGAGGCAAGGGAATAACCAGCAATTAATGGCTTATCAAAGAAAGACTCTAAGATAGGTAAATTCATAAATATTCTCCTTTTCTTCTATATTTATGTGCGTTAAAGCATAGAAAAGTCGAAATTCGACAAAAACCATGTTTTAACAAGTTCGGTAATACTATAGCAATTAATGACAATTTTAAGCAATCTAAATGCATAACATTGCGATTATTGTACATAACCTTACACTCATAATATAAAAAAGGGAGGCGCGTACACGCCCCTCCCCGAGAAAGGATTTTTATTCATTAATGACCATCGCCGGCCTTGACGATTTCTGGAATGCCGACAGCAGCATAATCTTCCTCATTCCAGACATTGTTACTATGAGCGCAGGCAAAGAGGATATTTTTCGCCGCTCTTCTCACAAGGATTGCGCCATCATGTGGACAAGCCGAACGCACTCTTGAAGGTTTAATAGCCGCTGGTAATTGGCTAGGAGTTAACCACATGTCGTTACCCGCTCTTAAACCGATGTGCGTTGCCATGTAATCACTACCAGCGTAGTCAGTAACGACAACACCATGGAAGCCCCATTCTTCTCTTAATAATTTTGTTAATAAGGCTTCACTACCACCACACCACCAAGAACCGATGCTATTGTAAGCAGACATCATACCCATGCCGCCTAAATCGCTATAAAGTTCAAAGCCACGGGCATAGATTTCTCTAAGTGATTGTTCAGTTGCCCAAACAAAGACACCAGCACGGCTATATTCTTGGTCGTTGCACATAAAGTGCTTAGCGTATGTATAAACACCATATTTCATTGTACCTTGCGCGGTATATCCCGCCATAAGGCCTGAAATTAATGGATCTTCTGAATAATATTCGAAGTTTCTGCCACCAAATGGGGAACGATGGGTATTAATACCAGGAGCGTACCAACCAGTTAAACCTCTAGCAGCGCCTTCTCTACCAATTGATTCACCCATTACTCTAGCAACATCAGTTGACCATGAGCAGGCAACAATAACTTCACTTGGGTGACCTGTACCCGAATGGAAAGCCGCGCTTGGACCATCATAGTCAACGGTTGCGGTTTTACCGATACTATCAATTGCCGCAGTTTGGAAACCACCATATTCGACTAATTTATCCATGTCTGATAAAGACATTTGACTTAGTAAGTCTTCCCAACGTGGATCATCCCACGCCGCATCTTTTAAATCTCTTAAAGTTAAGCCAGCAGGAACATCTTGTGGTTTAGTTTCTTCATCAATTTGATTGTCTTGGAATGTAAATGAGCTTGAAGATGTAGAGTTACTTGGACCACCTGGGAAATGACTCTTTTCAGAATTTGACGCTAATGGGATATCGGCTTTATTTTGCCATGTGCCCGCAAAGTCATTTCTAGATAAGTATTTGTTCTTTTCAGTACCACCACCAAATTCAACTTCTTGGAAGATGTTTTCATAAGCTTTACCAGTTTGGTAAGAAGTTTTGAATTCAACATCTTCTTCAAGGTTCATTGTTTTAGCGTTTTCACGATTGTTTTTATTTGTTTTGGCAATATCCCATACATTATCTCTAATAGAGAATTCATAATCGCCTTTTTCTAAGACGTAGTAGCCTTTTTCAGTTGACCAAGAAGCGATATCTCTAAAGCTAAATTCTAGTTTATAGGCCTTGGTTTCACCTGGTTCGATGATATTTGTTTTTTGGAAGGCAGTTAATGAATACCAAGATTTTTCAATACCACCTGGGTTATATGGAGCGTGAGTATAAAGTTCAATGACATCTTTACCAGCGACTGCGCCAGTGTTTTCCACTTCCACAGTAACTGATACTTTTTGTTCTTTTGTATCGACTTTATATTCAGCGATAGATTTATCAAATGTTGTATAGCTTAAGCCATGACCGAATGAATATTGGACTGCATCTTCATATTTATAATCAGCATCCACCATCGCACGAGTCACATAATATCTATAACCAACATAAATGCCTTCAATATAATTAAGGAATTTCGCCCTATTAGCGGCACCGGAATTATAAGTTAATGTTGTATCATTACCAAAACATTGGTAAGATGGCGCGCTTTTAACATCATATGGCCATGTGTCCACTAGTTTGCCAGAAGGATTAACTTTACCAGAAATGATTTCGGCAATAGCTTTTGTACCAGTTAAACCTGGATGACCAATAAATAAAGCGGCGCTGATTTCTGGATCATCTAAGAATTCTGATTCCACGACTGTTGGAACATTGAATAAGATGATAACTTTACCAAAGTTCGCTTTAAGCATTTCGATAGCGGCGGATTCAGCATTAGTAAGCTTTAATTCTGAATATTTCATATCCGCACTTTCGGTACCGTGTCGCGTAATTGCAAATATTGCTGTATCTGAGAATGCCTTTGCATCTTCAAGAGCGGTTTTACCACCTAATTCATCAAAAGCGGTTTCATAAGCACTAACTGGAAGTTCATAATCGATTGGATCAAGTTTTGCACCATTACCTGAAGGAACGATTTCTGGATAACCAAATGTATTGATGCCACAGAAAATCTTATAATCACTTTCTGCGACAGAAACTTTCTTACCGTTATAGTAGTTTTTAACTAAATTAAATAAGTTATTGTTAATTTCAAAGCCTTCTTCCACAAGTGCTTCTTCTAATTTAGCTGCAGTTCTTGGGAAGTTCTTAACTCTACCATCAGTTTGGAAAGCACCAGAACCACCATTATTGAAGAATAAACCATAAGCACATGAACCAAAGATATTAACTTTCTTATTTGTATTCACATCTAGTGGTAAGGCATTATCTTTGTTTTTAAGCAAGACGGTACCTTCTTCTTGCACAGTAACGACATTCTTTTCTGCTTCAGCAGCGGCTTGTCTTGATGTTTCTGTATCGATGATGTCGACATGACTACCACGAAGAGTAAAGATCAAGTTAGCAAAAGCAGCGGAAGGTAAGAATGATGCAGCTGCAGAAGATAATAAAGCCACAACGCACACTACTGGGATAAGCCAAACTCTCATTCTTTTCCAAGTGATGACGTTTTTAGCGGCACCAGTTGTGTTTTTAGCGATATCTTTCTTTTCTTGTTTAGATGCTTTGACATAGTTATCAACTGCTTCTTGATCACCACTTTTAAATTTCATACGACCAAAAAGCCAGTTGAGTAAGAAATATGCACCCACTAGCGCTATTGCCGCAACAATGATAATAATTAACCCAATCCACCAATATTCGAATATTGACCTAAGGGTATAGCCTGCGGCAATTTCTTTATCCCAGAAAGAATCTAGGATTAATAAATAATGCATAAAAATGCCCCTTTCTTCCCTTGAGCATTTTTCAATTATTATTTGCCCGCAACAATCATAATAATTATAGCAAATAAGTTGGCATTACAAGAAGAAAAATAACAAAAAAGCCTGCATAAATGCAGACTATTTTGACTTATATTTATAAGTTATTTCATCGCTTTAACAAATAATTCGTTAATCTTATCGACGAATGCTTTCTTATCGACGATTTCTCTACCTTCGAGAAGCATTGCTTCTTCATAGAGAACAGAAGCATAATTCTTCACTAATTCATCATCGTTTTGAATTTTAGCAAATACTTCGAACAATGAATGATTTGGATTGAGTTCCAAAATCTTTTGAGCCTTAACGCTTTCTTCAGCACCTGGTTGTTCATTAAGTGTCTTTTCCATTTCAAGAGATAAACCATCTTTTGTGGAAACACATACTGGAGCGTCAACGAGTTTAGAAGAGATCACAACATCATTAACTTTATCGCCTAAGGCTTCTTTTAATGTATCAAGGAGTCTCTTATTATCCGCGGTAATGCTATCGAGTTTTTCTTGTTCTTCTTTGCTCACTTCAGAAGCGGATTCATCACTAATAGATTTGAATTCGACCTTATCGTATTCACGCAACATCATGATGCAGAATTCATCAATCTTTTGATCGAGTAATAAGACATCGATGTTATCTTTACGATATTTCTCTAACTGTGGTAATAGCTTAATCGCATCAAGGTTTTCACCAGAAACAAAGTAGATGTATTTTTGTTTCTTATCCATCTTCTCTTTATATTCCGCTAAAGAGATGTATTTATCTTCGTTATTTAATGAATGGAAGATTAATGTATCTTCAAGAAGTTCTTTCTTCGCACCATATGTAGAATAGATACCGTATTTGATTAATTCACCAAAGCTCTTCCAGAAAGTGACATATTTATCGAAGTCTGTTTTCTTGATGTCTTTTAATTTATCAACGATCTTCTTTTCAACGTTTTCACTAATCTTTTGCATGATTGGTGATTGTTGAAGCATTTCTCTAGAGATATTAAGTGAGAAATCACCAGAGTCCACAAGACCTTTAACAAACTTTAAGTAATCAGGAATTAATTCTTGGCATTTATCTTTGATAAAGATGCCTTTGCTATAAAGTTGTAAGCCTCTTTCATAAGAATCACTATAAAGGTTATATGGGACATGGCTTGGGATGAATAATAAGGCGTCATAAGTAATCTTACCATCCACTCTCACGAATAATGAGGCTAATGGATTTTCATAATCGCTAAATTTGCTCTTATAGAATTCATTTAACTCGTCATCGGTCACTTCACTCTTGTTCTTCTTCCATAGAGGAATCATGGAGTTAAGCGTTTCTAAGACTTGCTTATCTTCGTATTTACCTTCGATAGGTTTACCATCTTTATCTAAGACTTGTTCACTCTTAGTGACCATCATCTTAATTGGATAACGGATATAGTCACTATATTTCTTAACTAAGTTTTTAATCTTATATTCTTCTAAGTAACCATCGTAATCGACTTCTTTAGAAGACTTCTTTAGATAAAGAGTAATCTCTGTACCAGTTGCTTCTTTTTCTTTTTCTTCGATGGTATATGATTCTTGACCGTCACTAGTGAATAAATAACCTTGGCCATCAAATGTCTTAGTTAAAACCTCAATCTTATTAGCGACCATAAAAGCACTATAGAAGCCAACACCGAATTGACCAATGATATTTAAATCTTGTTTTTCTTTAGCTTCTTTTAATTTGGAAGCGAAGTCTTTACTACCACTTTTGGCAATGGTGCCTAAGTTATTAACAAGATCTTCTTTATTCATACCAATACCGTTATCGGTAATGGTAATTGTTCTTTTCTTTTTATCGACTTTGATATTAATTTCAAAATCATTGAGAGGGATTTTACCATTGCTAGATAATGCTTGGAAACGATATTTATCGATCGCATCAGAAGCGTTAGAGATTAATTCTCTTAAGAATATTTCGTTATTGCTATAAATAGAATTAATCATTAAGTTTAATAATTCTTTTGATTCAGTTTGAAACTGCTTTGTTTCTTTCATGTTGTGTCCTACCTTTGTCTTAATGACAATTTATATGCACTGATAGTTTATCACTATCTAGTAATTTCTTCAAAAAAGCCACGACCCCATAAGTCGCGGCTTGAAAAGCTGATCAGGCTTTTGCGAAAGGAGTGTTTTTGTTGGAAACTTTATGCGATTTGCACTAAGTGTTCTTTCTCAATTTCTTTTTCGCTATGTTTCTTGATGTTAACTTTTAAGATACCGTTTTCTAATTTCGCGGAGACATCTTCAAGTTTCACTGTATCGCCAACGTAATATGAACGGGAGAATTCACCATAGCTTCTTTCTCTATAGATGTAATCTTCGTCATTTTCATCTTCCTTATTTAAGGTAGCAGTGACTTTAAGATAACCGTTTTCAAGAGTGATTCTTGTGTCTTCTTTCTTCACTTCAGGAAGTTCGATGAACATTTGATAGTCATTCTTGTCTTCTTTGATGTCGGTCTTCATCATGTGTGATGCGGAACAGTTGTTTGCTCTAAGGAAAAATCTTTAGCACTCAACCTCTTTGACTGCTAACACCTACATTATAACCAAAATTAGCACTCTGTCAATAGGACTGCTAAATATTTTTTAAATTATTTTTGTTAGATAAATTTATTTATCTAAATTTTCTAAAATATTTTGTAATTCGCTAGGTAATTCCGCGATAAACTCTTTATTTGAGAGGTAATTAAATGTGCCTTTTATGTCGGAAAACACTAATTTATAGGAGTGTAAAAACTGATTTTCAAAGCCAAATTCCTTCTTAAAATAGTTATTAACTTTATAATCTCCATATTTAATATCGCCCACTACATGGTGGCGTATATATGACATGTGCGCACGTATTTGATGTGTACGTCCAGTCACTAATTGAACATCTAATAATGTGTAATTGTTATATTTTTCTTTAACAAAATATTTGGTAATTGCGGTTTTAGCACCACTTTTGAGTGGGGCCACGACCATCTTTTTACGTTCATAGCTTTTTCTAAGTGGAGCGTCCACTACCCCATCTTCACTAACAGCGCCATTCACTAAAGTTAAATAATGTTTCTCCACAACGGAGTGATCATTAATGATATTAGCGAGTTCTGTCGCGCTCTTATTGTCTTTAGCGAACACTATTAAACCAGATGTGTCTTTATCTAATCTATTAATAAGCATCGCTTGTTTGCCTAAATATTTGCTTAATAAAACATCCAATGATTCATTATCTTTATTACCATCGAACTGCGATAAAAGATTGCGTGGTTTATTAATGATCACGAGATATTTGTCTTCATAAACAATTAAATCTTTAATGTTCATTCTGGTTGCACCTCTTTAATACGGTTTTCACTTAATGATAATAAATACAGGTGCACGTGTTCCTTATTAATATTAAATAAAGATTGGATATTTCTTTGATAGACGTGTAACTGTCTTTCATAAGCTTCATCATCTATTGATCGACTCTTATAGTCAACGATATAGCATTCATCACCTTTGAAATAAAGCAAATCCACAAAGCCTGTTGTTTGCAATAATTCATCATAATAACCATATTCTTTATAGACTTTTGCAGAGCCTAAATCATCGAATACTTTATTAGATAAGACATTATCGATAAGTTTTCTATCTTTTTCATTTTTAATGAAAGAAGTATCTTTATTAACGAAATCTACAAGTTCCATTAATCTATGGAGATAAATACCACGAGTTAACACTAAATCAGGGACTTTATCTTCTAATGATTCATCATAATGATGTTGCTTAGACGCTCTTTCTTTAATGATCGTTGGGAATTTAATAATCGAATCATTAAGTGGGAATTGATCAATTTTACCAATAATTTCTTCAGCATCTTCATCAGTAATATCATATTTAAAGTCGCGATAATCAAAAGTTAATACTTCATCTTTATAATCTTTATTTTCATATGATTCATAAATGAAGCGTTTTTCGCCGTCAAACACTCTTACGAACACTGGCATTAAATAATCAAATAAGCCATACGGTATATTTTCTTCATTCTTTTTTTCTAATACTTTCGCTACTGATTGGCTATTAGCAAAATATGCGCAGTTACCTGTCTTAACAGCGTTAATGAATTCGTTGAGCATAGCTTGTAAATCAATTAAAGCATCAGAATCTTTCTTAACTAATTCTTCTAGTTCTTCAACACTATTTATTTCTTCTTTATATTTAAATAACGAATAGACGAGTGCATCCATTGACGGATCTCTTGTCATATTCACGAATCTTAAATAATATTCTCTAAATAATGGCTTAAATAAATCTTCTATTTCTTGTTGAAGGATATTAGTTAATTTATCGGTGTAATATTTATTAAATAATTTGCTATATAAATCATTATCAAAACCATCACCAGACATTAAATCAATGTTTTTAATAACGTCCACTGTTTTTAAGTAGCGGCTATATTTATTAGAATCAACTTGTTTTTCGTTAATCTTTTTAGCGATATATTCTTCATCAATTCTTTGATAATGTGGGAGATAAGAAAGCATGCCATAAAGGTTTTCTTTCTTTTTATTATCTCCATCAGGTTTATCACCAACGATATAGACAATATTTTCCGCTCGAGTTAAAGCAACATAGAATAATCTAACGTGTTCATCTCTTTCTGGATCTTTATCGCTGTTTTTAATTAAAGCGCTAGGTAAAGTGTCGATAACAACGTCTTTGACGTTTCCATCATCATCGACATCATTTTCATCATAATCATAATAAGGAAGAATAATGCCATATTTTTCATCAAACAAATAGTCTGCCTTATCAGCGGTATTGCCTTGCGTAATTTGATTAAAGCTCACCGGTAAATAAACAATCTTTTCTTCTAAGCCCTTAGAAGCATGAATTGTCATCATATCAACAGCGTTACCTGTCTTCACGACAGTATCATTATCAAGTTTTAATGAATAATCAGTAATATCTTTTAAGAATTTAACGAATTCCTCTAATGAATCACCCATCTTTTCTTGTGAAGATAAGATAGCGCCTAATGATTCAATTTTGCTAATGTTGTCATCGACATCACCAACATAGAATAATTTCTCAATAACACCGAAATAATTAATCATGTTAATGAAGAATTCATACGCACTGACATCTTGATTTTCAGCGATAAAATCGTGCACGTCTTGCATAATTGGATCATCGTCAATCTTAGATTCATCATGATCTTTTAAAATGTCGTAGATAGTTTGGTCATCATATTGATAAATATAACTACGAGCAACTGAGGCAAATAAGAATGCTTTTTCACTACCTAAATGACATATTTCATTAACGATTAATTCGACAAGAGATTGTAATAACAATATAGCGTTAATCTCTTTTAAGTCTGTTTTTAATTTATTATTCAAAGGTATATGAGCGTCTTTAAATATTTCTTGATAATCTTCAAAGCCTTTACCAGTTCTCATGATGATTACAAAGTCATCATAAGTAACATCTTCTAATTTGCCACCATCAGGTGTTCTTTTATATATTTTGAAATGGTTATCGATTTTATTTTGAATATCATTAGCAATGGCCATCGCTTCCCATTTTTTATTATCACCAAAAGCATCATCATTTTTACCAGATACTGAAGTAATACGAGACACACCAAAATGCTCATATGATAATTTGCTATATGGACCAAATTGGTCGTCATATAATAATCCTTCATTAGCGAAAGCATAATTAATACCACCATGGCTTAGTGTCATATAGAACTTAAATATATGATTAATTTCACTCAACAACCCTTTGCCAGAACGATAATTTTTATGCATTAAGATAACTTGATGGCCAGGGCCTTTGCTATATTCGTCTTGTCTTTTGGTAAATAATTCGACTTTAGAATTTCTAAATGCATAAATGGCTTGTTTAGCATCGCCAACACAGAATAGATGAGCGCGAGTGCCATCTTCTTTAGACTCAATTAAACTATTAATAATTATTTCTTGGAAATCATTAGTGTCTTGATATTCATCCACCATGATGAATTTAAATTGATTACGAATCTTTTTAGTAATTTCAATGTATTTCGGATTACTCAATAAAGAGACCGCCATTAAAAGGATGTCATTAAATTCAAATGAATTAGTGATACGTTTATGATCATCAATGCGCTTATTTAATTCCTTAACAATATCAAGTAATAAAACGATATCGTCTTTGAAACTAACTAGTTTTTTGATTTCTAAATCTAAATCATCGATGGTGAAAACGATATCAAGTTTTTTGAAAACACTCTTTAAGATATCGTTAACAACCTTGTCTTTTTCATCACCTGATGGATTCTTTTTAGATTTAGAGAACGCTAATGATTTATCGTTTGCGGTATCATGTATCTTTTTAATAAAGTCATTACCAGTTAGATTTAAAGCAGCCTTTAATCTTTGATATGTTTCTTGATTGATTTCACTATTAGAGAAATTACATAATTTAACATCGATATTGAAAACGGATTTATCATTAAATAATTTAGCGAAAGCTCCAGCGTCATCATTTTCTAAAACTTCATAATTCTTTTCGTAGAAATAAGCTTCTTTAATTGTGTCTACGATGATGTTTTTACTAGAAGTCACTAATTCATCAATAATCTTATTGAAATATTGTTCGCTTAAGAATTGTTCTTCGTAATGATTTAATATTTCTTCTTTTCTTTCTAGAGTGAGTTTTTCTAATTGTTTATATAAATCTAAAATTACTTTCTTAGTGTTTCTATCACCAGCGATATTGAATTTACGTAATGTCTTAACTAGTCTTTGACATTTGTTTTCATCTCGATAATATTCATCAAATATCTCATCAAGATAAACACTCTTTTTAGCAGATATCACATCCGCGTTAGCGGAATTAATATTTGAAGAAATGCCTAAAACATCTGCATAAGAAGTAACTAAGAATCTCGCAAAAGAGTCAAATGTTTGAATATGGGCAGACGCCATTTGTTCAGCAATATCATTTTTATTTCTTTCTTTAAATGTATTGATAATTCTTTCATGCATTTCGTGAGCGGCATTATCAGTAAAAGTGAGCACTAGTAATTCGCTTGGTTTGACTTGTCCACTATCAACGACTGTGTATACCTTTTCAGAAAGAGTTCTAGTTTTACCACTACCGGCACCAGCCGCCACTAAAACATCTTCATAAATTGAAGCATCAATTGCGGATTGTTGTTCTTTGTTAAAACCCATAATTATTTACCTCCTTTATGAAAACGCTTAGCAATTAACTTTCTATAATCAACAGCATCGCTAATATGGCGATAGCAAACTGGACGATATGGACAGTTATTGCATGCAATTCTTTCAATATTAAATTCATTTAAAGAATATGATGTTGGGGCAATGGAAAAGTCACCATCACATATTTTATTAATTGTTTGGATAGCTGCCTTTTTGGCGTCTTCCACTAAATCGTTAAAGTTATATTTATTTAAACCGATTGAAGAATCATTGATAATTTGTTCTTCTTCCCCGTCGACTTCATTAAATTGATGTTTGATTTGTAAAAGAGAGCCACCATTACTTTTTAATGAGCCATCTTTTTTAAATGCTGATGGGTCAATAGAAGCAATATAGGAAACATCATTTTTACTAATTCCGCCGAGACGTGATTGATTTATTAATCTTTTTTCAGATATTGTTGGCTTGTTAGCGTCCTTTAAAGCAGACTTAATTGTGGTGAAGAAAATATGCTGGATATAAAAACCACCGAATTCCGCTCCTTTGGTGTAATAATCTGGTTGGATATTAGTGTTTATCGCATAGTAATAAAGTGGTATTTGAATTGATTTACCCAAGAACACTTCTTGAGGATTAAATTCTTCGATACCTGTTTTATAATCGACGATTGAATAATACTTATGTCCATTTGCTTCAGAAATAATGACCTTATCAATAGTGCCTCTGAAGTTATATGTTTCTTTTTTATCATCTTCTAAAGAGAAATAAATATCTTTTTCATAGTCATCTTTAGGTGGTTCATCAAAAGAAATACCTTCAATATTTTTTCTATAAGCTTTAATAAATTTTCTTAGCCAATACTGCGCTATTTCTAAATAGGCCTTATCTTTAGGAGTAGGAATGATATCAGCTTTTTTAAATTGTTCATAATAAGCTAGTTCGCCTTCTTTTAAAGCTTGATCAACATTAAAATCAGCATGATTAAATTTCTCAAATACTTTATGGATTGAAGTGCCGATAAATCTTCTTGAATAATCATTTCTTTTTAAAGGAATGAGATTACTTAAATAATATTTGAAAGGACAGTTAACATATGTTTCTAAACCAGTTACTGACCAAGTCTTTTTTCTAAAGTCTTTGCCATTATTAATGCCTTTAAAAGAAGGATCGTAAGCATTAAAAACATTAGAATCAAACTTTAATCCTGACCTATCAAGTTCCATTGAACTACGTAAATAAGCCGCTTCAGAAGTATACGTTGGTAATTCTAATTTTTCTTCATCTCTAATCTTGTCTTTCCAACCTAAATCATCAATTAAAGGAGAATCAAAGATTTTATCGTTTAGATGTTTTTTAACACGTGAAATAACCGCGACGTTATTGTGTCTTAAGAAGTTTTTCTTCTTTCTTCTATCCATCGCTGTTTTGTTATATGAAGTGTTATAGCCAATCTCTTTTAATATGGCATCAGGCAAAACATTGTCATCCGAAAACACCTTATAAAAAGCATCGGAATTAAAATTAGTGACATATGTATAGAACGTTGGATCAAAAACAAATTTATTAGTAATGACAACGCCCCCATTACCATTAGGAATACGAGTATTTTTAGAAGCCACTATTTCTAATAGATTAGCGTAGCTAAAAGCGAAGTCATCTTTTTTATCTAAGTCGTAATACTCAATTAATTCTTTTAAGACTTTGATGTCTTGATCCACTAGTTCATCTTCGTTGAAGTTAAAAGATTTATTTCGATATATTTCATTAATCTTGGCTTTAACACTTTTAACAGATAACAATGGTCTTTCTTCAACATAGCATATTGGAAGATTGAAGATATCAGACATGATTTTGACATAGAAGATATCTTCATCACCATTGATGATAATACGATGTTTTTGGTTAACGTTATCAATAGCCTTATCTCTTATCCAAGAGAAAATATAAAAGAATTGTGTAAACTTATTTTCAAAATAAATGATATTTGGGCTAATATAAGCATTATTTTTAACTAATTCTAAACCTTCGAGTCTTAGTGATCGGAACTCAAGATTGTTTCTTTTTAATAGCTCCATGATAGCGGTATCTTGTTCCATCTCAAATAAATAGATATGGCTATCTTTTAATTCATAAGCACCATACTCATCTTTAACTAAATATCCCGCTTCATTTAATTCGTTAAATAGTTTATTGAGTTCTTCGTTTTTGGTGTGGTCAGCAGTCAAAAGGATGTCTAAATATTTTTTAGCTTTTTTATAACCAATACCTTTATTAATTAAATAAGGAATAGGATCTTTTAAAAACGAATAAGAGATCTTATTAATTAAGTCATTTCGAGAAATGATTTTAATATCTAATTCTGGATGAGCATTTTTAAATAGGAAAAGCGCGGATTGATAATCAAAGTCCGCGACGATGATATTCTTATTTGGATAAAAATTCTCGCACATGTGTATATATTATAAAATACTTTTGATATTATTTAAAATAATAGAAAAAGTTTTTAAATTTCAATTTTTAAGTCTTTATCTGACTTTTTTATACAAGGTCTATATTTCTTATTCTTTTTCTTTAAGAATAAGGGATTTTTTCATATAATGTTTACATTGCGAGGTAACGATATGTCTAAAGCAGATGAAATTTTTGTTAACAATATGAAAGACATTCTTGAGAATGGATTTTGGGATACTGATTTAAAAGTCAGACCACATTGGGAAGATGGCACTCCCGCGCATACAGTCAAAAAGTTTTGTATTGTTAATAGATACAATCTTCAAGAAGAGTTACCAATCTTAACTATTAGAAGAACAGCGTTCAAAAGCTGTTTAGATGAATTGCTTTGGATTTGGCAAAAGAAATCCAATAATATCCACGATTTAAAATCTCATATTTGGGATTCCTGGGCGGATGAAAAAGGTTCCATTGGTAAAGCTTATGGTTACCAATTAGCGAAGAAATCTATCTATCCAGAAGGTGAATTCGACCAAGTCGATAGAGTTTTATATGACTTAAAGCATAATCCTCAATCAAGAAGAATTATGACAAATATTTATAACTTTGAAGATTTGCACGAAATGAATCTTTATCCATGTGCTTACTCGATGACATTTAATGTCAGTGGCGATACATTAAACGGCATCTTAAATCAAAGAAGTAACGATATGTTAACCGCGAATAACTGGAACGTTTTACAATACGCATTATTATTAATGATGTTTGCCCAAGTATCTGGCTTAAAAGCGGGTGAACTTGTTCACGTTATCGCTGATGCGCACATCTATGATAGACACGTTGATATCGTTAAAGAAGTTATTGCTAAACCACAACATAAAGCGCCTAAATTAAAAATGAATCCAAACGTTAAAAACTTCTATGATTTCAAAGTGGAAGACTTCGAACTCATTGATTATGAATATGAACCATTAGACAAAAAGATTCCAGTGGCTATCTAATATGATTATTTCAATTCTTAACTGCGATAAAAAATACGGTATTGGTAAGAGAAATGGTTTACTATTCTCTTTACCTTTAGACATGAAGTTCTTTAGAGAAACCACTAAAGGGCATGTGGTTTGTATGGGTGAAAATACACTATTATCTTTCCCAGGTAGTAAACCACTTAAAAATAGAACTAATATTGTCTTATCTCAAGATCCCACACATAACTATGATGATGTCGTTAATGTTCATAGTTTTGAAGACTTCCTAAGAAAGATGAAAGAATATGAAACAAGCGACACGGTATTCGTTATTGGTGGCGCTTCTATCTATAGACAAACATTACCATATGTTGATGAAGTATATTTAACTAAAGTCAACGCTGATGGAGGAGCGGAAGTATTCTTTGTGAATTTGGATGAGAATCCAGATTTTGAATGCATCGATGAAGGTACCCCTATCATGGATGGTGATTTAGAAATCAGATTTACAACATATAAAAATAAAAACAAGAAAGAAATTATCTAGCATGAAAAACAACATCTATCCAAAAAACTATCACAGTATTCTCAACTTAGTGGATACACAAATTGCGATTAAATTAATTAAAGATACATTTGAAAGAGAGCTCGCTAAAGAGCTCGATTTAATGAGAGTGTCCGCTCCACTTTTCGTAGAACCAAATACTGGCTTAAATGATAACTTAAACGGTTATGAAAAACCTGTTGATTTTATCGTTAATGAAAACGGACAAGATTTAGAAATCGTTCAGTCTTTAGCGAAATGGAAAAGATACGCTTTAAAGAAATATGATATCGACGGCTTATATACCGATATGAACGCGATTAGAAGATTTGAAGATCTTGACAATATGCATTCCTTATATGTTGACCAATGGGACTGGGAAAGAAGACTTTTACCAGAAGAAAGGAATGTTAAGACTTTAAAGCGCATTGTTAAAAAGATTTATAAAGCTTTCTTAAAAACATATCGCTTATTAATCAAAAAATATCCAGAGTTATCTAATGATTTTCCAAAAGATATCACTTTTGTGACCACTAAACAGTTAGAAGCTAAATATCCAAATCTCTCTAGAAAAGAAAGAGAAAACGCTATCGCTAAAGAATATGGTGTTGTCTTCTTAATGCAAATCGGCGCTAATCTAAAAGATGGTAAGCCACATGATGGGCGTGCCGCTGACTATGATGATTGGAAATTAAACGGGGATATCTTACTATGGTATGAACCATTACAAATTGCTTTTGAAATATCCAGTATGGGTATCAGAGTTAATAAAGATTCTTTAATTAAACAATTAAAAGCCAAGGGTGAAATGAGTAAAGTTAATCTCCCATATCACCAATCAATCTTAAACGATGATTTACCACTTTCTATAGGCGGTGGTATTGGTCAATCTAGACTTTGTATGTATTTATTAAAAAAGATCCACATCGGAGAAGTGCAATCCTCCTATTGGCCAGAAGAAGATATTAAAGAATTTAAAAAGCACAACGTCGACCTACTTTAAGGCGGCGATTAATTCATTTAAGTTATTGATGAAGAGGTCCGAATTGGATCTCTTTTCATTATCGTATTTGCTGGAATTCTTATCATATATTGCCACAGTAATAAAACCAGCGTCATGCGCGGTTTTAATACATGTTGGCATATCTTCCACGACTAAAGTGTTTTCTGGTAAAGCACCCATCTTATCAGCAAGATATTGATATATTTTAGCGCTGTGTTTACCTTCTTTAACCACACTCACATCTGCAATAAAATCAAAATATTTTTCAATATCTAATCTTTCAACGCATGGCCGATATAATGTTTCATCGTTCGCAGTGGCAATTGCTGTTTTAACATCAGTGGTTCTTAAATATTCTAATAAGGCGATTGCGCCCTCTTTTAATTCCACAACGTTTTGATAAATATTGAGTGACATTTGATGCCATTCTTCAATGATTTCTTTTGGTGATTCTTTAAATCCATATGCCTTTTTAGTGTATTCCGCAGCTTGTTCTAAGCCGAGATGAACAATATGTTGAGCGTATTCTTCTGGAACTTTCATTCCTCTTTTTTCGAAGAATTTACGGTCAATATCTTGCCATAAAGAGGTGGAATCAATTAACGTTCCATCCATATCGAGAATCACTGCTTTTATTTCTTTACCTAATAATTTCATAAGATTTCTATTTCACCACTATCAATGTGTAAAAGAATATCATGACTTAGTATCTGTAAGCAAAAGTTATCGTCAATACCGATAACCTCACCAATAAAGATTTCGTTATTAACTAATACACGTACTCTCCTATTTAGTAAATAATTATGATTTCTAAAATATTCCAAATAATTATTAGAATCTAAATTAATCAGGTTATTCACTATTGATGGGAACAGTTTTTCCTTTAGTTCACTAATACTAATTTCTTTATTTAAAACATTATAAATAGATGTTGCGGGTCTTCTTAATCCTTCAGGAAAAACCTTTTGATTAACGTTTATACCTATGCCCACTACTAGATAATTAGGTAATTCACCTTCCGCTAAAATGCCACATACCTTTTTATCACCAATAATGACGTCATTAGGCCATTTTATGCTGACATCTTTGATTTTATATGTCTCTAACGCTTTAGCGACTTCTACAGCGCTTAAAAGAGAAATAATAGGCGCTAGTTTTAATAATGGTTCATCTTTAATTAAAAATGAAAACATTAAATTCTCACCTTTGTCACTATTCCAAATTCTATCATTTCTACCTTTGCCATGACTTTGATAATCAGTGGACGCAAAAGTAAAGTTATCTAATAAGCGATAAGTGTTTTTTAGATACGTATTTGTGGAATCTATTTCATCAAAATGAATTTCTTTATATTGCATATAACTATTGTAAAACAAAAAAGCCTCCGCTTTAAGCGAAGACTTTTGCTTTTCGGGTTTTCTTATTACGCGAATAAGAGGAGTAAGACACCTGCTGCAACAGCGGAGCCGATAACACCGGCAACGTTTGGACCCATCGCGTGCATGAGTAAGAAGTTTGTTGGATCTTCTCTAAGTCCTTCTTTATGAACGACACGAGCCGCCATTGGGACAGCAGAGACACCAGCAGCACCAATCATTGGGTTGACTTTGCCTTTAGTTAAGACACACATTAACTTACCACCTAATACACCAGCAGCAGTTGCTACGGAGAAGGCGATAATACCTAACACGAAGATAAGGATTGTATCTAAGGTTAAGAATGTTTGTGCATCAGCGGTCATACCAACGCAGACACCTAATAAGATGGTGACGATGTACATTAAGCTATTTGCTAATGTATCTCTAATCTTTGGAACAACACCAGATTCTTTAATTAAGTTACCAAGCATTAAGCAACCAATTAATGGTGCCGCACTTGGAACGATTAAGACTGTAATTGCAGTAACCACGATTGGGAATAAAATCTTTTCAGTTTTAGAAACTTCTCTAGGAGTATCCATTCTGATAGCTCTTTCCTTTTTAGTGGTTAAGAGTCTAATAATTGGAGGTTGAATAACTGGCACTAAAGCCATGTATGAGTAAGCAACAATGGCAATAGATGATAGATATTCAGGGGCTAACTTAGTTGTAACTAAGATAGCGGTTGGGCCATCAGCGCCACCGATGATACCGATAGAAGAAGCGATACGTGCATCAAATTGTGTCCAGCCTAAGCCGTTTTTACCTAAGGCAATCGCACCAATGAAGGTAATAAAGATACCAATTTGAGCAGCAGCACCTAATAACATAGTCTTCTTGTTAGCGATTAATGGACCAAAGTCAGTGGTTGCACCAATACATAAGAAGATTAAGCAAGGGTAAATACCCCATTTAACACCATAGTAGAGGAATCCGAAGATACCGCTATAGTCATAGTTGTATAAGTGATCAATGTTCGAAACAACCGTGCTGTTGAAACCTAATGTTAAGGCTTCTCCAGATAAGAAGTCCGACTTCATCACTAATTCATGTAATTGTTTTGTAGTCGCTGTATCAACACCTAGTTGAGTAAATATATATTGACTCTGGGCTTGTGATAAACCAACTTGGGCGGCTAAGGAAATGGCGTTATATTCCGTCGCGCCTTTATTAAATATTTCTTGACCAACATATGGTAAGTTAACGAGTAACATACCAAACGCAATTGGTAAGAGCAGGTATGGTTCAAAGTCTTTCTTGATGGCGAGGAACAAGAGCACACACGCCACGACAATCATGATGAGATTGAGCCATCCTCCGTTGGCAAAAAAGCCCGCAATACCGGATTGTTGGAAAAACGCTACAATTGTATTCCAAAATTTTTCCATATTAGTAATCCGTTATTCAATAGTGATGATTGCTTCCTTAGCTTTCACGTTTTGACCTTTAGTGACTAAGATTTGCGCTACTTGGCCTTCAAATGGAGAAACGACTTCATTTTCAAGTTTCATAGCTTCGATGATTAATAAGACATCACCTTTTTGCACTTTGTCACCTGGTTTGACTTTGATATTAACAACTTGGCCTTGGATTGGGGAAACCACTTCTTTAGCGCCATCGTTATTAATAATCTTTTTAGATTCTTGTTTTTTCTTTTCTTCTAATGGAACAGTATCGATTTGTTCAATAGCTTCAAGTTCCACACGGTATGATTTACCGTTCACTTTGATTTTATAAATCTTCATAAACTAGTCCTCAATTCTTTTAATAGAAACAATACGTACTTCTTTGCCTGTCTCACGATAGAACTCCATAGAAGCCACTAAAGCGGCCACTACAGCGTTTTCGTCTTCGCTTAAAATCTTATTTTCATCACGTGGAAGAATGTTTGTAGAGGCATCGATTTTCTCCATGCCTTTTTGCATTGACCAAGTAATGAAAATGATAATAGCGAGGACAAGGAAGACGATGAATATAGCAATGACCGCGACTAAGAGTGCCTCAGCAACGTTCATTGATTCCCAATTTGTCCAAACCGCTAAAAACATAAATTATGCCTCAACGTGAATGAGCGTAGGAATTGCATCTTCGTTTCTTTGCTCAATAAATTTAATAGCGACATCACCGAATAAAGCGATGGATAAGACGTCTTCATCACTCTTTGCGATGCCTTTGTATTGTTTCTTAAGTTCTTCAAATTCTGGTTTTAAGTCATCCGCTGGACGATATGTAATGACTTGGTCATCACCAATAATCTTTCTACGGATTTCTTCATCAACTGGTGCTGGAGATCTACCATATCTACCATGTAAATATTCGTTGATTTCCTTTGGAACCATTTTGTATCTTTCACCAGAAAGAACATTTAAAACTGCTTGTGTACCAACCATTTGCGATAATGGAGTAACAAGTGGAGGATAGCCCATATCCTTACGGACATTTGGAACTTCCGCTAAAACTTCATCTAATCTATCAGAAGCATCTTGTTGCTTAAGTTGATTGATTAAGTTAGATAACATACCGCCAGGAACTTGGTATTTGATAATGTTCGCATTGACGGATAAAACTTTTGGATTTAATAAACCATTAGCAATGTATTTAGCTTTGACTGGTGCCAATTTAGCAGCGGCAGCATTTAACATTGCAACGTTAAGTTTTGGATCATATTCTGTGCCTTGAAGAGCAAAGTTAAGTGATTCTGTACATGGTTGTGATGTACCACCACTTAATGGGCTGATTGCGCAGTCGACAATATCGACACCTGCTTCAATGGCTTTTAAATATGTCATTTCACACAAACCACCAGTGCAGTGAGAATGTAATTCAATTGGTAATTTGGTGTTTTTCTTTAAAGCGCTGATTAATTCATAAGCAGCGGTTGGCATCATGACACCCGCCATATCTTTAATACAAATACTATCAGCACCTAATTTTTCGATTTCTTTAGCTAAGTTAACGTAGTATTCAACAGTGTGAACTGGAGAAGTTGTATAGCTTAAAGCAATTTGGCATTCACCACCATATTTCTTAGTGGCTTTAACCGCACATTCTAAGTTACGGATATCGTTTAAAGCATCGAAAATACGAATGATATCGATACCATTCTTGATGGATTTTTCAACGAATTTTTCAACGACGTCATCAGCGTAGTGACGATAACCGAGAATGTTTTGGCCACGAAATAACATTTGAAGTTTGGTTTTCTTGCAAACTTTTTTAGCAAGTCTAAGTCTTTCCCATGGATCTTCGTTTAAGAATCTTAAACATGCATCAAATGTGGCACCACCCCAAATTTCAATGGCGTGGTAACCAACTTGATCGAGTTCGCACAAAGAACTTCTTCGGTGTTCATTCTTGTGGCGAATAATGATTGATGGCCATCTCTTAGGCCTGTTTCAACAATTTTAACACCCATAATTTTTCCTTACTTATTTAGCTTTTGGGCCCGCTTTAACTAAGGCTTTACCAGCTTCGTTAGATTCATATTTAACAAAGTTCTTAACGAATCTAGAAGCTAAATCAGCGGCTTTAGCATCCCAATCAGCTGGGTTAGCGTATGTATCTCTTGGGTCTAAGATCTTTGGATCGACACCTGGTAATTCAGTTGGGACTTCGAAATCAAAGACTGGGATTTTCTTTGTTGGGGCTTTGTTGATAGAACCATCTAAGATAGCGTCGATGATACCACGTGTATCTTTAATGGAAATACGTTTGCCTGTACCATTCCAACCAGTGTTGACTAAGTAAGCTTTAGCACCGCTGACTTTCATCTTCTTCACAAGAAAGCTTGACCGAAGCAAGCGGAGAATGTTGGTGTTGGTTCTGTAATACCTCTTTCGGTACCAGCGAGTTTCGCTGTGAAACCACTTAAGAAGTAATATTGTGTTTGTTCTGGAGTTAAGATGCTGACTGGTGGTAAGACACCGAAGGCATCAGCACTTAAGAAGATAACGTTTTTAGCGTGTGGGCCATGGCTAATTGGTTTAACAATCTTTTCAATGTGATTGATTGGATAACTGACACGGGTATTTTCAGTCACACTCTTATCAGCGAAGTTGATTTTGCCATTGGCGTCAACTGTAACGTTTTCTAATAAAGCATCTCTACGGATAGCTCTGTAGATATCTGGTTCACTTTCTTTATCTAAGTTAATGACTTTGGCGTAACAACCACCTTCGAGGTTGAAGACACCATTGTCATCCCAGCCGTGTTCATCATCACCGATTAATAATCTCTTTGGATCGGTTGATAATGTGGTTTTACCT
>CACYSA010000015.1 GCA_902777015.1 uncultured Erysipelotrichaceae bacterium | reverse complement strand
TCATCGTTTAGTGAGAATATCACCTTTTGACGCGAATAAAAGAAGACATACATCATTTGCCTCTGTAAACGTTGTGCCAGAATTTAAAGACGATTCTATTGATATTCAAATTAACGAATCTGATTTAAAGATTGATACATATCGTTCAGGTGGCGCAGGCGGTCAAAACGTCAATAAAGTTGAAACCGCAGTGAGAATTACCCACTTACCAACAGGTATTGTTGTTTCTTGTCAGATTGAAAGAAGTCAATTATTAAATAAAGAAACAGCGATGAAGATGTTAAAAGGTAAATTATATTTGATTGAATTAGAACAAAGACAAAATAAACTCAACTCTATCGTTGGTGAAAAGAAGAATATTGAATGGGGCAGCCAAATCCGTTCATATGTCTTCTGCCCATATACTTTAGTCAAAGATAATAGAACCGAATATGAAGTTGTTGATGTCCAATCTGTGATGAACGGAAACCTCGACGGATTTATCTATTCTTACCTCCAAATGGAAGCAAGGAATAAGGCAAAATAATGGAGTTTTGCGGACTTTTATGGAAAATAATCAGCTTTTTGAGATAGTTTCAAAGTTCAAACCAACTGGTGATCAACCCACTGCGATTAAGACCCTTGTTGAAGGCATTAATAGAGGTAAAAAATTCCAAGTTCTAATGGGCGCTACTGGTACTGGTAAGACTTTTACTATGGCTAACATCATCGAAAGAGTGCAAAAGCCTACATTAGTGTTAGTTCATAATAAAACTTTAGCGGGCCAATTATATTCTGAATTCCAAGAATTATTTCCACATAACCGTGTTGAATACTTTGTATCTAACTTCGATTTTTATCAACCAGAAGCGTATATTCCAAAAAGTGATACATATATTGATAAGAACGCAGTGATGAATGAAGAAATTGAAATGCTTCGTACATCCGCGATTAATTCTGTTTTAGAAAGAAAAGACACAATCATTGTGGCGTCAGTCGCCTCTATCTATGGTTTAACTGATCCAGATGAATATCGTAATTTAGTTTTTAATATCCGTGTTGGTGAAGAAATAGATAGACCTACTTTTTATAAAAAATTAATAGACGCTCAATATAAACGTAATAATCTCGATTTAGCGCCAGGTACTTTTAGAGTTAGGGGAGATGTGATTGAAATTGTTCCCGCTAACTTTGTTGATAATGAAGTATTACGTATTGATACATTTGGTGATGAAGTCGAAAAGATTGTCTTAATGGATGCCTTAACTGGTGAAATAAAGCATACGTATCATACTTATCCTATATTCCCAGCTTATGATCACGCTTCAACAAGAGAAAGAATTAAAGAAGCTTGTGAAACTATCAAAACCGAATTAGAAGAAAGATTAAAATTCTTTAAAGATAACGGTAAGCTTCTTGAAGCGGAACGTTTAGAAATGCGTACTAATCAAGACATGGAAAGCATGCAAGAATTTGGCATGTGCCCAGGCATTGAAAACTATTCAAGACATATTGATAAAAGAAAACCAGGTGAAAGGCCTTGGTGTTTATTAGATTATTTCCCAGAAGATTTCTTAATGATTATCGATGAATCGCATGTTACATTCCCACAGCTAAGAGGTATGTACAATGGCGACCGTTCTAGAAAAGAAACTTTAGTGGAATATGGCTTTAGATTACCTTCCGCTTTAGATAATAGACCACTTAACTTTGATGAATTTGAAAAATTAATGCCATATGTTGTTTGTACAAGCGCGACACCTGGTGATTATGAACTTGATAAAGCGGGTGGTATATCCGCTGAACAAATCATTAGACCAACTGGATTATTAGATCCAATTATTGAAGTTCGTCCAACTTTAGGTCAAGTTGATGATTTGGTTCACGAAATAAAAACACGTGTTGCTAAAAATGAAAGAACAATGGTGGTTACCCTTACTATTCGTATGGCGGAAGACCTCACTAATTACTTAAAAGAAAAAGGAATTAAAGTTGTTTATTTGCATCACGAAACTAAAACTTTAGAAAGAAGCGAAATCATTTATCAATTAAGAAAAGGTAAATATGATGTCCTAGTAGGAATTAACCTATTAAGAGAAGGTTTAGATATTCCTGAAGTTTCATTAATTTCTATCTTTGATGCGGATAAAGAAGGATTCCTTAGAAGTACCCGCTCATTAATTCAAATTGTCGGTAGAGCAGCAAGAAACGCTAATGGCCTAGTAGTTATGTATGCTGATAGAATGACCGATTCAATGAAAAACTGTATTGATGAAACTAATCGTAGAAGAAGTATTCAAGAAGCTTATAATGACGAATACGGAATTATCCCACGTACAATCATTAAAGAAATCCGTCCACCGATCCATAATAGTGATGATGAAATTAGTGAAATGGTGGATATCACTAAACACGGAAGTAGAAAAGAAATCGAAGCCAAGGTTAAAGAACTTGAAAAACAAATGCGTCAAGCAGCGAAAGAATTTGACTTCGAAAGAGCGGCTGAGCTTCGAGATATTATTCTCGAAATTAAAGGCAGTTTATGAAAATAAAGTTTGCTTTATTTAAGCGATTCGAATATTATTGTTATCAGCGATTAAGAAAGGAAGAAAATTCTTATGTTAAATTGGTATGACTGGATTATGTTGGCTGTCGCCATTGTCATCATCGTCTTGTGCTTATTACAAGGTGGTAAATCAGAAGGTGCTTCTGGTGCGATTACTGGTGGTGGCTTAAACGTCTTTGTTAAGACTAAAGAAAGAGGCGCAGAAAAAGTCGTTTCTATTTTGACTCTTATCTGTGCAATCTTGTTCTTCTTTATCGCAATCCTTATTGAAATTACCGCTAAAGCTGCTTAATAGTAACTTAGAGGTGAAGAAAAACGGGCGAATTATTATTCGTCCGTTTTCTTTTCCTCAATTTTGTTTGTTGTATAATCTATTTCTTTTATTTCTTGTTTTGGAACTTTTTCTTCTTGAACAGGATCTTGTTTAGCTTCTTGTTCCTCGTTTTTTCTTCTCTTATCTTTGTGTTTTTCTTCTTTTTCAGGCGCACCTTTTACTTGAGCAATCATTTCTTTAACACCCATAACTAATTCATATACACCTAATAAGAATAAGAGCACACCAGCGATAACGCAGAATGCCATTTTCACATTGTCTTTAAAGATGAGTGATAAAATACCACCGGCAATAAATATAACTGAAATTGCATATGCTAAAATAAGGATATAGACTTTTGGTTTAACTTTAATTGTCATCACTATAGCCTTAATTAACTCAATTGAACCTACCACAATAAAGAATATCGCGAGTAAAAGGACTAAATAATTTAATAAGATGAGTTCTTGTGAACATAATAGAACACCCATCGCAATAGAGGCAGAACCATAAATAATGCCATATGTTACCGCGCTTTTTCTTTCGAAAACAAATGATGCTAAAATAGAAAATCCGCCAAATAGGAATAAGATTACTGCGGCAATAATATTCAAAGCGTTTTGAAGGGTAGCGCCATCTTTATTGTAATCTTTAATAGCGAAGACAATTGTTAATGTGCCACCAAATAACAACAGGATTGATAGGATTAGTTGTAACCAGACATATTTGCTAAATAATTTTTTCATATAGATTTACCCCTCGAATAATATTATATTATTTCCAAAAGGAAATTAAATGTTTATGAAAGAAAAATTATTAAGAGATTATGCTAGATTAATCGCTTTCCAAGGTGGTCACGTTATTAAAGGTGATGAAGTGTGGATTAATGCTGGCTTAGAACAACCAGATTTTGTCACAATGGTCGTGGAAGAATGCTATAAAGCTGGCGCTAAAAAGGTCACAGTTTATTGGCATCATGACCCAGTTAGCAAATTAGCGTATAAAAATGAAACAGTTGGTAACCTAGCTTATGTTTCACCAATGCAAATTGCTAAATATAAATATTGGGTAAAGAAATTGCCAGTAGTTATTCACATTATTTCTGATGACCCAGACGCTATGAAAGGTGTTAACCAAAACAAAGTTACTAAATCAATGGCGAAACGCTATCCAAAGATTAAGAAATATAGAGATGCATTTGATGGCAAATATAAATGGTCAATTGCTGCTGTTCCTGGCAAAGCTTGGGCCAAGAAAATGTTCCCAAAATTAAATGAAGAAGAAGGAATTGAGGCACTATGGGATGCAATTTTAAAGACATCTAGAGTGGATGGCAATGATCCGGTGAAGAACTGGGACGACCATAATAACTTCTTAATTCAACAAAGAAATAAATTAGAAAAATTAGGTTTAAAGAAACTCTATTATAAAGCAAGTAATGGCACTGATTTCCAAGTGGAATTAATCGATGGAATTAAGTGGGGTGGTGGTGTTGAAGTTGCTCCTAATAAAGGTCAGTTCAATCCAAATATTCCTAGTGAAGAAGTGTTCACAACACCAATGAAAGGCAAAGCCGAAGGCACATTAGTGGCTTCTAAACCTTTATCTTATAACGGTGAATTAATTGAAGATTTCTCAATTAGCTTTAAGGACGGTAAAGTCTGCGCTGTTAATGCTAGAAAGAACCAAGCCTTATTAGAAAAGATGGTCAAAATGGACGAAGGCGCTTCTATGTTAGGTGAAGTTGCTTTAGTGCCTTTTGAATCACCAATTAATCAAACTGGTTTATTATTCTACGAAACATTGTTTGATGAAAATGCGTGCTGCCACGTTGCTTTAGGCGCTGGTTTCCCAGAATTATATCCAGGTGCTTTAGACATGAATATGGAAGAAAGAGCAAAAGTTGGTATCAATGATTCCATGATTCACGTTGACTTTATGGTGGGTACACGCGATTTATCAATTATCGGTGAAGATAAAAACGGTAAAAAAGTTCAAATCTTCAAAGACGGTACTTGGGCTATTTAAACTCTTTCAATATTAATCAATTCGTTGAAATAGATTGTCTTTCTTTCCGGGAGGACAATCTTTTTGTTTATTGGATCAATCTTTTTCAAAATAGAAGATACGGTATTGATTTTATCGTTTCTCCAATAGGTGATGATTAGTTCTTCACCATGATAATTCACTAATATTTCATTAATATTTTCTGCTTCATCTGAAGAGATCTTTGGTCTTTCAACTTTGCTTTGTTTTTGATGCAATTTCTTCAAATAATCATCTTGCTCATTTAATGATTTATAAGGAGCCCATTTTTTCATTCCACGTTCACTCATTTACGATGTCCTCCTATAAATTCATTTCTTTCTCTAATTGTGCTTTCTTCTAATAAAGATGACGCTCTTAGGACTGAATTTTTACCATATTTAGTTTGTAATAAATCCATGGTCTTTTGAAGATTACGACGTTTAATTTGTTCTTTATCATCTTCAAACATATTTAATTGTTGATAGCTTGCGTCCACTAAAGCACCGTAGTTTATACCAATCATGCGTATAGGTAAATCCTTAATATATAACTGATAGATTTCTAATATCGCTTTTAATATCAATTCACTGTCATCAGTTGGCGCTAGTAGTGTACTTCTTCTAGCAAAGCCACCTGTATTCTTAGAGTAACCAATATAAATAGCGACAACATTCGCCATCTTATTAGCGTTTCTCATTCTCGTAGATAATGTATCAACCATTTCTCTAATTATGGTTATAGCCTCATCTTTGTTATAGTCTCTAAATAAAACTTGGCTTAAAGATAAACTCTTTTCTTTTGGTTCATATTTTTCATGAATATCCGCTTCATCGATACCATTTGCGTGCCTCCAAAGTTGTTCGCCTATGACACCAAATTTACTTCTTAAATAATCAACATTAGATAAAGCGATATCTTTAACAGTAAACATACCAACTTTATTGAGTCTTATTTCCATTCTTGATCCAATGCTCCAAACTTTATTAAGTGGAGTAATTGGCCATAGTTTTTCTTTGATATCATTCGCGGTGACTCTAGCAATGCCGTTTCTTTCCTTTTTAGCGTAGATGTCTAAAGCAATCTTAGCTAAAAAGAAATTATCACCAATACCTGCGGTAGCTTGTAAATCAGTCTCTTCTTTAATCTGATTAATAATTGTTGTTACCATCTGAAGTGGCGTCTTTTTGTAATAATCTAAATAAGAAGTTAAATCGACAAACGCTTCATCAATTGAATAGACATGGACATCTTCTTCACTAACGAAATGATATAACACGTCAATTACTTCTGCGCTTTTTTCTAAATATCTTTCCATTCTTGGAACAGCGTAAACATAGTCATATTTCTTAGGTAATTCTTTGATTCTACATCTAGAAGGAACACCATGCTTTTTTAAAAATGGAGAAACACTTAAAACAATCGTATTTGTGCCTCTATCTTTATCCGCGACCACGAGTGGTGTTTTCCATGGGTCAAGATTGCGATCAAGGCATTCAACGTAGGAGTAAAAAGCTTTCAAATCGATGACGGCAATTGTTCTAGTTTTCATATGGGTGAATGTATTATACACAAGAAAAAAATTACTTATTAGTCTTGACATGAACTTTTAAGAAATATTTATTTTTTTCTTTTTAAAGAAATTATTTTTTGTTATATTGATGTACCCTCTATAATGAGTGTGGAGGGTTTAACTTTATGGAAATCATCGCCATTATTATTTCTAGTCTTGCTTTAATCGCAATTATTATTGCCATCATTTTAATTGTCAAAAAATCTAACCAAAAAGTGGAATTACCACAGGTTGATTTAAAAGAAATTGGCATGTTACAACAACAGCTCAATTCTTTAACCGAACAATTAAAAGTAAATATTAAATTATCCGTTAGTGAAGAGATGAATAAAGTCTTAGAACAAAACGGTAAATCAAGTGAAGTTAATAACGAAAAATTAGAAAGATTCCAAAAGAATATTACAGAATCATTAGCTAATAGATTTGACGCTTTGAACAAGCAAATCGATACCAAGTTAATCGAAATTAATAAAAAAGTTGATGAAAAACTCGCTGAAGGATTTAAAACGACCGGTGAAACAATGGCCCAAGTGAGAGAAAGATTACAAGCCATTGATGCCGCGCAAAAGAATATTGAAGAATTATCTAAAGATGTTGTTTCTCTTAGAGGCGTATTAGAAGGCAATCAATCTCGAGGTCAATATGGTGAATATCAATTATCAATGGTTCTTCATAATGTTTTTGGTGACACAACTGGTTGCTATCAAGAACAATACACCATGAGAAAAGTTAAAGACGGTGATGATGTCCGCGCAGATGCAGTAGTGTTTATGCCTGAACCAAATAAGATGATCTGCGTTGACTCTAAATTCCCATTCCAAGACTATCAAAGAATATTTGAAACAGATAATCCAGAAGAAAAAGAACGTTTAACAAAAGAATTTGGTAATGCTGTTAAAAAACACATTACTGTTATCAAAGATAAATATATTGTCGAAGGTAAAACCGCTCCTGAAGCATTAATGTTTATTCCTAATGATGGTGTCTTTGCCTTTATCCATCAAAATTTAGAAGATGTCGTGGAATACGCTAGAAGTAAGAAAGTTATTTTAACTAGCCCATCTACATTACCGGCTATCTTAGTCACTATTAATATGGTGAGAATCGAAGTCGAAAGAAGCAAAAACGCTGAAGAAATTAATAGACATTTACAACGTTTAGCAAAAGACTTTGAAATGTTTGGAAGAGAATGGGACAAATTTAGTAACGCTCTTGAACAAACAGGTAGAAGAAGAGAAGAACTCGACCATAGAGTGGGTCGAATTACAAATAAATTCCAAGCCATTAGCACCAATAATGATCTTGGAGAGGATATAAAGAGAATCGAGGAAGATAGTGGTGAATAATTACAACAAACACAATTTAGTGACTTTTTCTAACAGTTTATTAAAGCATTTTAACGTTAAACCTTTTCATCAAACCGAAGAGAAAGTTGATGAAATATTAAAAGGACATAACAAGGTCGCAGTCATTCTATTTGATGGCATGGGACAAAATATCATTAGAAAACATTTAAAAGAAAAATCTTTTATTAGAGAACACTATTTGTGTACGATTAATTCCACTTTCCCACCAACCACAAGCGCAGCGACAACCGCCTTCTTAACTGGCAAATATCCAATTGAAACTGGCTGGATTTCATGGACTCAATATTTTGAAAAATATCATAGAAACATTATTTTGTTTACTAACGAAGACTATAACACTGATGAAAAATTAGAACCTGCAAATATCGCTAATAACGAATTACCAACTAAAACGATTTTGCAATTAGTTAGTGAAAATAATAAAGATGTGCATGGTTTTGATATTAAAAGATATCCAGTTGATCAGGATGGTCCAAAGACATTAAAGGATTTGCAAAAGCGTATTACTTCCACTCTTAAAGGAGTTGATAAATGCTTAGCCTATTTCTATTTCAATTCACCAGATTATGAAATGCATGATTTAGGAATCGACGCCTTTAGAATTCATTTATATATTAAAAGAATTAATAATATGGTTAAGCGTGTATGTAAAGAAAATCCAGATACTTTATTCTTAACTTTTGCGGACCATGGACATATTAATGTTAAATATTTCAATATTGATGATCATGAAGATATCCATAGTTTATTAAGACATCCAATGTCTTTTGAAAAAAGAACACCAACGTTCTTTGTTAAAGAAGGAAAGAATAAAGAATTTGAACAATTATTTGATAAATACTATGGAGAGCATTTCACTTTATTAACTAAAGAACAAGCACTAAAAGATGAAATGTTTGGTGAAGGTGACATTAATCCAAAAGCAGTGGAATTCATTGGAGATTACGTCGCCACAAGTAATGATGAATATGCTTTATATTCCGCTAGTGAGATAAAAGGATTTAAGCCATTTAAAGGTCATCACGCTGGAAATACTAAAGAAGAAATGCAAATTGATATCTCCGCTTATAATGTTTGATTGATTTTTCATTAAAAAATCTATATTATAAAGAACGCTATGGGTCCGTAGCTCACCTGGGAGAGCGCATCGTTCGCAACGATGAGGTAGCGAGTTCGATCCTCGTCGGATCCACCAATTAGCGTTAAATTTGTCGTTATCCAAAGTCACTTATCCAAAAGTGTCCAAAGATGACTACTCTTGAAATAGTGGAGCCGAAAAGCCCCAACATCACTCACTCTTCGGAGTGGGTTTTGGTTTTTTAAGGGGTCTTTTTTTGTTGTCTCCAACGAGATTCGAACTCGCCGACCTCCTCCTTGCGAACGATAGCGTCATCTATTAGCTCATAATCAAGTCGCGTGACTCATTTTTCCTATAAATATATTAATTAATTATCTTTTGAATAAAGTTGCCAAGAACGTCTGTTTTCATTGTCCCTTCAGGAGAGACCTTTTGGCGTCCTAAAAGTTACATAATGGAGCCATAAAATTCAGGAGGCCCAAATTATGGCAAATTACTTAGAACTTCAAAACCAATTCAAAAACAAAAAACCTTGTTCTATAATGGAAAAAAGATATATGGAGGCTATATATTATGAAAAATAGACTTTGGACTTTAGGGCTACTAATCGGTGGTCTTATTTTGGCTTCTTGCGGAAGCACTAATAGTAAAATTCATAGCCAAAGCGAAGCACAAAACAAAGGCTTTACAGTAACTTGGAAAAACTATGATGGCGCTGTTTTAGAAGTCGATGAGGATGTCGAAGAAGGGTCTATACCCACATATGATGGCGCTACCCCCACAAAAGAGGAAGATAATAACTACACTTATACTTGGAATGGTTGGGAACCAGAAGTCGCTGCTATATATAAAGATGAGACATATACCGCAACATTTACTGCAAATGAGAAACACACATATTTAACTGTCAGTGAAGCTATTGAAGTGGCAGTTCAAGCAGGTCCAAATGGAACGGAAGAAAAACAATATGTAAAAGGTTTTGTTAAAAACATTACCAATACAACATTTGGTGAAATGTATATCACTGATGGCACGAATGATTTATATATCTATGGTGTTTATTCAAGTGATGGAGAATTAAGATACTGCGATTTAGCGGAAAAACCATACACGAATGATGAAGTTTATTTATATGGTTATCTTAAAACATATGATGGCAACGCAGAGATGGGACAAACTTGGCTTCTTAAAATGGTTTCTCATCAAGGAGAAGTTGATGTTAAAGATTACCAAGAAATGAGCATTCTCAATGCGAGACAAGCTGATGAAAGAGCAAAAGTATTAGTCCAAGGTGTTGTGGCCTCTATCACATATGCGAATGGGCAAATCCCAAGTGGCATTTACCTAGTTGATGACACATCATCTATTTATATTTATAGTCCTGAGATCGCTGGAAGAGTGGAAGTCGGAGAAGAAGTCAAACTCGGTGGTGTTAGAGATAATTATATTTTAGAAGCCGAAGTTCAATATGCAGAGCAATTCGGATATCAAGGAAGTATCCAATTAACCGACGCTATCTTCGTGGAATCTCTCGGCAAGAATAAAGAATTCATTAAGAATTGGATTAAAGAAACCACGATGAAGAAATTAATGGAGACCCCATTAACCGATAATGTGACGACTGAAATCTATAAAGTCACCGCCATTGTTAATAAAGCTCTAGGAAGTGGTTTTACAAACTATTATATCAATGACCTTGATAATGAAACCGGCTCATACGTGTATACATTATGCAACGGAAAAGACTTTAGTTATTTAGATAAATATGATGGAAAAATCTGCACAGTTTATGTTTCTATTCATAATGCTAAATCCACTAAAACAGGAATCGTTTATCGTCTCATGCCGATCAAAGTCATGGAGATTGAAGACTTCTCTATGAGTGATGAAGATATTGCTAAATTCGCTTTAGAGTATTACGGGGCAAGACAATTCTTAAAAGAATATAATTCCGATCCAGAATTAGAACTCCTTACTGGTGTTAGTAATGAATACATTCCATTTGAAAATGTCGCCATTTCTTATGAATCCGATAATGATAGTTTGGTGAATTTTGCTAACGAAGAAGGCAAACTCGTGATGCATCTATTAGAGGGGACTGGAGAAGTTAATTTAACATTAACAGCAGAATATAAAGGAAAAGTTGAAACATTAGTAGTGACCTTTAATGTAATAATGGTTGACATTTCTGACACTACCAGTGTAGAGGATGCGATTGCGTTAAGCGATGGCACAATCGTTACTGTTAGAGGCATCGTCATGTCTTCATTAGTCAATCAAACAGGATTCTATCTCAACGATGGCACTGGTGTTATCGCTGTTAGAACAACTAAAGAAACAATCGGCAATATCGCGATTGGAAATGAAGTTGTTATGAAAGGCACGAGAACCCATGTTAAAAAAGCCGATTCCCCTAATGTTGGTCAATCATGTATCGATGAAGCTACAATCGTAGCCAATCTCATGGGTAAGCACGATTACGATAAATCGACATTTATCACCAATTTAACTTTCGAACAAATCTTTGAAAATAAAAACAAACAAGCCACACAAGATTTATCGTGCAACGTGTATGTCGCTTCTTGTTATTTAAGAAAGAATCAATCCGCGTATTCCACGAATTATTATTTAAGCAATGAAAACCACGATAAAGAATTCAATCTCTATGCTAGTAGTGGCGGACAATACGCTGATTATGATGCGTTTAGCGACGGCAGATTAATTACTGTTGAATTTATGTTATGCGACTGGAATACCAAGAATGAATATAGAGCCTGCATTATTTCCGCGACAGATGGGGAAACAACGGTTCTTAATACTTTAAATTTTAAATAAAGTTTATATTCTTAATTCATTTGTAGCACTTGGTGGCAAACTAAACGAAACAAATGTAGAAGAGTATTTGAAAAGTACAGAATTTAAGTTTTAAAAATTGTACAAAGCATAATAGAAGGTCGGGTTCAAGGCTCGATCTTTTTTGCGTTTCAGGGGCTCGCGAACTAGTTACGTTACGACATAATAATGGATAGGAAGATTCAGACAAAACAGAATAAATTGATTTAGACAACTACATAAATGTGTCGTTGTCCAAAGTCACTTATTCAAAATTGGACAAATTGACTTATCCAGCATAGATTAGGCCTCTTACGAGGTCTTTTCTTGTGGCACATTTGTGACAACCATCATGATAAGATACGACTAACAAAGGAGAACTTTGATCATGAAAAAAGAATTATTGAAAGGATTAACTGAAGAACAGATCGCTAAAGTTAAACAATGTAAAAATCACGAAGAATTATTAGCGTTAGCAAAAGCAGAGAACATCGAATTAACTGACGAACAACTCTCCGCCATTAGCGGTGGAGGTGCCTGCAGCGTTGTTTCCGATATTGGCGATAAAATCAATCCATATGATTGCCCAAAATGTGGCGCTAACGATCCTAAAAAAGATGGTAACACACGTATTTGCAAAAAGTGTGGTTACAAATGGACATATGACGATAATTATCTCCCACATTAATAATTGTTAAACGCATGATTATAGCCGAGTGAAATATCTCGGTTTTTTGTTCGCGAATGTCTACAAACACGACAAAATATGAATAGACAAAATTGTCCAAAAGCGGATAAGTGAGTTCAACCAACTACAAAATGTGTCGTTGTCCAAAGTCACTTATTCAAAATTGGACAAATTGACTTATCCAGCATAGATGAGGCCTCTTCGGAGGTCTTTCTTTGGACTTTATTATTTCTTGTGTGACACTTTTGTGACAATTACTGCGATAACATAAAATCAACAAAGGAGAACTTTGACTATGAAACAAGATTTACTAAAAGGTTTAACTGAAGAACAAATCGCTAAAGTCAAAGCGTGTAAAAATCACGAGGAATTATTGGCATTAGCAAAAGCCGAAGGCATTGAATTATCTGATGAACAACTTGCCGCTGTAAGTGGTGGAGGTGCCTGTAGCGTTGTTTCCGATATTGGCGATAAAATCAATCCATGGGATTGTCCAAAATGCGGTGCGAACAAACCTGTAAAAGATGGCAAGAAGTACACTTGCGAGAAGTGTGGCTACACATGGACGGATAATAGTTCCCCAGTGTAAAAACATTAATCATTCTATTGTGACCGAGTGAAATATCTCGGTTTTTTCTTATTCGCGGAGGCTTAGTTGTACGGCATAATTGTGAATGGAGAATTTTTAGACCAAATTGAATAACTGACCTCAGACAACCATAAATGTGTCGTTGTCCAAAGTCACTTATTCAAAATTGGACAAAACGACTTGTCCAGCTTAAATTAGGCCTCTTTGGAGGTCTTTTCTTGTGGCACATTTGTGACAACCATCATGATAAGATATATTCAACAAAAGGGTTTTGCATATGAATAAAGAATTATTAAAAGGGTTATCTGAAGAACAATTTGCTAAAGTGAAAGCATGTAAAAACAGCGAAGAATTATTAGAGCTAGCTAAAAAAGAAGGTGTTGAACTCACTGATGAACAATTACAAGTTATTGCCGGTGGTGGAAAATGCCAAACCACACCAGAGTCAGACTGCATGTATTGCGGATCAAAAGATGTAAATATTAAAAGACAATCCACTGGTGTATTGTTTGATTATCAATTCGAATGTACATGTAGAAACTGTGGCCGCATCTTTTATATTTTTTAATATATCTGACTATATTATTGAAAAGGAGACTTATGTATGAAAAAGGAATTATTGAAAGGTTTAACTGACGAACAAATTGCAAAAGTGAAAGCGTGCAAGAACCAAGAAGAACTTTTAGATCTTGCAAAGCAAGAAGGCATCGAGCTTAACGATGAACAATTAGAAGCAGTTAATGGTGGCATCTGCACAAGCACACCAGACTTTACCTGCCCAAAATGTGGTTCTAAGAAAATCAAAACCAGATATAACGAAAATTCTATTGCTGAATGGTGGAATAACACCTGTCAAGATTGTGGTTATGTCTGGATTGTTAATAAATAGTTTTTGATGAACTAATATTAAATTAAGGAAGAAAAGCAAATCACTTTATGCAAAGTAAGCCGAGTGAAACATCTCGGTTTTTTGTTCGCGAATAACTATAAACACGGCATAATACGAATGACAAAAGGACTTGTTTAGCATAGATTAGGGGCTAAGTCACCTCATAGGTTTCCTAACAGCCCCTTTTCTTGTGGCACTTCTGTGACAAAGACCTTGATAAGATAAAATCGACAAGGGAGGAATCTTATAATGAAAAAAGATTTACTAAAAGGTTTAACTGATGAACAAGTCGCAAAAGTTAAAGCTTGTAAAAATCATGAAGAATTACTAGCCTTGGCCAAAGCTGAAGGAATCGAACTTAATGATGAGCAATTACAAGCTGTCAATGGTGGTGGATGTAACTCTGCAGAAAAACCAACTCATTGTCCAAGATGTAATTCCACAAATATTCGTACTGAAAGTTTCAAGCATGAATACACTTTTAACGATTATTATTATAAGTGCAAATGTAGAGACTGCGGCTATAAATGGGATGCTGAATAGTAAAATATAAATAACAAAGGAGAACATAGCATGAAAAAAGAATTACTTAAAGGTTTAACCGAAGAACAAATCGCAAAAGTTAAAGCGTGTAAAAGCCAAGATGAATTATTATCATTAGCCAAAAAAGAAGGCATCGAATTAACTAGTGATCAATTAGAAGCTGTTAATGGCGGTGGATGTTTCTCGAGTTTTAAATGTCCAAACTGTGGTTCAAAAGATTATAGAAAATTGCCAGACTATCAAATAAGTGGTTGCTCAACTTATCATTGTAATGCATGTGGACACGAGTGGTCTCTATAAGATAAACACAATAAGTTAAGTAATAAGGCACTGTCAAAAGGTGAACTACACCCTAAATCCTTGATATCAGGAATGATGTTTTTATACAATTGTGCCTCAAAAAAGACTTATCAAACATGATTAGACATCAATAGAGGTCTTTTCTTTGTGGCACTTTTGTGGCAAAGACTTTGATAATATGAAATCAGTAAGGGAGAAACTTATCATGAAAAAAGAATTACTTAAAGGTTTAACCGAAGAACAAATCGCAAAAGTTAAAGCGTGTAAAAATAGTGATGAACTATTAGCGTTAGCGAAAGCTGAAGGAATTGAATTAACTGATGAACAATTAACCGCAATTTCTGGTGGTTGTTATAATTCCTCAAGCGTTGAAAGATATGAGATTGATAACATGCAATGCCCAGAATGTCTAAATAGCCATTGTATGGAAAAAGTCAGTGATGCTTGGTATAGATGCAAGTATTGCAACAAAATCACAGTTAATAAAAATCTTCAATAACAAATCAAAAGATTGTGACTGGGTGTAAAAGCGGTTTTTTATGTGGCACATTTGTGACAAAGACCATGGTAACATTCAGTTAACAAGGGAGAGACTTTGTATATGAAAAAAGAAATGTTGATAGGATTAACTGAAGAACAAATCGCTAAAGTAAAAGCTTGTAAAACCACAGAAGAACTTTTAGCCTTAGCAAAGGCTGAAGGGGTTGAACTTACTGATGAACAATTAAACGCTGTTACTGGTGGTGGTAAAGACTATTGTCAATCAACACCAGAAACAGATTGCTGGTATTGTGGATCAAAAGATGTCGATATAGAAAGACAAAAAACAGGTGTATTATTCGATTATCAATTCGAATGTAACTGTAGAGCATGTGGTGGAAGATTTTACATTTTCTAGTAATCTAATATCGGATATTGATGAGGCCTCTTATGAGGCCTTTTCTTGTGGCACTTTTGTGGCAGGCACCATGATAATATACAAGTAACATAGGAGAACTTTGAAAATGAAAAAAGAATTATTAAAGGGTTTAACAAAAGAACAAATTGCAAAAGCAAAAGCATGTAAGAATAGTGAAGAATTATTAGAATTAGCTAAAGCGGAAGGTATCGAATTAACTGATGAACAACTCACTGCTATCAGTGGTGGCGGTGCCTGTAGTGTTGTTTCTAACGTTGGAGATTGGTTCAATCCGTTTGATTGCCCAGAATGTGGATGCAACGACATCAAAGCAGTGAAAGGCAAAGGTAATCTATTCGAATGCCAAGGCTGCGGATTTAGATGGAGAGAATAAGAGTTCTATAAAAAAGAATAGCCTTTTTGTGACACTTCTGTAACAAACGTTGTGTTAAATTAGTATCAAAGAGGGAGAAAACTGTGTATGAAAAGAGAATTATTAAAAGGTTTAACCGAAGAACAAATCGCAAAGGTTAAAGCCTGTAAAAACCAAGAAGAAATACTTAAGCTTGCTAAACAAGAAGGCATTGAACTTACCGAAGAACAATTAGCGTCTATCAGCGGTGGATGTGGTACTTATACAGTTAGATGTCCAAAATGTGGCAGCAACATCATCGTTGAAGACTGTGTAGGTCCAAAAGAATATTACTGCAATAACTGTGGTCATGAATTTAACGATAACCTTTGGGAAGATATTAAAAATTTTGTCAGCTAATAAGTTATATAGTTAGGGAGATTTAAAAATGAAAGAAGAATTATTTAAAGGATTAACAGAAGAACAAATCGCTAAAGTTAAAGCGTGCAAGAGCCAAGAAGAATTACTTGCTCTCGCTAAACAAGAAGGCGTTCAACTCACTGACGAACAATTAGAATCTATTAGTGGTGGCTTATTCTGTAGCACCCCAACATTTACATGTCCAGAATGCGGTTCTACAAATGTATCCGCTTATAGCCAAACAAGTCCTGTCCATAAATGGTGGGTTTGCACATGCAAACAATGTGGTCATCATTGGGAAAGCTAATATTAAGGTAAACAAATACAAAAAAACGGCATCTTGATGAAGTGCCGTTTTTCTTAATTAATGTTAATTTATCTTCTTCTTGCAATTAAGCCAAATAAACCGCCTAAGAAGTAGAAAATGTTCGCGCCGATAATGCCAAGAATGAGGAATAATAAATCCCATCCTTTACTTGTGCCTTGCTTTTTAGCTCTTCTTGCTAATCCAATTGTGATGATGGCTACGAGTAAGACAATACTTAAGTAGACTAAATTACCGACTGTTAATCCTGAGATGTCAACATTTGGAATATTGACGTGAGCAAGATTAAGTCCACAGAAAACAATACCGATGATACTCACAATAGCGAGTAACCAGGTAAAGAAGTTTCCGATGGTATACATTACTGATGAAGCTTTTTCCATAAATATCTCTCCCCTTTGAATAAATATATTTTACGAATGCATGCATTATTTTACTAGAGATAAATCTATTGTTTTTGTGTGACACATTTGTGATGATATTTGTGATAAAATAATATCAACAAATAAAAAAGGGAGAATAATTTTGATCAAGGCATCAAATCCCTTTACTTATTGTTAATGTGGTGATGCTTTTATTTTTACACAATTGATTTGGTAATAATAATCATCACAAAAAGTGATTTATGAAAAGAATTTGGGTAGTCATTGTTAACGTCTTCATCATGATCGCCATGTTGACCTTCGTGGTTCTTTATTCTACCTTCGAGAGTAGGGAAACAGTTAAAAGACAAATTGCGCATTTTGAAAATACCACGATTACGATGGAACACGTGACCGAGAACTATCTTGAAGGTGAGCAACGTATTTGCGATGTTTGGGCTCACTACATCAATAGTGAAGATATGGATATTGAAAAAGCCATCTCCTTTATTAGGATTTCTCACGTTTTACCAAACGCTTCTGCCCATATTGTTTACGCTGATACTTTGACTGGTTTATCAACAAGATTAAAACAAGGAACCACTGATAACTATAATGTCTCTTACGCTAATTTGGATTTATTAAAAGATAGAAGTTGGATACATGAAATTGGGACATATATTAATATTTCTCGTGCTTATACAAACCCAATTAATGGCGAACAATCTATCGCTTTCTGCAATTCAATTAAACTAAATGATGGTGGAAATAATAGAGACGCTATATTACTTCGTGTCCTACCGGCTTCTGAATTAGAGAAAACTTGGGTATTCCCACAAGAAGAATTCCAGACTGCTGAATTATCAATTATCGACGCTAATAGCGACTATATTATTAAAGGTCATTCTTTTAAGAATTCTAGTTTCTTTGAATTCTATAAATCATATAACAAGATTGATCCATCTACTTCGAAAGAGTTCTTTGGCAATATTACAACATCAACCGGTTCATTTAAAATGTACAATTCACGTCATGAACAATGCATCGTCGCCCATACGCCATTCGATGCGACAGGTGGTTGGTCTCTTGTTAGCTTAATGCCAATGAAAAATCTAGTTACTAATACTCAAAACTGGTTATTAATCGGTGTTGTTTCTTCTGGATTAGTAATCTTATTCGTTTTCGATATAGCGGTGATGCAATATTTCAACAAGAAACTAAAAATAACCGCGAAAGAAGCGGATTCCGCTAATAAAGCGAAGACCGACTTCCTTTCAGCCATGTCTCATGATATTCGTACTCCAATGAACGCTATTATTGGCCTTACCACAATCGCGGAAAAGAATATCGATAACAAGAAAACGGTAAGTGATAGTTTAAGGAAGATTACTTTAGCCAGTAATCACTTATTAACATTAATTAACGATATTTTAGATATATCTAAAGTCGAAAGCGGTAAATTAAATCTTATGCCACAAACATTCTCTATTGTTGAAACAGTTGAAAACTTAATGAATTTATCTCAACCAATGGTTAAAGATAAGAATATTGACTTTAGATTCAGAATCAATCGTATTGAAAAAGAACATCTTTACGCTGATCAATTAAGAATTAATCAAATTTATATCAATATTTTGTCTAACGCTATTAAGTATACAGAGCCAGGTGGCAGTGTTTATGTTGATATGAAAGAAGAAGAAAGCCCAAAGGCTGGTTGTGTGCGCTTAACATATAAAGTAGCCGACACGGGTATTGGTATGAGCCCTGAATATATGGCTAATATCTATCAACCATTCTCTCGTCAAACAGATAGTCGTGTGAATAAAATTCAAGGTACAGGTCTAGGTCTTGCTATTACTAAACGTATGGTGGATTTAATGGAAGGCACAATTGATTGTCAAAGCGAACAAGGTAAAGGTACAACGTTTACCGTGGTTTTAGATATTCCTGTCGCAGAACAACAAAAAGTGGATATGAAATTAGATCCAATGGATGTTTTACTTGTTGACGATGACGAAATACTTTTAGAAACCGCGACTGATACTTTGAAATCTCTTGGCTTAAATGTCGAGCAAGCTAAAGGTGGTTTACAAGCTATCGATATGATCAAACAACGTCATAACGAAGGAAAAGATTACCAAATCGTTATTGTTGATATCAAAATGCCAGATATTGATGGAGTGGAAACAATTCGTCGTATCCGTAATGAAGTCGATTCTAAAACACCAACATTATTAATATCCGCTTATGATTTTTCTGATATTGATAAGAAAGCTAAAGAAGCTGGCGCAAGTGGATTCCTTAGTAAGCCACTTTTCCGTTCAACGCTCTACGAAAAGATTAATGAAATTCTTGGAAAAGAAACTAAATCTGCTGAAGCAGTTAACGAATATGCTGATTTAGAAGGATTAAATATTCTCGTTACAGAAGATAATGATATCAACTGGGAAATTATTTCAGTTTTACTTTCTTCATACGGCATCCATACAGAACGCGCTATCAACGGACGTGTCGCGGTTGAAAAGATGAAACAAGCAAGAGAAGGAAGTTATTTACTTATCTTCATGGATATTCAAATGCCAGAAATGAACGGCCTTGATGCCACTAGAGCAATTCGTGCTTTAGATAATCAATGGGCCTCATCGATACCAATTATTGCTATGACCGCGGATGCGTTCTCTGAAAATATTACAGAATGTTTAGAAGCCGGTATGAATGGACATATAGCAAAACCAATAGATATTAAACTCGTACTTAAGGAAATTAGAAGAATTAAGGAGGAAAAGAAACAATGAAGAAACTTTTTTATCTAGCACTTAACATCATCATGGCTACCTCACTAGTATCTTGTGGGGAGAAAACCGAAAAGTTTGAACCATCATTAGACAAAGCCACAAAATGCAGTATCAAAGTAGTGGGCGACTATGGCAATTTCGAAGCGTTAGAAACTGAATTCGATAGGTTTAACGAATATTACCCAAAAGTTGACCTTAGTTATGTCAAATTAGATGACTACAAAAATACATTAGGTACCACGCTTGATAGTAATGATAAACCAAACATTTTCTTCTCATATACATGGATGATGGGTAATGAAAAATACAATAACGTTATCTCTCATATGGAAGAATTATCAGATGCTTCTTTAAAACTAAATTTAGATTGCATCCGCCCAAGCCTTATCAACCGTGACGCTCAAAACAAAGTGTTTATGGTACCTGTTTTCTCGAGAACATATGGAACATTAGTAAATAATGATTTATTTAAGAAAGAAAATCTTAAAGTTCCAAACACTTGGGATGAATTAGTTAGTGTATGTAAATCATTTGCTGATAAAGGCTATAAAAGTCCAATGATGGGATTTAGTCAATCATCATCAAGCTGCCTAATGAACACAGTAGCGTATCCATTATTTGTGGCTGAACTCGCTAAAAATCCAGATGCATTAACCCTCGCTAATAATTTGGATCAAAAAGCTGGTGAATATATGCGTGGAGCGCTTGATAAAGTCAGTCAACTTGTGAAGAATAACTGCGTTAATCTCGAAGAATGCAATAAGATTTCCGATAACTACAACCAAGTCATTTTAAGATTCTTTGAAGGTGATGTCCCAATGATGATTTGCGCTGGTGATACTGTTTCTGGCACTAAAAAGCGTGAAAGTCAATCCGAAGCGTTTGTTAAATCACCATTTGACTATTCTTTCTATCCAATTCCAGTAACTGATAAAGGTGGTTATTTCATTGATAGTCCATCAGTGGAATTCTCCGTTAATAAGAGCTGTGATAACTTAGATATGACTAATGAATTCATGCGTTTCTTAGTGAGAAACCAAGAATTAAATGAAATGGCTTCCTCTAAGCGTTTAGTGACACCAACTAAAAAGATGTCATTCGACCCTGTCTACGCTCCATTTGGTAAGATTCCAGCAGACCGCACATTCTCTCCAGAAGTGTTAGGAATTAAAGATCAACTTGCTACACAAATTAGAATAGCCTCCTATCAAGTTGGTAAAGGTGAAATTACAATTGATGAAGCTGTCGCTAATTACGGTAATTTCAAATAATAGTTTCTTAGATATATGGTCAATAAAGTCGCTTCAAATCAAGCGGCTTTTTTGCTTTTTGCAGTCTAAAAAAGTGTGAAAATATTTGACAATTTTGAAAATTGATAATCTATTGAATTAGGTATTTTAAATTCTTAAAATATACTTTAGAATAATAGTGTTATACAGGAGGCCTATATTATGGGTTTAATAAAAGCGTTTGCGGGCTCAGTGAGCTCCACTTTAGCAGACCAATGGAAGGAATACTTCTACTGTGAAGCTTTACCAGTTGACGTCTTAGTCTCAAAAGGACAAAAAAGAGTTAACGCCAAGAAATCATCAAACACAAAAGGTAGTGAAAATATTATCTCTAATGGTTCAACAATCGTTGTCGCTGATGGACAATGTATGATTATTGTTGATCAAGGTAAGGTAGTGGAATTCGCTGCTGAACCAGGTGCGTATACTTTCAATTCCAAAACTGAATCATCAATCTTCGCTGGTTCATTTGGTGAAAGAGTTATCGGTTTATTCAAAACCATCGGTAGACGTTTCACTTATGGTGGTGATACAGGTAGTGATCAAAGAGTCTATTATTTCAATACAAAAGAAATCATGGACAACAAATTTGGTACACCAAACCCAGTTCCATTCAGAGTGGTAGATAATAATGTTGGTATCGATATTGACGTTTCCGTCCGTTGTAATGGTGTCTATTCTTATAAAATCACTAACCCAATCCTTTTCTATCAAAACGTTTGTGGCAACATCAGTGGCGACTATGTCAGAGGACAAATCGACACCCAATTAAAAACCGAATTCGTTCACGCTTTACAACCAGCCTTTGGTAGACTTTCTGAACTTCAATTAAGACCAAATCAAATTCTTACTCACCTCACTGATTTAGAAAAAGCTATGAACGCTGCTTTAGATGAACAATGGGGTTCCTTACGTGGTATTGAAGTCATTTCCATCGCTTTAGGTTCTGTCACATTACCAAAAGAAGATGAAGACTTAATCAAAGAATTACAAAGAAAGAATGTTTACGCTAGAAACGCTTCTATGGCAGGTGCAACTTTAGTTGAAGCACAAGCTGAAGCTATGAAAAACGCTGCATCTAACCCAAATGGTGCAGTCATGGGTTTCTATGGTATGAATATGGCGCAACAAGCGGGTGGTATGAACGCTCAAAGCTTCTATAAGATGGGCGAACAACAACAAGCACAACAACAAGCCGCTAACGCCTGGAAATGTCCAAAATGTGGTGCGCAAGCAACTGGCAAATTCTGCCCAGAATGCGGTGAAAAGAAACCAGAACCACAAGGTGCTTGGACTTGTCCAAAGTGTGGCCAACAAGTCACAGGTAAATTCTGCCCAGAATGTGGCACTAAAAAACCTGAAGAAGCAGCTGGTTGGACATGTGAATGCGGTACCGTGAATAACGGTAAATTCTGCGCTAACTGTGGCAAACCAAGACCAGCAGCCGGTGGCATTAAATGTAATAAATGCGGTTGGGAACCAAAAGATCCAAACAATGTTCCTAAATTCTGTCCAGAATGTGGAGATCCAATTAACGATTTAGATAAAAAATAATCCTTTAAGGAGTATTCTATGCCAAATTTACAATTAAAATGTCCATGCTGTGGTGGCACTTTAGAATTTGACAATAAAACACAAAATATTGTCTGTCCTTATTGTGATTCCCAGTTCACCGCAGATGATTTAAAAGAATACACTGATGATTTATCAAGCGATAAACAAGATGAAACCGCTTGGGATGAATCAAGAGTGCAAGAATACACCAACGAAGAAATGAAAGGAATGAAGATTTATTCCTGTGATTCTTGTGGTGGTGAAATTATTGTTGAAGACACAACTACATCCACAAAATGTCCTTATTGTGGCAATAACTTATTAGTGTCTAAACAATTATCTGGTGACTTAAAGCCAAACTATGTCATTCCATTTAAAAATGACAAAGAAGCAGTGGTTGCAGATTTAAAGAAATTCTTCAAAAAGAAACCTTTGTTACCAGGTAGTTTCTCTAAAGAAAATGTCATTGAAGAAATCAAATCATTATATGTTCCATTTTGGATTTTCGATGCTGATGTTGATGGCAAAGTAAGATTCAAAGGTGAAACAACAAGAACTTGGTCTGATTCTAATTATAACTATCGTGAGACTAGATATTATTCTATCGTTCGTGGTGGCTGTATTGCTTTCGACCATGTCCCAGTTGATGGTTCTTCTAAAATGGAAGATAAACTCATGGAATCCATTGAACCATATGATTTCTCACAAGCTGAAGAATTCAATGTCGCTTATTTAGCGGGTATTGCTGCGGACAGATATGACGTTGATAAAGAAGTGACATTTAATCGCGCAACAGAAAGATTCCGTGACGGCACAATTCAAGCGTTTATGAATGATGTCCATGGATATTCCAATCTTTCAGTTCAAGATTCAAATATCCAATTATCCAACACAAAAGCCAGTTACGCTTTATATCCAGTCTGGTTATTAAGCACCAAATGGAAAGAAAAACAATATATGTTTGCTGTTAACGGACAAACAGGTAAAGTAGCAGGTAATTTACCAATTTCAGTACCTAAATTTATCTTATTCTATTTATTGTTCTTCTTACTTATCGGTGGAGCATTATTTGGTATATTCTTCGCTATCATTCAGGAGTTATTAGTTCCATTAATTGTTGGTATCGTTATTGGTCTTATCTCCTCAACGGCAATCATGCTTGCTATGAGAAGAACTAATAAAGCAGTGAGATTCCAATATGGCGCTGCTAACTACGTTAGAGACAATTCCTTCCATATCAGTGTTAGAAAAGATATCTTCTTATATCGTAGAGTCACTAAGACAAGAAGATCTACATCATCAAGTAGTTCCAGAAGATAATTCATTACCACCCAGTAAAATGGGTGGTTTTTTATGAGTGTGGCACTTTTGTGATAATTCATTTGCTAAAATGAAATCACAAAGAGATTTTCTATTGTATTTAAAAGGGAGATGCATATGAAAACAAGAAAATTATTATTAGTATTACCTCTTTCATTGGTGGTACTAGCGTCATGTAATAATGGTGGTGGCGCAGCCTCTATTAAACTATTCGACGCTAACAGTAGATTAATTGGTACACCAAAGCCTGATCCAAATAATCCGACACAACCTTTACCAATGTTAGAGAAAAACATTCTTATAGAACAGTTACCAACTTATCATCATAGTAAGAAAGGTGATGTCCCATATGTTGAAGTTAGCGAACTCGCTAAAGCGGTTGATGCTACTTTATCAACATTAGTGGCCCCAGGATTTATCGCAGAAAACAAAGAAGACGGGTATCACTTATATACTCTTGATAAGAAAGGCGAATTCATTATCGACGCTAAAAAAGACATTATCAAAGTTAAAAATAGTCAATCTTTTGCTTCTCCAGTTTTAGTAACTAATAATGATTTAACAGGTGATTATTGTAATTACCGCGGTAAATCCATCAAAGAGAGCGAAAAGACCAAACAATATATGGAAGATGGCAGTGCCGTTCAAGAATACGATACATTTGATTTTGGTAAATATAATTTTGATATCGTCATTGATAAAAACAATTGCTATGTTCCTTTAGAAGCATTTACAAAAGTCTTATTTAGAGATGTGAGCCTTGACCTTGCATATAACGGCAAAGATTACTACAGTAACTTATCAGATAGTGGCTTCCTTGCCTCTTTAATCTATTCTTCTAATGGTTATTTCCAAGGTCTTTCTGGTTTATATGAACCAAGTAAAGAAAAAGCCGCTGGTGTTGCCTATCAATTTGAATTCACCACAAAGAAATTAAAAGAAGGCAGCGATAAAGAAATGGAAGACTATACCAAATACTTAGTTTTAAACGAAGGTGGCTCTGGTTATTCCATGCTTTGCAAAGGTAACAAATTAGATCCAAGCGCCTCTACAAGTGATGTTGAATCTGAATATACATACACTTGGAAAAAAGAAGGCGAGATGTTAAAAGTCGAAGTTTCAGATAACGTTGGTGGTCTTGGTACATATCAAATCCATTTAGACCAAACAAGATTCTTATCTTCTAAGATTTCTAAAGAACTCAGTAAGTATAACTACGATGTCGTGCGCTTTGTATTTGACACAAATTACGGTTTAAAAGACATTAAAGGCTATAAAGACGCGACTGAATTCTTTAAACAAGCTGGTGTTGATGAAGGACTTAAATCCAACATTCCTGACGAATATAACAAAGCTTTCGCTAAATTAATTGGTTATGTCGATGATGGCCATAGTTCATATAACAATATGACACCATTCTCCAGCTTTGCGGATTTAGACAAAATCAAAGAATATAAAGAATCTTCAGTTGGCCCAAGAGTTAAAAAGCTTGGTGAATTAAGCAATAAATATATGAAAGCTAGAATGGATAAGGCTAAAGAATTATCTCCAGATGACGCTAATCCAGAAGATCCAAACTTCTATCAAGGCATTAAGTTCTCTAAAGATAAAGAAACCGCAATCATTTCATTTAATGTTTTCGCAAATAATGCTCCTGAAATTCAAAATATGGCGGAATTATTCCCAGAAGGACTTAATGTTGAAGAAGAAAACTACAATATTATCACCAGAGGAAACCTAATCACATCCACAACTAAAGGTTTTGCTACAGCATTTAAAGTCTTAGACCTTATTAATAAGAATTCTAAAGTAGTTAAGAACGTTGTTATTGATTTGACCACAAATGGTGGTGGTGAAATCGCTACCTTACCATTCTTATCAGCTTTCTTCAGTGATGATCCAATCTACGCCATTAAAGATTCCTATAATGGTGCTATTAAGGAATATCACTACAAAGTTGACCTTAACGGTGATGGTAAATATGGTGAAGCCGATGATACATATAAAGGTAAATTCAATTTCTATTTCTTAACTAGTGGTTTCTCATTCTCTTGTGGTAACTGCTTACCTGGCTTAGCTAAAGATGCCGGTGCTAAGATTATTGGTGAAACAAGTGGTGGTGGCACTTCCCCAGTTGGTGTCTTCTATGATGGACTTGGTACATTCTTCAATTTATCAAGCCATTATGATATGTGCTATAAAATAAACGGCAAATATACACAAAATGACAGTGGTATTGCCTTAGATCATTCCTTCCCATTCGATAATGGTAACTGGTATGATCCAAACGCTGTTCATAATTTCATCAAATCACTTTAATAAGCACAAGGGCTCGTAAGAGTCCTTTTGTTTTAATCATATGAGAGTTTTAATCATTAACGGTAGTCCGCGTTTAAATGGCAATTCCACTAAATTAATTTATCATAATGTCAAAGAAGACCCCACATCGACTTTGTTGATGGATACCTCTATAGTTGGGAGATGAATTTGACAAAAAATAACACAAAAAAACTATAGATATTGCTATTAATATAGGTAAAA
>CACYSA010000014.1 GCA_902777015.1 uncultured Erysipelotrichaceae bacterium | reverse complement strand
AACAGGAACGATTTCACCTTTTCTGTCGGCGGTCTTGGCGTTAAAGTCTGTACAGAATTTACCCATGTTGACACCAGCAGAAGCGAGTTTTGGACCTGGCTTTGCTTCACCGCCAGGAAGTTCCATCTTCACGACTTTTGCGATTTTCTTCACTTGACTTTCCTCCTTTTGTAGATTTGTCAGTGCCGTGGTATTTTTGAGTGATCGCCACTCTTCCACGGAACGTACTGTTTCACACGTGCGCTTGCGCTCTCTCATGGCGCAAGACAACATGCTCATATATACTATCAAAATACGTATGTACGTTGCAAGCACTTTTTAATAAATAAGTTTTAGCATGAACAAAAATTATAATTGCAAATCATTAATGATTTGTTTTTGTTTGACTTTTATAGACACAAAGTGTATTATATCGGCAGCAAGAAAGCAGAAATATGATTCGTAAAACTAGAAAATTAAACCCATATTTAATGCTCATTATCTCATTCATGGGAATTGTGCTCATCGGATCTTTTATTCTTTCGATGCCTTTTGTTTTTAGAGACAATTCAAAAAACGAATGGTGTCATGTTGGTACATATCTTGATGCATTTTTTACTTCTCTTTCGGCGATGAGTTTAACTGGTCTAACCACTTATCCTGAAGGCTTAGTCAACACGCTTAATGGCGTTGGCCAAACAGTGGTCATTATCTTAGTGCAAATCGGTGGTTTAGGCATCGTAACAATATTAACCTTCTTATTTAGCATTTTTAGAAGAAAGATACAATTCCGTGATCGTCTTTTAATTTCACAAGCTATTGCCTTTAACAACCTTGGTGAAATTGTGAGATTCGTGAGACGTTTAATTATTATCACCGCTGTTTGTGAAGTTTTAGGTTTTGGTCTTGGAATACCAGTGTTTTTACAGCTCTTCCCTAACGATTTACCAAAAGCATTTGCTTATTCCTTATTCCATTCCATCTCATCTTTTAATAACGCTGGCTTTGATTTATTCAGTTCCACGAATTCTTTAATTGGTGGATTGTTCACTAATAATGGTGGCGCGATTTTAGCGGATAATTGGTTATACTACTATTTCAATATTTACAATGCGATTTTATCATTGCTTGGTGGTATCTCTTTCTTAGTCATTATCGACGCTGTTTTTGAACGTAAATCACCACGCAGATGGACATCATTTTCTAAGATGGTTTTAACAATGGCGGGTGTATTAATTGTCACTATGTCCGCAGCCTTATTCTTAACTGATGGATTAAAGAAAGATAACCCAATGAATCTCTTCCAAGTGGTGATGACTGTTATCAATTGTAGAACCGCTGGATATAGCGTTTATCCACAAGCAGAGATCTCTTTACCAGGAAGAATTATTTGTGGTGTCATGATGTTCATTGGTGGTTCACCACTTTCAACAGCGGGTGGTATTAAGGTCACCACTATTTTCATTATTATCGTATCTATTCTTTCTTACTTTAGAGGCAAGCGTATCGCTGTGTTTAAGCGTAACTTCTCTGATGATATTATCGCTAAGAGTATGAGCTTGGTCTTTATCGTTGTGACCATCATTATCTTATCGTTTGTTTTAATTACTCTATTTGGCGTCACTGAATTGAAGGGTTACACAATGAATCCAGAATTAGATAATCAATTAGCGAGTATTTATTTGTTCTCTGCTTTCTCATTCTTCGCTAATGTTGGTTTCTATACTGGTGTCGAGCCTTTCTTAACAGTTGGGGCAAAAATAGTTTTATGTTTCTTAATGTTGTTAGGTCATTTAGGACCAATGACATTTTTCCAATTATTCCAAAATAATTTAGACAAAAAAGCCAATGTGCATTATAGTTTTGTTGAGGAAGATATTTTAATCGGATAAGGAGAATTCTTTTATGGCTAAAAAATCATTCGCAGTTATCGGTTTAGGCCAATTCGGTATTAGTGTCGTTGAAGAGTTAGTAGAAAACGGCATGGACGTTATCGCTATTGATAGTGATGAAGAAGCGGTCAAGAAAGTTAGTGTTTTACTTCCTACTGTCGCTGTTGCTAATAGTACAGATGAAGAAGCGTTAAAAGAGCTTGGTGTTAAAGATGTTGACGCCGCTATTGTCGCTTTCGGTTCACATATTGAAGCTAGTATTTTAACCACAGTTATTCTTAAAGAATTTGGTGTTAAATCAATCATCGTTCGTGTTGATGATGCTTACTACATGCCAATTATGAAAAAGTTAGGCGCTACTGAAGTCATCATGCCACAAAAAGCAGCGGGTGTTGCCCTTGCTAATAGATTAGGTAATGAAGACTTTAAAGACTTCTATAAACTTAACGATAAGTTCTCAGTTGTTTCTATCGTCGTTAATAGCGCTTATGTCCCTGAACAATTGAAAGATTTATCATCTAAAGATAAATATGGCGTTAACGTCGTCTTAATCGTTCGTAACGGCCGTTCTTTCGTTCCTGGTGGTAATGACTCATTATTACCAGATGACACCATCTTCGTTGTCGGCGGTACTAAAGAAATTAGAAACTTCCGTGAAGCCATCAACGGCTTAAAGAAGAAAAGAAAAGCTGCATAGTTTAGACAAAAGTAAAACCAACTCGGTCAGCGAGTTGGTTTTTTGTTGCTTGTTATTAACAAACTTAGATTTTATCAATTTCAGAGAAGTCGACTTCCACTTTAGTTGATCTACCAAAGAAGATTGTTTCAAGTTCAACGACTTTGGTATCACGATTGATGGAAAGAATACGACCTTCGGTGCCTTCTAATGGACCATGGATAACTCTGACGTAATCATCAACACTGTAACGATCGAACATATCAGCGTCGATTTCACCCATTCTCTTAAGAACTGGTTCAATTTGTTCACGAGGAACTGGGAATGGTTTTGTACCTTTACCAGAGGAACCGACGAAGCCAGTAACACCTGGAGTATTACGTACAACATACCACGCATAGTCAGTCATGATCATTTCAACGAAGACATAACCAGGATAGAGATTTTTCATTCTGGTTTTTTCTGTTGGAACACCATCTTTCATCACTGGGACTTCTTGTTCCGCGACAATGATACGGAAGATTAAGTCTTGTAAGCCCATTGATTCAACACGACGTTTTAAGTTTTCTTTGACTTTGTTTTCGTGTGTGGAATAAGTATTAACAACGTACCAAGCTTTTTCACCTAATGTGACATTAGAGGATTCGCCTTCACTTAAATCAGTAGTACTATCTGTGAATTTAATTTCGTCTGCCATAGTAATCCTCCTTATTTGTTGAATGTGTTCTTAAGAACATCAATCAAGCTCTTACCTAAAGCATCTTCTCCCATTAAGAGTAGGCCAGTAATAGCCGCGATAATAACAACGACAATAATTGCAGGCACTAAAACATCTCTCTTAGGCCAACGAACACGTTTGCCTTCTTTGATAACGTCTTGAGTAAATTTCTTCACACCCATGAGAAGACCTCCTTATTTACTAATCTTATGAAGCGTCATCTTATTACAACGCTTACAGAATTTTTTGATTTGAAGGTTTTTTGCACCTTCCTTTTTAATTGTGGTTGTGTAGTTTCGTGAGAGGCACTCTTCGCAAATCAAAAGAACTTTTTCTCTCATCTTTAACCCCCCTATCACAATTAACTTTTAATAACTTATCACTCCTGTATTTTTTTGTAAAGAAATTTTAATTATCTTTACACGAAAATAATCGCTCATCATCAGTGTTCCAACACCTTGATTATGATGAAGCAAGCGATAATAAGCACCATCAAAACGCCCATGATAATCGCTATCGCCCAAGGAAAATGAATCGTTTCTCTTTTGTGGTCGATTGGATAGGATTCAGTTGGTTCTAATTCTTCATCTTTTCTTTCTTCGCTCATAAATTACCTCTCACAAAATCATTCTTGGTGAATCTTTGGAATGTTGAAATAAACATCGTATCAAGCATGACGTTGAAAAACATTGTTAATGCTTGAATGAGAATAATCGCGGGAAATGAAGCAAAGCCAAAAGCCCAAGCTTTCATGACCGAACCGAATAATAGAATCACAAAGAAATCACATAAGAAAGATGCGAAACAAATATGCAAAGGACTAATTAAAGGATTTTCATCTTTCCCTTTGTAGAAAATGGAAAAGAGAATTAGTCCAATAAATATTAATCCAGAAACAACTGGGATAAGAATTTTTGCAAATAGAGGTGTGTCATAAATGTTAGAAAAAAGAATGAATAAGACAACCGCGACCCAAATCAAAGAGAAAGAAGCAATCTCAATTCCAAGAATTAATTTCTTACTTTTCAATGAAAACACAAACGAGAAAACAAAATAAGAAATAAATCCTAGCAAAGTGTAGATCGCTGTGATTTGTAAGAAAGGCGGATAGGTACGAGGATCGAAAATTAGATAGCCAAGTAAGTCACTACCCATGCCCACTAGCGCACCATAAATTGGACCAAGTAAAACCGAGGCAAACATGATGAGTGCTGGACCACCAAAAGAAAGGCGAGCAAAAGGGGCAAAAGCTAAATAATTAACCGCCACTACTTTTTGTAAAATGACAGTTAACGCCATGAATAAACCCGCAAGGCAAATCTTTTTAATTGGGGAGATATTTGTCTTAATTAATCTAAATTTCATATTAACCTCTATTGTAGGTTTTGTTTGATGTAAGCAGCGAATGCTAAAGAGCCAGTAACTAAAATGCAATCATCAGGATATTTTTCCATCAATTCTTTAAGTGCAGCAATAGCGTCTTCTTTGAATGCATAGTCTTCCATATATAAGAAGAATTCCTCTTCTGTTCTTGCTCTTTCATGTGGGAATGTTGTTAAAGTAATGTCTTTACTATATTCACCTAAATAAGCAATCATTCTTTCAATGTTTTTATCTCTAAAACAAGCGAATAAAACATGTATTTCACGATTTTGAGCGACGTTTTGCAAAGATTTTACAAGGTTATTGACGCCTTCAGGATTATGAGAACCATCGACAATAAGAAGTGGCTTTTCTTTTAATATTTCCATTCTTACTGGCATATATGTATTAGCTAATCCTTCTTTGATAGATTGTTCACTGACATTGAAAAGATCATTAAGTTTATTAACAACTTCTAAAGCGATACAAGCGTCTTTTAAAGAATATGTTGCCGCGGAATTAATTCTTAGATTATCAAGTGTACCATAAGCAAAATTGAAGCCATTATTTTCATACACTACTTTTGCAGGTTCGACCGCTACTGAAAGTTGTGAGTTATTTTCCTTTGAAACTTCCACGATTGTGTTAATAGCTTCTTCATCTAAAATGCCTGTAATAACAGGAACTTCTCTTTTAATAATGCCTGCTTTTTGATAAGCGATTTCACAAATAGAACGTCCTAAGAAAGCAGTATGTTCTAGACTAATTGAGGTGATGACAGAAGCGATTGGAGTAAAGATATTTGTGGCGTCGATTTCACCACCCATACCACATTCAATAATCGCGATATCACACTTCTGTTTTTCAAAATAAGTAAAAGCGATAAATGTTTGAATCTCGAATGGAGATAAAGAATATTTATCAATGAGTTTAGCATTGTGTTCAATGATTTCCACCATTTCTTCATCGCTAATGTTTTGTCCATTAACGTTGATCATTTCATTAACGATTTCTAAATATGGAGAAGTAAATAAACCGACTTTATAGCCTTGAGCACGATAGATATTAGCTAAATAGTTAGCGGTGCTACCTTTACCATTACTACCAGCAATATGAATAGAAGGAATCTTATAAGAAAAATTGACTTTGTTAAGGAAAGAGTCAAAGTTTTCACGTTGGTATTCACCATGACCAACTTTTTCGAAATATGTTTTTAAATCAATTTTGCTCATACTAGTCTTCTCCATTCCTAATGCTGCGTTTAATATCTCTTTGTTTAATTGTCTCTCTCTTGTCGTAAAGCTTTTTACCTTTAGCTAAAGCGATTTCGATTTTAGCTTTACCTTTTTTAAGATAGACACGAGTAGGAACAATTGTATAACCATCGCGTTTAATCTTTTCTTCAAACCATTTAATTTCCTTTTTGTGAAGTAATAACTTTCTAGTTCTTAAAGGATCATGGTTAAAGATGTTGCCTTTATCGTATGGATTGACGTGCATGTTAAGAACTTCCATCTCTCCACTTCTAATAACGATGTATGAATCATTTAAGGAACAACCATGGGTTCTGAGTGATTTAATTTCAGTGCCTTTTAAAACAAGACCACATTCAGTGAATTCACTAAGAAAATAATTGAAGTGAGCCTTCTTGTTACTGGTAATGATTTTAATGCCTGTTTCTTCCTTGCTCATCGCTCTACCTCATCGTCATTATTTCTTATCAATTTACTAAACTTACTATTAAAGAACGAGAATAACAAGTAATTGTTTTTCTCATTCAACAAATGTAACGCAAAAAGATATAAAACGAAAACAAATAATGTAAATAGTAAAGTGGAAAATAAGTCGAATGTAAAAATGAACTGTAAAATAGCTCCACTGAGCATACCAATTACTAGTGTTAGTAGTAAAACAAATAAGTGCTCGTTAGTGGGCATAATGTTTATTGTTTTCTTACCATGAATAGAAACGATAATTGGAACTATAAACAAAGCGATTAAGAGCACACCTAAGATAATAAAATAAGCGAGAAGTGCACCACTATTCGTCAATATATAAGATGTAGTAAATGTGGAAATAAAGGCTACGATTAAGCCCATAATCATTGCGCTAATGAATTGGCAAATCATTTCTTTATTCGCTACCATATCGCTTATTTGTTGATTATTTAGTTCTTCTTCTAATTCGTTATAATATTTATCTTTTGTGTATCTCATGACAGGCAAATAGAAAACAATTGTTAAATACATGCCCTGGATATTTGGAGTGAAAAACAGTGTTGATTCTGAGATACTGTGACCGAATACCGCAAGTAGGCATAAAGAATGAATAAAGGCGATACGGTATTGTTTTTGCTTTACTAATTTAACAACGCCAATGACAAATGGAATAAAGGCAGAAACATAGAATAATAAGCCAACTACACCATGCCTTAATAATATTTCAAATATTCCGTCATGCGCACTTCTAGCGGCAAAGCCTGATTGCACTATTTCGTAATAATTAGCAAATATAATGTTTCCTGTTTTATATCCGCAGCCAAACATAAAATCAACTGGATCATTAATTAATAGATGGAAAACTGATGACCATATCGCTCTTCTTGATGTTAAAGTGCTGTAGTCTTTAAGCAAAATTTTACGTTCAATAAAATCATAGAAACTAGCGGCTATTGGGACATTTAATTTCGCCAAAATAAGAATTGATAAATAACCAACAATAATAGATCCTAAGAAAGCAGTTAGAAGAATAATCGATTTCTTTTTGTTTTTCTTGTAAATGGACAATATCTCAAATACCGTATATAGAACAATGACACTGAAGCCAACAAATGTCGATGTGGATGAGGAAGAAAGAATAATCATGAAGAAGAGATGAATCATAGCAATAAAATAGAACAGATTGAATTTGCGGAGATTCATTATTACGCATGATATCAAACCAACTAAAAGTAACATTGCCCATACATTACTGTTATAGATGATGAAGGCCATGCCATCTTTAGTGTATTCGCTTGATCTAGTTACTATCATCACAATGTCATTAAATTCGATAATGATGTCGATAAAGCTACACACTAATATCCCAACAACATAAACAAACGGCAACCACCTAATTAGTTTTTTAGATAGAGAGAAGCGATTAAAGGTGAATAGTAGACCATATAAAACTGCGCACCAAGCAACAATTTGTAATGAATAGGAAAGCTTTTCTTCGGGAGAGAAAGAAACAGTTGCCCTTAAAAATCTCCATTCATTATCAAACACTCTTGGACCTTGCCACCAGATTGTAACGATTGATATAAGACCAAAAGCGATAATAATTGGTAGCAATATCTTATCGAAAGTAACTTTGTTCTTTTTGTGTTCCAAGAAGAAATAAAACGCTAAAACAAAGATCACAAATAACGAAAGCATAATTAAAGAATCGTTATTCATTCCACCCATATGATCACTAGAGAAGAACGCAAAGTTCTCCGCTAGCATACAAGAGAAAATAATAGCGAACCAAAAGAGTATATATGTCAATGTGTATTTTAATTTGCCCATATGATGTTAAATATACTTCAGTAACTGTCTCATGGGTATTATACACATAAGACAGTGTTTTTCCCACATTTCTTTTGATATAGCAATAATTAACGTTAGGTATGCACAAATTTCATCTTTCTTGCTATCATAATGGCATGGAAAACAAATACGAAGCATTACAAAAAATTATTCAAGAAGCACGTCAGATAGTTGTCTTTACAGGAGCGGGTATTTCTGTACCAAGTGGCATTCCCGATTTTAGAAGCGCTGATGGTATTTACAATCAAAAAACAAAATTCCAAGCATCGCCAGAAGAGATTATTTCTCATTCTTTCTTCAAACAATACACTGAGGAATTTTACGAGTTTTATAAGGACAAAATGTGCTACTCAAAAGCACAACCTAATGCCGCTCATAAATACTTTGCTGATTTAGAAAAGAAGGGTAAAAATGTTATTGTAGTTACTCAAAACATTGATGGGCTTCACCAAAAAGCTGGTTCAAAGATGGTTTATGAATTACATGGCACTATTCACCAAAACTTTTGCACTAAATGTGGACGTCTATTTGGTTTAGATTATGTTATGAATTCTAAAGGTGTCCCACACTGTGATAAATGCGGTGGTATCATTAAACCTAATGTTGTTTTATATGAAGAATCTTTAGATGAAGATATCATTAGCAGATCAATCAATGCGATTATGACTTGCGATGTCATGATTGTAATTGGAACATCTTTAAAAGTATATCCTGCAGCTGGTTTTATCCGTTACTTCAAAGGCCGCTATTTAGTTGTTATTAATAAAGAGTCTACACAATACGATAATATGTGTGATTTAGTCTTTAATGAAGATGTAATTAACGTTATAAACCATATTAAATAATGAAAACTGTTATTTTTGACCTTGATGGCACATTACTAGATACATTAGTGGATCTTAAAAACGCTGTAAATCACGCGTTAAATTGTTTTAATTTGCCAGAAAAGGACCTTGAATTCGTCAGAAAAGCTATTGGAAACGGCACAACTGTCTTAATTAAAAGATGCACACCGTCCTCGCTAAATGACGATGAAAGAAAGAAAGTTTTTGATGTTTTTAAAAAATACTATTTAGAACATTATGATGACTATACTCATCCTTATAAAGGAATGAAAGAAATGTTAGAAAACAAACTAAAAGGTAAAGTCTCTTTCGCAGTTGTTTCTAATAAAGATAATGATTTAGTAAATAAGATTATTAATAAAGAATTTCCTAACTGTTTTGACATCATTCAAGGCTCATATTTAGATCATCCAAAAAAGCCAGATCCATATCTTATTAATAAAATAATTAAAGAAAATAATCTTAATAAAGAAGAATGTTTATATGTTGGTGACACTGACGTTGATAAAGACAGCGCCACTAACGCTAATCTTCCTTATTTATTAGTTAATTATGGCTATCGCACTAAAGAAGAAATGAAAAAATTGTGTCCAAACGACACAACTATCGCTGATATAGATTCACTTTATAATGAAATAATTAAGTGGGTTAAATTATAATTGTTCTATTCTTTGTTCGACAAAGTGAGCAATCTTCTCTCTTGATTGGTTATAAGAAATCGTTAATTCATCAAGCAACATATTAGAAGCATAGCCAAGCATGTCTAAATCAACTGGTCCGAGTTTGATCTCGTCATTATTTTCCCCACCGATTGCATGATAGAAATATAATTGACGATATAAATAAGCGATATCTTTTACATCACCGGAAGATAATCTTTTCTTATAAGCATCTCTTCTTTGCTTAGTATTTGTATTAAAATCCTTATCAATTGTCTTAATGAAACGTAATAGTTTATCTGCCTCTTTTTCGTCCATAATTTCACGGATAATACTATTAGCAGAATCAACAGGAACATAGCAAGTTTCGCCGCTTACCCGATTTGCGCGCACCAAAAAATAGTTTTTGCCGTTCATTTCTTTGCTCCCAATAATGGTCGCTAAACCTTCACGACAATGAATAACTTCATCGTTTACATTAAAACCTGACATATACATATATATTATGTCATTTTTTTAAATTTAATGTAAGTAAAGGACCAAAATTTTAGTTAAAAGAGGACTTTAAAGGACATGTTCTATTGAACACTAAACGGTCTTTTGTGGACTCTTTATCAGTGCAATAATAGCCAGTTCTAATGAATTGGAAATGGTCTAATGGTTTGGTATCTTTTAATGATGCTTCAACATATCCTTCTAATTTAATCCAGGAGTTTGGATTTAATCTTTCGATGAAGGATTGACCTTTAGTTTCTTCTGTTTCATCGAACACTAATGGTTCATATAAATTGAATGTGGCTTTTAAAGCTGTAGTGGCTTCAACGTAATGGATTGTACCATTTGGTTTACGACCTTCAAAACCACTTCCAGATTTTGTTTCTGGATCATATGTGCAGTGGATTTCAGTAATGTTGCCATTTTCATTTTTCACTACACTATTACATTTAATGAAATAAGCGTGCATTAAGCGGACTTCATCACCAACAGATAATCTTTTCCATTTACGGTTTGGTTTTTCTTCAATGAAGTCTTCTTTTTCAATATAGAGATATTTACCAAAAGCGATTTGACGATGGCCGAGTTCTTCGTTTTCCATATTGTTAACAGCGTCACAATATTCGATCTTATCTTCTGGATAGTTATCAATAACGACTTTTAATGGATTTAAGACTGCCATTGGACGAGTAGCTTTAAGTTTTAATTCTTCTCTAAGGAAATTATCAAGGTTTTCCGCGTTTGTGGTGCTGTTGATTCTTGATAAACCAGTATAAAGAATGAAGTTTCTAATAGCTTCTGGAGTTAAGCCTTTTCTCTTTAAACCAACGAGTGTTGGCATACGTGGGTCATCATAACCAGTGACATAACCACCATCAACTAATTGACGGAGATATCTTTTTGACATCACTGTATTTGTAATATTTAATCTGCCCCATTCATATTGATGTGGGACATGTGGCATTTCACATTTTTCAACAAACCAATCATATAAAGGACGATGGTTATCAAATTCTAATGAACATAATGAGTGGGTGACACCTTCAAGAGCGTCTTGTAATGGATGAGCGAAATCATACATTGGGTAAATGCACCACTTATTGCCTTGTCTATGATGTGGGACGTGTAAAATACGATACATGACTGGGTCACGCATATTGATATTTGGTGAAGCCATATCGATTTTAGCTCTTAATGTTTTTTCACCATTACCGTATTTGCCTTCACGCATTTCTTGGAATAATTTTAAGTTTTCTTCAATTGATCTATTTCTATATGGAGAATCTTTACCAGGTTCAGTTAATGTACCACGGTATTCAGTAATTTGATCAGCGTTTAAATCATCAACGTACGCTAAACCTTTTTTGATTAAAAGAACGGCTCTATTGTATTGTTCTTCAAAATAGTCACTACCAAAGAAGATGTTTTTTGGTTCATAACCTAACCATTTAATATCGTTAATAATAGCTTGGACATATTCCGCGCCTTCGTTAACAGGGTTAGTGTCATCAAATCTTAAATTTGTGTAGCCACCGAATGCTTTAGCGAGTTCAAAGTCATTGATAACTGCTCTAGCGTGACCAATGTGTAAATAAGCGTTTGGTTCAGGAGGGAATCTTGTCACGATGTGATCAACGCGACCTTCTTCCAAATCCTTTTCCATGATTGTTTTAATGAAATTACTGATTTCTTCCATAACTAAATCCTCGCCAATATTTTACTCTTGTTAGATTGGCAATCAATAATAATTGTTATTTAAGCAATTATTTATCCTTGTTTTTTCTTGTTAAAGACAGGCCAGAAAGCATCCGCACCATAATCGATACGATTGAGTTTCATTAATTCAACCATATCTTCTTCTTTGATTTCAAAATCAAGTTTCATATTATCTTCAATATGTGCTTTGCTTGATGCTTTTGGAATAGAAATTGTATCTAATTGTAATGTGTATTTAATACATAACTGTGGCACGGAAACATTGTATTTCTTCGCCATTGCTTGAATCTTCTTATCATTAATCGCACGACCATGGGCAATTGGGGAATAAGCTTCCACGACAATGTCATTTTCTTGACAGAATTTGATAACGTCAACAGGGGTTTCTCCAATGTGTAAAAGAATTTGATTCGCCATTGGTTTAATTTCACAGTTATTCATGATGTTTTGAAGGTCTTTGATCAAGAAATTGGAAACACCAATTGCTCTTAATTTGCCTTCTTTGTATGCTTCTTCCATTGCCTTCCAAACTTGAATGTTTTGTTTGTAATATTTAAACGGTCCTCTATATAAGGCCCAAGGTTGTGGGCAGTGAATAAGCATTAAATCGATATAATCAACACCTAATTTTCTTAATGATTCATCAATAGAAGCCTTGGCTTTTTTATATGATTTAATTTCCGCTTTTACTTTAGAGGTGATAAAGACTTCTTCTCTTTTTAAACCAGATTGTCTAATACCTTCTCCAACGCCTTCTTCGTTGCCATAGGCTTGAGCAGTATCGATATGACGATAACCAGCTTCTAATGCCATCTTCACGCAGTTAGCGGCATTCTCATTTTTAATTAACCATGTACCATAGGCTAAAGATGGCGCTTCAACACCATTGTGTAATTTAAAATTTTTCATATTTGAAACCTCTATGGCTTTATTTTGTCACAATAATTTAATTAAACAAAATGAAAAGCAAGAAAAAAGGATCTGGGCGAACCCAAATCCTTTGGGGGAGAGTAATGACTACTCGGAAGAGCTATTTAAGTTCTGATAATTTGAAGACGTCTAAACTTGGATATGTCTCAGAAAGTGTAATCACTAATGTATTTTCACCTTTGACAACATCAACAGCAGCAATGAAAGCTTCGGACATTTCGCCACCGAAACCTTGAGCGGCTTCAAGAACGGCTTCTTCAGAGGCTGTAACATCAGCGCCGTTTAATTTGATACCCATAGACTCTTTAATAACATATGGAGCAGCTTCGCCACCCATGCTCATTGGAGCACTACCGACGACTGATAATCCCATTTTTCCTGCTTTGCTAGCATTGAATTTATATGTGAGTGTAATTTCACCTTCAGCACCGAAGATCATGATGTAAGCACTGCCACTATGGACTGTGTTACCACCAGACATGCCACCGTCTTCGCTAACGTTGACACCAGCTGGTTTTTCTTCGCCTTGTAATTCTTCAGCGGATTCAGCTTCAACTAAGATTTGACCGGCAACTGGTGCTGGTTTAACGGTAATTTTAACTCTCACAGAGTACATACCGTCTTTCTTAACTGTAATATTTGTGATGCCTTTAGCAACACCTGTAACAACACCTTTGTCACTAACTGTGGCGGTTGCTTCATCGACGGAAGCATATGAGACACCAGCAAGGTTGTTCTTGACTTGGATGCTCACTGTTTGACCTTCAATAACTTCTAATTCAGCTTCAACGACTTCAATTTGTTCTTTAGCGGCTGGTGCTGTTAATTCAACTTTTGCATCACCTGCATAAACAACTAATTCGTTTAAGAAGATATTTGTGCCTGCTAAGAATTCAAATTCTAATGTATTGGAAGCAGCGATATCTAATTGACCTAAAGAGACTTCACCAAATTCAAGGGAACTACCCCAGTCACCTGGATGATCTTCAAGTTCAATAGCGTCAATATTAACTGCTTTGCCATTGAGTTTAACGCTCATGACTTCTTTTAATGTCACAGCGTTGCTGTTACCCATATTTAAGACTAATTCGCCTTTAACGGCTTTACTTGATGTAAATTTAACTGTTTCTTTATCACCTTGACCGAAGCCACCGATAAATGTTTCAGCTGGTTCTTCAGATTGTTGACCCCAAGAAGATTGTTGAGCAATTGGGTTCCAACCATTGATGGTTTGCATAGCGAACATACCACCAGAGAGTTCCCACCAACCATCTGCTGAATAGTGATCAGCGGCTGTGGTTAAATCAAATGTGGCATTAGGTGCTGGTCTAGTAACTGTAAGACCGATTGTGCCTTTGGCATAGCCTTCTTTTGTTGCAGAGATGGTAACTTCACCAAATGCAACGGCGGTAACTAAACCTTTGTCATCGACTGAGGCGATCTTGGCATCAGATGATTCCCATTTCACGCCTTCAATGTCTGCGTTTAATTGGACTGTTTCGCCGATGAGAAGTTGTTTCTTATCACCAGCGGCAGAAACTTTAATTTTTTGTTGTTGTGCACTGCTTGGTTGTGCTTGAGATGCTGGTTGACTTCCACTTTGTCCAGCTGGTTTATTACAAGCTGTTAAGCCCATACCTAAAACTAGGCCAGCGGCTAACAAAGGTAGAAAAATCTTTGTCTTTTTCATTTTAAAAATCCTTTCTGTAGAAATGACAAATATGAATTGAGGGCATATAGTTGAACGAAATATTCAACTTTTTGCTATCTTTCGTTAATTATTATAAACCTATTTATAGGAAAAGTAGAGTATTTATATTATTTTTATTTTTTGATGATTAACGAAAAAGACGACTCTAAGAGCCGTCTTATAGTTTTGTTGTTATTGTATTGAATTATTTAACGGTGAGGTTCGCACCAGCGACATATGTTGAATAACCAGAGCCAACGTATTCAATTTTGATAACGTTTTCTTGGTTAGCAACTAAATCGAATTCGAATAACGCAACAGTAATAGGATTAGCTAATGCACCACTGTCAGCAACTTCAGATTCGATAACTTTGTCAGCACCACCAGCAAAGTCTTGGAAACTTGGGTTGCTATCTGCTGGAGCATCAATCTTTGTGCCATTGACATAAACGTTATGTTTAACAGCTGTTGTCACAGCGGCATCTTGGTGCCAGAAGAATGTCTTTGTAGCATTACCGGCTTTGGTTGTGAATGTGTAATTGAAGACAACTTTCTTAGCTTCAGTAGCTGTGTATTTGAATTCAACGTAGTCATTCTTTGTGCCAAGTTTATAGACTGTAAATTGAACATCGCCTGTTGTGTCTTTAACTTCCTTAGCGGAAGCGTTGCTTAAGCCTGCTTTAACATCAGCAGCATCCCAAACTTTTAATGGAGAAGAAGCTGGGGTATCGCCACCTTGACCGCCTTGACCACCTTGACCACCTTGACCACCTTCACCTGTGGCTGGACCACGATCAGCGATAGTGATAGAAGCAATATTGAATGTGCCGGATTTAACAGTGAGTTCAACTGTGTGTTCGCCCGCTGTGAAATCATAACTACCTAAAATATTGAACATGTAACCGATTCTGCTGTCTTGTTGAGTGGAACCGAAACCGGCTTGCCATAAACTCTTGGTGTTGCTAATTGTTTGTTCAACACCATCGATTTTTAAAGTAAGAGAGCTTGCTAATTTTGTGGATGTACTTGTGCTAACACTACCTGTATAGCCTAAGTAAGCAATAACGTCTTTATTACCACCGGTTAAAGTAGCTTTGTAACTAACTGTACCATTAGCGGAAACACCATAGTAGGAAGCAGGTGTTTTGTAATCTGTAGCATTCTTGATTGTTGCAGAAGAAGTTAAACCACTACCTTCACCAACTTTGAAATATTCTGGGATGCTAGCTTTTGCACCTTCAGTATTTAAATTGATAATGGTATCTAATTTAGCGGCTGGGACACCTAACATACGAAGAGCAAGGTATGTCTTTTCTTGGAATGTTTCACCTGGTAAAGCGATAATTTCATCGATGTATTTCTTTATATCGTCGCCATTATCATCTGGAGTTTTGCCTGGATATCTTTGGTTATCGATTGGAGCGAAGTTTGAGAAACCATAGTCTTGGATGATTTCATTGAATTTAATACCGAGTAAACCACCAATCATAACACCGGTGATACCAGTTCTATCTGTGCCGATACGGCAGTGATAGAAGACAGGGTATTTAGTTTCATCGGCTAAGATGTCCATGATTTGTCTAATTCTCACGGAGTTTCTAGCTAAGTTGGAATATGGAACAGCACCATAAGCCATATAAGCGTTTTCAACTTTAACGCCGCTTAAGTTAAGGTTATTACCAGTACTATTAGCAACGTTGATTTCTGTTTTAACTCTTAATTGATTTAATAAAACTTCTTTTGCATCTGCATCTGGAGCGGTACCTCTCATGTCGAAGTTATTACCCGCACCACGATAGATTAAGCCTTGTTTAACTTTACCACCGGCATATGTTGTTCTACCACCCATATCACGGAAGTTTGGTAGATTACCAACGTTTAAGTTTCTTGGAGCGTTTTCAGTAACTTTGAATGTTTTAATGTCAGATGCTTTTTCTGAATTATCAGAATATTTAGCAACGACTTTAAAATAGTTGGTGCCTAAGAATGAGTTATAGATATCAAGTGATTTAGATGTAGTTGAAAGTTCATAGCCATCACTTAAATCAGATTTTTGACCAAAGATGAAAGCGTATTTGGAAACTTTCTTACCTGTTTCAGGTGTGAAGTTCCAACTGACTTTAACTGGTAATGGGGTTGAAACATTTTTATTACCCATTGCATCACAGCCATCAAGGTCAGATTTACCCATGCTATAGTACTCTTTATTCAAGTTTAAGTACTTTAATTGGTTAGCAGTATGGATTTCTTGAACGGTGTTGAGTTGTGCATCATCAAACGCGAAAGCACCCGCTGCTGGAGCAGGAATGTCGCTTTGTTGTGATGTTCCGCCACTTGGTTGACTTTGTTGAGATTCACCACTTGGTTGACTTGTTGGTTGTCCATCAGACGATTGAACATTGCTTTCAGCAGGTTTTTGGCAACCAGCCATAGTTAAAGCGAGCACAAGTAATGAACCGAAAAATAGTTTTTTCTTCATAAAACGATTACCTCTAGTTTTGTATTCTATACTATTTTACTACAAATAAAAAGTGACCTTCTTTAGAAAAGGCCACGTATAAGTTGAATAATTTGTATTAATTTTACTTTTGGTTAGGTAAACCCATAAAGTAGATATAACCGAAACAAATGATGATTGGCAAGATCATGTATTGAATTAAGAATTGAACACCATTTGGCCAGAAAGCATTATTTGTGCCAGATAAGATAACTAAGAATAAACCCGCTAAAAAGCTAACAGCGATTACACCTAAGAACACTAAAAAGCTAACAAAGCGTAAAGCTGGTTTCTTTAAGATTATTTCTAAAACTGTTAACACTAATACTGCTACAACACCTAAGCCGGCAACGAAAGAAAAGATACCAGCAACAATAGCAAGACCATCGTTAGATTCGACTAATCCAGCAGAGGTACCAAGCCAGTTTTGGATTGTTGTTAAAACCCAGTATCCTAATAAGAATAGGAATACCATCTTTCCAGCATTATCTTTTTTCAATAAAACTAATAAAGGTGCTGCAACGAGTAAAGCTGTTCCGATTGTCATAATGATTAATGACGCAATCACTGAGATAAAACTGTTACCGAAACCAGTAGCGGTCATAATAGCAAACCAAGCGGCGTAGAAGAAGCCACCAATGACAAAGATCCATTTTGCAGGTTTACTTAATGCATTTAAAAATTTTTCCATAATAAATCCTCTTTTATACCTTATTAATATACAGCATTTTTATAAATGTGATACAAAAAACGGAACCACCGAATGATGATTCCGTTTATGTTAATTAGTTTGAATTAAGCAGCGAAGACAACTGTGAAGTATTTAACTGCTAAGTTATAGCTATCAACACGTGTGAATTTGATGGTGTTGAGGCCAGCTTTTAATGAAACTGCACCAACTTCAGCATCTCCGATTTGTGAATATGTCACAGAGCCAACTGTTTCACCAGCTTCTTCTGGGAAAATATCACCAAATGGAACATTTAAGTTAGCACTCATATCAATTTCAGCTTCGTTAACTTCGAGTTTGAAGTTAGCGGTGTTTTCAGAATTCTTGACTGATGCAAATGTTCTTGTTTCATTGTTATTGTTGCCATCATACCAATAGTCCATAGCGCCGGTGAGGTAAATTTTACCTGTTTTGGCTTCTGGGATATTGATAGCAACTGACATTGAATTACCATTGCTGCTAAGTTTGATGCAGCCTTCTGGTGCGCCACCTTTATCAGAACCATCGAGTGTAGCTTTAGCAGCGGCAACTCTTAAACCCTTAACATGGCAAACTGAACATTCGATATTTTCATAATCGACGCCTTCGCCTGAAGCAGCAACAGCTGTTGCAGTCCATGTGTGTTGTTTGAGCTTTGGAATGCTTCTTTCTTCTTTGCCACCTTGGTCATTTGTGCGTTCTTCTTTACCTTCAGCTGCACATGTAGCAGGTGTAACTACTTTCCAATCGCCCCAAACAGGACCTTTTGAAGAGGGAGCTTTGGAAGTTGTTTGTGATGTTGGTTTAGCACTAGTACCAGCAGGTGCATTAGAAGTTTTGGCACCATTACAAGCAGTTAATGCTAACGCAGCAAAAACAGCTAATACTGAGAATAATTTTGTTTTCATTATTTTTTCCTCCGTGAAAAACATTTTATCTAACAACTTATGTGTTTAGAAAACTTTATATATTATAACAAGAAATTTTCAATGCGGTTACAAATAATGTATCCTTCGCGGTTGTGTACATCCACACGGTTGTACATAATACGTTCCTTATTTGGTTTAAGATAGATGCCACCAGCTTGCTCAACAATGACTTGTGAAGCAGCGGTATCCCATTCTTTTGTGCCATCGCTTAGACGATAAGATAATTCGCCTAATCCTTGAGCGATACGGCATGGTTTTAAAGCAGAACCCCATTTTTCGATTCTACCAATTCTGTCTTTATGTTTTTCGAACATTTTTTCTTCTTCTGGTTTGGAATGGAAGACACTCTTATAAACGGTTAAATCGTTCAATTTATCGTTGACGTGTATACGTTTGGTCACTCCATCCTTACGATAGAAGGCACCTAATCCTTTAGCGGCGAAGTAGACTTCACCAGTTAATGGAACAACAACTACACCGACGACTGCTTCGTGTTTATAAGCAAGCGCAATGTTTGTGGTAAATCCACCATCTCTAGCAACAAAGTCTTTTGTGCCATCGACTGGATCAACAATCCAAACAAAGTCATTTTCTAATCTTTTTGGATCATCTTCACTTTCTTCAGTAAGGAAAGCATATTCAGGATATTTTTCATGTAAATATTCTCTGATCACTTTATCAGCGTTTTTATCAGCGAGTGTAACTGGTGAATTATCATCTTTAATCTCCACTGAGAAATCACTGTTATAAATCTTAAGAATACCATCAATAGCTTTGACACCTGCTTCAATAGCAGCGTTTAGTTGTTCTTCCCACATATTAGATTCCGCCTTTCCTAATTGTTTTAGCGCATAGTTCAATTAGTTCTTCAAGGATTCCTTCCTTAAATTGTTTGACTGTAAAACCGGCAGCAAATGTGTGCCCACCTCCACCGAAATAGGTAGCGATTTTTTGGACATCAAACATACTGCTGCGTAATTCGCATTGCATACCACCATTATCTGTTTCAGACGCAACAAACCAAATTGGATGGTCGATTACGTAACTGATTAATGAGGTATTAGAGCATATTTGAGCGGATGTTACGCCTAATTCGTCTCTATCTTTTTTAGAGGCAAAGGCATAGACGATACCATCGTTTCTAATAGTTGTATGGTTGTAAACAAATTTCTTAATACTAAGTGTCTTTTCAGGCACCATGTTGTTTGTTTTGTTAAGTAAAATTGGATCGACACCTAATTTACAAAGGTCACTGACGATATCAAACATTTGCACGAAATTGTTGGCAAATTGGAATCTACCAGTATCGGTCATCATACCGAGATAAAGGGCACTAGCGGAAATAAAATCAATTTCGAATTTATTTTCTTTAGCGAATTTATATATTAATTCGCATGTTGAAGTAGCCTTATCATCAATTACTTCAGGACCTTCTTTAAAAGTAAAGTTATCGATATGGTGGTCAATCTTAGCAAAGTCTAGGGCGCTGTGCGCTCTTTGATCTTCTAATCTTCCTAAGTCATTACTGTCTACAACAATAGCTAAAGACTTAGTAATAATTTCATCGGAAACAAAGTCCATTTCACCGAGAATATCAAAAAACTTTTTTAACCCACTACCAACAGCGTAGACACTTTTTGTTGGGTACTTTGCTTTTAAAATATTTCTTAGAGCAATTTGACTGCCATAACAATCACCATCTGGGTTGAGATGACCGAATATAACAATCGAATCATATTGCTCAATCTTGGAGATGATCGCTTCAAACATTAGAATTCGTTATCCTCTTTTAGTTCTTCTTCGGACTCTTCGTTTTCTTCATCAGAATCGAAGTCTTCTTCTTTTTCAGGTTTCTCTTCTTCGAATGGTTTATTGTATTCTGCTTCTTCCTCTTCTTCTTCACTATCGTCATCAGAAGTTTCGACATCGGAATACACTTCACTCATATCGATGTGGACCTTTTCAAATTTTTGACGTGTTCTGAGGTCCCATTCATTTTCGCCTAAGGTGACGAAACGACCATCAAGCATTAAGTTTGTGTAGAATCTTGAAACTTTAGCAGTTGCTTCTTCATCATTTAAGCCTGCTTCTTTAATGCAATAGGCCCAAATGTCCGCAAACTTGCTTGGTTGGGTTTGTTGGCTTACGTAATCGTAAGCGTATTCTAATAATGATTTTGACATAAAAATGTCCTCCCTACATATGTATTGGAGCGCTGACACCGACAAGGGCAAGCGCATTCTTTAACACTATTTTACTTGCTTTAACTAAAGCAAGACGTGAACCACTGAGTTCTTTATTGCTTTGATCAATAACACGGCATTCATTATAGAAAGCGTGAACTAGTTCCGCTAATGTATGAACGTAGTTAGTAATCTTATATGGGGCTTTATCTTTAGCGGCATCGTTAACGACATTAGCAAAATCCGCTAGATGTTTTAATAAAGCCATTTCTGATGGTTGATTTAATAATTTAGCACTTTCATCAAAAGGAATGTCCTTACCTTGTTCGAGGATAGAACATAATCTTGCATGAGCATATTGAGCATAATAAACAGGGTTATTTGAGCTTTGTTCTTTAGCTAAATCCATATCGAAATCTAAGTGAGATGATGGCGCACGCATTGCAAAGAAATAGCGCATAGCATCAACACCAACTTCTTCACAAACATCTCTTAATGTGATAGCGTCCCCTCTTCTTTTGCTAGCTTTGTATTCTTGACCATCCTTTAAGAATCTCACCATTTGGATTAATTCAACATGGAGAATATCTTCTTTGTAACCATGCATCATTAATGCAGATTTCATTCTATTGATATAGCCGTGATGGTCAGCACCTAACACATCGATAAGAGCGTCGAAACCACGAGACAATTTATTAACGTGATAGCAAATATCAGGTAAGAAATAGGTGTAGTCACCATTGCTCTTTTGAACGACACGATCTTTATCATCGATAAAATCAGATGTCTTTAAATATAAAGCGTCATCTTGCTTGTAAGTATATTTCTTGAGGAATTCGAGTTCCTTTTCGATAGCGTTATCGCTTCTAATAGCTTTCTCTGAAGAGAAAACATCGAATTTAACTCTGAACAAATCTAAGTCTTTAATAATTCTATCGAGTTCAATCTTAACGCCTTTTTCTTTAAAGAAAGGAATGGCGTCTTCCATCTTTAATGCTTCATCGCCGATTTCATTTTTAATTGATTCAGCGATTTCATAAATATCATGACCAGCATAACCATCCGCTGGGATTTCTTCTTCGATACCAAATAAGCCTTTGTATCTTGCTTGAATAGATAAGGCAAGATTAGTAATTTGGCTACCAGCGTCATTAATATAGTATTCTTTGGTGACATCATAACCAGCGAAATCTAAAATACGAGAAATGCTATCACCAATCGCTGCACCTCTAGCGGTACCAACGTGTAATAAACCAGTTGGATTAGCGCTGACAAATTCAACGTTAACTTTGAAGTTTTTCTTTGGTGAACGACCATAGTTATCTTCTTCGCTAATGATCTTACTAACGAACGCTTGCAAGGAATCATGCTTCATAAAGAAGTTGATAAAACCTGGACCAGCGATTTCGACTTTATCGATACCGTCCATGTTAATTTGACCAATAATCATGTTTGCAACATCACGTGGAGCTTTAGCAAATAATCTAGAAAATTTCATGGCGGCGTTAGTTGCATAATCACCATGAGCTTCATCTTTGCTCTTCTCGATAATGATGTCGTTTAAGTTAACTTCTTGACCAAGGGCTAAAACGGCAGCTTGTATTTTAAGTTTGAGATTTTCAATAATGTCCATTTTATTCCCCTCTCTTTTTAAGCATGACAATGGCGTCCGCTTTAACGGCGAGGCCACTACCGATATCGTCAATGCCTTCGTTTGTTCCCGCTTTAATGGAAACATTGTCTATTGAAGTATTTAATAATAACGCTAAGTTTTGACGCATTTCCACAATAAATGGAGCAAGCTTTGGTTTTTCTAATGTTATAGAGATGTCGATATTGTTTATTTCATAATCTTTTTCGTTCATCATTTCGACAACTCTTTTGACAATGATTGATGAATCAATGTCTTTATATTCAGGTGTTCCTGGGAAATGCTTTCCTAAATCACCTAACGCTAATGCGCCTAAAATCGCTTCACTAGCGGCATGATAAACAACATCCCCATCACTATGTGCAAGCTCGCCTAATTCATATGGCACATGCACACCAGAGAGCATGAGTCGACGACCACTAACTAGTCTATGTATATCACTAGAAAAGCCCACTCTCATATTACTTTTTCACATTAAAACGGAAGAACATGATATCGCCATCTTTTGGATAATATCCTTTACCTTCTGTTCTAATCTTTCCCGCTTCTTTAACAGCGTGTTCACTTCCAAGTTCATGAATGGCTTCATATGGATATACTTCCGCACAAATGAAACCTTTTTGGAAATCTGTATGAATTACACCAGCACATTCAGGCGCTGACATATTGTTTTTAAAAGTCCAAGCACGGCATTCATCCGCACCGACAGTAAAGAATGTTGATAAGTTAAGCAACTTATATGTGGCCTTGATAACTTTTTCTAAGCCAGATTCTTTAACATTGAGTTCTGCTAAATATTCTTTTCTTTCTTCTTCGCTTAATTCGGATAAGTCGCTTTCAATTTGAGCGGAGACCGGAATGACTTGATTGCCTTCTCCAAGAGCGTATTTCAAAACATCTTGATAATATTTGCAGTTATCTAAATCCATTAAATCGTTCTCACCGACATTAGCAACATAGATAATTGGTTTATCTGTAAGAAGATGATAATTGATTTTGCAGTACGCTACTTGATCTTCGGTTAGTTTTGCTTTTCTAGCAGGTAAACCTTGTTCAAGTGTTTCTTTGAGTGGATTTAAAAGACCCATTTCATAAATGGCTTCTTTATCTTTAGCAATTCTTGCTTTTGATTCACTCTTTTCAATACGTTTCATGACGGTATCTAAGTCCGCCATGACGAGTTCTAAATTAATAATTTCGATGTCTCTGATTGGATCGACAGATTCCTCAACGTGAACAATATCAGCATTATCAAAGCAGCGAACCACTTCGACAATAGCGTCGCATTCACGAATGTTAGCTAAGAATTTATTTCCTAAGCCTTCACCATTTGATGCGCCTTTGACTAAACCAGCGATATCAGTGAATTCCACAGTAGCTGGAATCTTTCTTTCTGGTTTGAAAATATTTGTTAAGAAATCTAATCTTTCATCAGGAACGTTAACAACGCCAGTATTTGGGTTGATTGTGGCAAATGGATAGTTGGCTGCTTCAACGTGTGAGTTAGTAATTGCGTTAAATAACGTAGACTTTCCCACATTTGGTAAACCAACAATGCCTGCTTTTAATCCCATAATAATGTTTTCCTCTTTTAGTGCGCTACCTATTATAAGGGAAAAAAGAAAAATTACAAAACAAAATATTATTTGTTTTATTGTTTAAGTGCGTCAATCGGATTAATTTTATTAATTCTTCTACTCATCACAAAACTAGAAATCATCGCTACAGATACCGCTAAAATAAGCATTGGAACAAAAGCAATTGGATTGAAGGAAAAATGGAATCCAGCATTAAGCGCAGTACCTATTTCCATATTGGCCACGACAGTTATAAAAAGCAGTTCAACACTAGCAACTGCAAATGATAGAAGGCACTGAATAATAGAATGATAATATAGAAACTTTTTGCTTTCCTTTTTATTAACGCCAATGCATCTTGCTAAGGCTATTTCTTTCTTGCCTTCAAGGATGTAGAGATAGTTACAAATTGTTAATAATAAGACAGATATCAATGTGGCAATGAAAGAGAAAACAATGAGCACAATTGTGATATAAAAACAAACAGTATCGACACTTTCATTTACATCAGAAAGAGGGTTAACAACATTGTAATCTGGAAAGGCTTTTTTAAATAAAGAAATACTATTATTAACATCCTTCGAATTTTTAAGAGAAAAGGCTAATGTTGTGGTTTGTAATTCATAAGCACTGATACCGATTTTGCATTGGTAAAATAGCTTAGTCCAATTCTTGTGATGATAGATGATGTTTTTATAAGAATCCACTACACCAGTAACCTTTAAAGAAACGACTTCATAATCGCTAATCATTCCACCTGTATTTGTAATCAATTCCTTTTTCGGAGTAGTAATAAAGATAGTTTCATCAATATCGTTAATATGGCATTTTTCCATAAAACCACGTGAAACAACAATTTCATCTAATCCAACTGGTTCAGTGCCTTTTTGCAGGGTTTTTTCATTAAATACTTCAAACTTAACGCCGTTTTGCAGACTTTTTGCGTAATTACCACTTAAAACGCCATCTGGTAAGTCTTCTTCATAAAATCCATCTTTGTTTTTAGAAGTATGCTTATCAACAATCTCATATATTAGATCTTCATCTTTAGAAAAATACATTGTTTTGCTAAAGCCCATCATTAGTGTCTCTGGATAGATCAAATAACCAGAATCATTTCCAATAACTGGCGTTAATAAATTGCTGTCGTTTGAAAGAATATAAGGAATATGCCAATTAGGTATATGGGCAATGGTATTCATAAACACTAAGATGCGATTTCTATCATCCATTTTCTTTTGATAATATAGCCATGGATAATATGTTTCATTAGCGATTTCGAATAAGTAATTATCAAATTCTTTTTCTTCATTTAATAGGTTAAGCAAATCATATGTTTTTCCTTTGGCTTTCAAGTAATATATTTTCTTCATTACCCAAGGTTCTTTATCTTTAACACTTAATGCATCATTACTTGGAAAGCTCATTCTTTCTTCAAGCATATATTCGTTCCAGGAATGATTGCTATGATAAATTTTTAAATCACTTTCTACAGTAAAACCAACGATGCGTAAAAGCTGTTGATCACTATACTGCCATTCGTAGTTATTGAAATTGAAATAAACTTTTAATTTATTGTCCGTTAGATAGTTACTTAGCGAATTGATATTGCGTTCGATTTGTAATTCAAAGCAAATATCTCTTAATGTCGAATAATTTAAAGAAATGATTATTTCATCGTCTAATAGTTTTTCAACTGGTTGTGGGTAAACAGTTGTTTTAATATCTTCAATCCATTCAAATTCATTGATATGACGCGCACTGAAACCTGGAATAGAACTACGACGATTACCTTTTTCGATTACTAGCTCATTAGTGTCTACGAAAAATTTTTCAAAATTACAGTAATAAGTAACACCAATATCTTCTACATATTCTGGATAAGTTTCTTTAATATCTTTTACTTCATAATAACTAGCGGCGTATTGTCCTATAACACTGCTACTTTTATCTTTTAAGGAAACCACCATTGAATTATCGTCGACTACTTCTTTATAGGCTTGCTTGATGTTATCACCAATTGTATTTGATAAAGCAAAAGCCAGACCAACACCAATGAGACCTAAAGAAGTCATCATGTAGCAAATGCCTGTTCTGATTTTCTTTTGTTTCATCGTGTGGAATGTATGATTGATTAGAAAACTATCAGGTATCGAAGGTTTATTTTTAGGAACACCATTTTTAAGTACTGGTAAATGGTAATCTTCTTCATCAGCATTTTGTCTCACAGTAGACGCTATTTCTCCATCGTCCATTTTGACTATTTCATCAGCGTATTTTCTTGTGAGTGTTTGATCATGAGAAACAATGATGACTAAAGCCTTTCTAGAAATCTTTTTTAATAGATTCATAATCTCGATGCCGTTTTGTTCATCAAGAGCGCCGGTCGGTTCGTCCGCTAAGATGTAACGAGGGTCATTTATTAACGCTCTAGCAATAGCGACTCTTTGTTTTTCACCACCACTTAACTTATTAACAACTTGTTTTTCTTTATTTTCTAACCCCACTAGATTTAACAGGTCTTTGCATTTTCTTATCTTCTTTGTTTTAGATAATGAATATAAAGTTTCTAATGGAAACAACAAATTAGTGAGCACTGTCTCATTATCAAACAATTTAAAATCTTGAAACACGAAGCCATATGAATTTAGTCTTAATTGACTTAAATCGTTATCGCTTAATACTTCTATATTTTGTTTATCAACTTGAATAGAACCTTCATATGGTATCAACCCCGCAATGCAGTTTAATAATGTTGTTTTACCAGATCCAGAAGGACCATATATCACGGAAATACCATGATTAGGAAACTTGATTTATTCTCTTTAATACAGCCCGTGTGCCGTATTTTTTATTTAGATTCTCTATTTTAATCATTGGTATTAAGCACCTCCTTTAATGAAATCTTTTTAGAAAACATAATTGGTAGGTATGTCGCTATTAAGCAAATAAATAGCGCTGAAACAATAATGATTAAAGGAAACAAGAACGGTTTACCCATAAATGATTTAAAAGGTATATCCACGATATCGATAAGAGTCGTGAAATGTTTAATTAATGAATTAAGCGGCTTTTCTATAAAAGTAGTAATAATAAAAGATAAGACTAGAGAGATAATACCTAATAAGAAATTCTCGAATAGATATAGGGCTGCAACATCGTCCCTTTTAGCGCCTAAACTTAACAAAACCGCTGATTCTTTTATGTCTTCGTTATAAGATGCAAAAGAAATGATGCCAATTATCATCATCGTACCCACTAAGGAGATAACTAGAAACACTTCCATACCAACACTAGCGGCGTCCACTAATTGAAATAATGTTTCTTCGATAGTTAAGGCGTTTGAATTAAGAGAGTATTCATCATCTAATTTCTCTTTCATCTCCTTTAACTTATAGACATCTCCACTATTTTTAAGAAAAACTTTATGAGAATAAGAAGTAATAAATTCGTTATCTTGAGCAAACATTATTCTTTCTTTCCAACTTATCTGTCCTTGATATTCAGATAAATTATTAAGAAATGTCTCGTTTAGATATTTATCAAGAGCGACATATGGATAATAGATTTTTGGAGTATTTAAAAATGTTAACTCTTTAACAACACCAACGATTTCCACTAATCTATCGTATGTAAAATAATCAGTAATATATGGCTTTTCTAAATCATCAGTGTAATAAGTAACAGCTTTGTTATCTTTTAAATGAAGATAAAGGTGAAGAGGATCGCTCTTTGTTTCTTTTTTTAAATAGTCATAAGCTGTTTGATTTATAACTACTTGATTAAGAGTGTTAAATGAAGGTATCTTCCCTTTTACTAATAGTGATTTATCAATCGAAGAATCAATAAAAGAGTAGACAGGTGTATATGTTAAGCCTTGTATTTCATCTTCGTTGATAAATGTTTCTAAAGCAGGAGAAACTAGATAATCATAAGATAAACAATAATGTAAAAAGTCATATTCATATTTTAATTCTTGTATCTCTTCTTCGCTTGAACGTAATGTTTGAATCAAAGTGATTGGGGATTCATCACTTTTGATTTTGTTTTCTTTACTAATAGAAGCTACGCCATAATCAAACTGCTTTTCTGTAGAAACGCTTATCGAATGATGAGAGCCATTAGAAAAGCCAAAAATAACCATGCTCGCTACTATTCCCACCATCAAAGCAAATAATGAAAATATGTTTCTTTTAAATCTTTTAATGAAATTAGAAGCAATTATTTTGTTATACCAATTTGGATTGCCACCAAGACTTCTTTTAACTTTGTTATCATTTCTTCCACTTATTAATCTAACTTTCTCATCATAGATAACCTTGCCATCTTTCATATGGATAATGCGGTCGCTATATTGCCTCGCTAATTGCTCATTATGAGTAACCACAATTACTAAAGAATGCTCACTAGCCTTCCTTAATGATTCCATTACTAATAAAGCATTATCTTTATCTAGTGCTCCCGTTGGTTCGTCCGCTAATAAGACTTGTGGTTCATTAATGAATGCTCGCATAATAGCGATTCTTTCTTTTTCTCCACCAGATAATAAAGAACATTTTTTATTTAGTATTACTTCATCAATTGAGAAATCATCAATTAAAGAAAGCACTTTTCTTTTTGCTAACGAAAAGCTATCTCCTTTTAATAAGCAAGGAAGCATAACGTTATATAAGGCTGTCTGATTTTCTAAAAGATGATAATGCTGAAAAATATAACTAACGATATTCTTTCTAAAAAGAGTTAATTTCTTTTCGTTATATTTAGCAATATTATCTCCATTAAAATAGACTACCCCATTACTTGGATCATCTAATTTTCCAATTAGATTTAATAAAGTGGATTTACCACTTCCAGACTTTCCTAAGATACTCACTAATCCTGTTTCAGGAAAAGATAAAGTAACATCTTTTAAAACGTATTTGTTTTCTACTTTGTTAACTTTGTAGCATTTAGAAACACTATTTAATTCAATTAAGGCCATAAAAAATCCCTCTATATGTTAAGTAGGGGGATTTTTCTAATTTTGTCCGAAAAAATTTTAATGATCTAATTTTTGATCGTATGGCACATCTTCCATTTTGACCGCTGCTGGGACTTTTGGAAGACCTGGCATTGTCATAATAGCGCCAGTTAATGGAACGATGAAGTTAGCGCCTGCTGATAATCTTACTTCACGGATAGTAACTGTGAATCCTTTTGGAGCGCCTAAGACTTTTGGATCATCGGTTAACGATTGCGGTGTTTTAGCGATACAAATTGGAGTCTTATCAAATCCTAATTCAGTGAAGTCTTTAATTTGTTGTTCAGCGGCATCGGTATAAACAACTTCGCCTGCACCGTAGATTTCTTTACAAATTGTTTCAATCTTGGCTTTGATTGGAAGATTGACATCATATAAAGGATGATAATGTGATTCTTTTGTTTCAAGAATGTTCATAACAGCTTTAGCAAGTTCCGCACCACCTTTACCACCATCAGCAAAGGCTGAACAATATGCGTGAGCGTAGCCATTTTCTTCGCACCACTTGCTTAAGAAAGCAGTTTCAGCTTCAGTGTCAGAAGCGAAATGGTTAATGCAAACTACTGCAGGGACCCCGTATTTTTCAACATTCTCAATATGTTTCTTTAAATTGCAGACACCATTTTTAAGAGCTTCAACGTTTTCATTAGCGAGTTCTTCAAATGGTTGACCACCATGCATTTTTAAAGCTCTAATAGTAGCGACCACGACAACGGCGTCTGGTTTTAAGCCCGCTACACGACATTTAATATCTAAGAATTTTTCTGCACCTAAGTCAGCACCGAAGCCAGCCTCTGTCACTACAACTGGAGCAAGCTTTAATGCCATCTTTGTAGCGATGATTGAGTTACAACCATGAGCGATATTAGCAAATGGTCCACCATGGATAATAGCAGGGTTACCTTCTAATGTTTGAACAAGGTTTGGATTAAGCGCTGTAATCATGAGTTTCATGATCGCGTGGCTAATTCTTAATTCTCTTAAATAAACTGGTTTGTTATCAAAATTATAAGCAACAATAATGTTATTAATTCTCGCCATGAAGTCATCAACATCTTTGGCTAAGCAAAGAATAGCCATTAATTCACTAGCGACTGTAATAACGAATTCTTCTTGTCTTGGAGCGACTTTGGTTTCACCTTCTGAAACAGTCACTCTTCTAAGCGCTCTATCGTTCATATCAAGCGCTCTCTTCCAGAGAATCTTTTCAGGATTAATATTTAATGGGTTGCCTTGGAAAATAGAATTATCGATGCAAGCAGCAATTAAGTTAATAGAACTTGTAAGAGCGTGCATATCACCTGTGAAGTGTAAGTTGATATCTTCACTTGGAACAACTAAGGCTTTACCGCCACCAGTAGCGCCACCTTTAATACCAAAAACAGGACCTAATGATGGTTCTCTTAGACACACTAATGATGGAACGCCAATATAACGTAAGCCATCATGTAAGCCGATGGAAGTTGTTGTTTTACCTTCACCAGCTTTAGTTGGTGTAATTGCGGTAACTAATACTAATTTACCATTTGGACGATCTTTTAATTCGTCCATAATCTTTAAGCTGATTTTAGCCTTATCATAACCAAAAGGTATGATGTACTTTTCATCGACATTAATCATTTTTGCTACATCGAAAATGTTTCCCATATTTGCACCTCTATTTGTTTTTATTTGATATCTATTATGCTATTCAAAATAAATTTTGCAATAGTTAATCCTGCTGAAGAAGGGACCATCATTGTGGAATATAACTTTTCGCCATTCTTTTGTGGTATTTCCTCAGAGATAACTACGTTAATTAGGCTTAAATCTAATCCTGCCTTCTTAGCTTCATATCTAATCTTCTTCGCTAATGGATCGTTACGAGTTTGATTTAATTTACTAATGCGAACTTGTTCTGGATTAAAGCGATTAGCCATACCCAAAGACATGATTGCAGGAATGCCTAATTGTTGGGCTTTTTTAGCAATAAATAATTTTCCATCAACATCATCAATGGCATCGACGATAAAACCAAATGGTTGATTTGAATCGTAGTCTTGGGCCTTGCCAAAGAATGTTTGGATTTCTGCTTCTGAATTAATAGCAAGAATTCTTTCTTTAGCGGCATCAACTTTGTTTCTTCCGATATCTTTACTGGTATATAAGATTTGTCTATTTAGATTAGAAGGATCGACTTTATCCATATCGATGATAACAAAACGTTTAAAACCAGTTCTCGCTAAAGCTTCAAGAGCGGTACCGCCCACTCCACCTAAACCATATACAGCGATGATTTTATTTTGGATTTTATTAAAAATATCTTCTCCTAATAAACCGATTGAACGGGCAAATATATCTTTATTCATGTGTTGTCTCTTTGTAGAGTTCTTCTCTAGTAGCAAATTCTTTGCATGGTAATTGATGCTTAAAGAATGTCACCTGTCTTTTAGCGTAGTTTCTTGTTCTCTTTTTAATGAGTTCTTTGCATTCTTCTAAAGTGCATTTACCTTCTAAATAATCAATCACTTCTTTATAGCCGATTGCCGCTTTTGCGGTTAATGATAGCTCATATTTATTTAATAGTTGTTTAACTTCATCCACTAAGCCGTTATCAAACATTTGGTCGACACGGGCATTAATATTCTCATACAATTCTTCTCTATTTGGATTGATAAAATAGAATCTAACATCTTCATCTTTGAAGAATAAGGCGTGTTCTTGCTTATCAATGTTTTCAGACTTATTAATAGCATGAGTTCTAGCGATTTGCAGCGCTCTTATGACTCTTTTACGGTTATTCATATGAATGGTTTCAGTTGCCTTAATATCGACTTGCTTTAACATTTCATAAAGTTCTACGTTGGATAATTGTTCTAGATCAGAAATGTCCACTTCTTCTTCATCTTCAAAAACATAATCATATAAGGCGGCTCTAATATATAAACCAGTACCACCACAGACAATAATTGTTGGATATTTCTTTTTTAGTTCTAAATAAGTCTTTCTAAAATCTTCTTGATATTCTTTAACGGAATAAGTTTGGTTTGGTTTGACAATATCTAAAAGATAGTGTTTCTTATATTCTTCACTATCCTTTTCCACTTTCGCAGTGCCAATATTCATTTCATCATATATTTGAAATGCATCGGCATTAATAATTGGAGCGTGATAAAAATCCGCTAATTT
>CACYSA010000013.1 GCA_902777015.1 uncultured Erysipelotrichaceae bacterium | reverse complement strand
AGAAGGAATGAGAATGATTCTTAATCCTTCTAATTAAATAGTTATAAACAAGTTGTTTGTCTTGATATAAACAAACTTAACCGAGGGACTCTCGGGGATAGCCCATCGATACTGAAATCATAAGATTTCTTGAGTGGGAAGCCCCCATCTTCTATAAGTGGGGGGATGTCACGAAATGGTAAAAATATTCAATAAAGAAGATGTTGAAATTGATACTTATCAAATAGGCGCTAAACCAATAAGAGGCTGTATGGCGTGTAATTATTGCTATGAACATAAAGAATGTGTTTTTAAAGACGACGTTAATGATTTAGCGAAAAGATTAGAAGCTTCAGATGGATTAGTTATTGTCTCTCCTGTTTATTATGGTTCAGCGAATGGTTCTATTATCTCTATATTGGATAGATTATTTTATAGTTCACACTTCGATAAACGTTTTAAAGTCGGTGCAGCATTCGCTGTTGCTAGACGCGCAGGAACAACCGCGACATTTGATGAATTAAATAAATATTTCACCATCAATCAAATGCCAGTGGCCTCTGGTAGATATTGGAATAACGGCTTTGGTAGAGAACAAGGCCAAATAGAACAAGATGAAGAAGGACTTCAAAATGCAAGAGTGGTAGCCCGTAATATGATTTTCTTAATGAAGGCGATTAAGGACGCTAAAGAGAAGTATGGTTTACCAGAAAAAGAAGAAACCAAATATACACACTTTATAAAATAAGAGGTTTTCTTTTAATCAAAGCATTTGGTATAGTAGTGATAGCAAAACATTAGGAGATTCTTATGGCGGAAAAATATTATAGAGTAATTTTTGTTTATCCAGATGGTCATATCGAAGATATTGATGATACTTTTAAAACAGGCTCTGAAGCCCTTGAATATGGCAACCAAATCATGGGTCAAATTTCTAGTACAGAACAATATCGTAGTAAATATTCAGAAGATAAAAAAGATCCTTATTTCATGATCGTAGAAATTAAAGGTAAAAAACGCTCTTTAGTTTACGATAATAGAAAATAAGGAATAAAAAATAATTGAAAAAGGTCTTGGTTATTAATTACCAGGACCTTTTATAATTGCTTATTGATTGTATGAACTATTGTATGGAACAGGTTCTTCTAATTCACCTTTATGATAGCCATTAATTAATCTAATTAAGCATTCATTTAATAATTCGACAGTTAATTTTTCTTTAACTGTTGGTTTTTCATGCGAATAACCAATACCGGAATCATCAGTTAAGTAGACATATTGTCCACCGGTGATAAGAGATTGAGAACGGAAATAGAATTCTGTCTTTTTATCAATGCCGCTGCCAGATACTGTCATAATTTGAATACCTTTTTCAGCAGCGGTATCAACGGCTTTAGACCATTTAGCTAAATCGCTATCGTGGGCTGGTGCGTCTGCGACATGGAAGATTAATTTTGTGCCTTTTGAAGACCACTGTTTATTAACGGCTTCATCAAGCGCGGTTTCAACGGCTTCCTCGAAGTCACCGCCACCAGAGGCTTGTTGTTTTGCTAAGAAAGCTTGTTGAGAAGCGATATCTTCTGTGAAATCACTATAACGTGTCACATATTCATCTTTGACATCACGATATACCATCATCGCTAATGAAACTTTAGATGTTGGGTTATCGGATTTAACTTTGCTAATAACATCGTTAATTTCAGTTTTGATATAACGCATTTCATCACCCATACTACCAGTCGCGTCGATGACAAACATGATTTCTAAGTTAGTCGCAGTGGTGTATTCGTTTTCTAAATCAATAGCATCATTATCTTTGACATCTTTAGTGACGAGTTGTCTTTGACCGTTCTTATCGATATAAGAGATATCAACGGCATATGATTCTTTATCTTCTTTAGCGAATAGATAGGCATTATGGAAATTATCAACATGGAATGTCTTATTATCTTCTTTTAATGTGACATAGACATCGTTAGCGTTATTAACTGTTAATTTAACGCGGTGATAAGAATTGAAATTAGCTCCCACTATTTTTTTATAATCATATAATGGGCCATCACCATCTTGTCCTCTATCAGTGATTTCTTTCCAATAATCATAATATTTATTATCGTCAAGAGCGGAACATGTTAATTGACCTGCAGGTAAGACATATCTACTTGTTTTACCAGTAGAAGTGTCACCATCTTCTTTTGAGGCATCTGCAGAACCAGCGGAAGTAGCGGCAGGAACGCTCATATCACCCATGTAGGCTTCACTTCCTTCTGGTGTTGGTTTGACGCCAGGTGTAAAGCCTGCATAATCACCTCCACCGTCGCCTGCTGGTTTATAATAGTATCCTCCCGCACTATTTGAACAAGCTGCTAAAGAGACTGATGCTAAACTTAAGAATAAGAATTTAATAATTTTTGTTTTCATTTTGGATGTCCTCCTACACATTAAGACGTATAAAAAATTGAAAACTGCTAAAAATAATTAATAATTACTAATATAATTTTTGATATAAGGGAAAGTATCAAAACAGGCGATTTAAGAAGAGAAACTACTATTTATAGTAATTTATTCCTTGAACACGCCTACGCGTGTATATGAGCGCAAAAACTAATAAAAAGGAGTAAAATAAATATATGGGTATATTTTCACATCATTATATTAAGTTCTTTGTTCATCGTTATGATAAAGAAGTAGGAATACCATATCATTCGCACTTCGATTTTATTGGTTTACGCCAAGAAGCATATAAATTCACCAATAGTGATGGTGTTGATATCGCTTATTTCTATTATTATTACGATAATTATCAAAAAGATAAGATCATCTTATTCTGCCATGGCATGGGTCCAGGTCATACTGCCTATTTAGCGGAAATTAATGAATTAGCGAAAGCTGGATATAAAGTTTTAACTTTAGATTACCGTGGATGTGATAAATCTGGTGGTGATTATTTAAAATCGCTCAATAAACCCACTAGAGATGTGATGGATTTATTAAAACACCTCAAATTAGAACAAGAAATCGTTTTAGTGGGCCATTCTCTCGGTGGTTATACCGCTTTAAATGTTATTAATCTAAGAAAAGACATTAAAAAGGCGGTAATATTATCCGGATTTATTGAAATGTCATCATTATTAATGAAATTCGTTCCTAATAAGTTCATTCTTAATAGAATTCTCCATTTCGAAAGAAAAATCGAATCACTTTATTATGGAATTGATAATATTTCATATCTAAAGAACACTGATGATGATATTTTATATATCCAATCAATTGATGATGGAATGGTACCATATGATATTGGTCTAAAAATAGTGGAACAAATTAATAATCCTCATATTAAAACAATTAAATTAAATAATAAGAAGCATAATCCAAACTATACCGCTGAAGCAGTAGCCTATATGAACGATGTCTTTGGTAAATATAATCTTTTAATTAAAAATAAAGAAATAAAAACTGATGAAGATAAAATTAATTATTTCAAAAACGTTTCTTTAGACCGTCTAGTGGAGCAAGATCCAGAAATAATTAAAGCCATAGTGAACTTCATTGATTAATTGCATATGAAAAGGCGGAACCTTACGGAACCGCCTGTTTTAATAGTTATTTATATATTCTAGTAGAAGATACTTCTCCAAGTAGTGAATGCTGTTTCACTTGATGGATAACTAACTGGAGCACCAGAGATAACGCCTAAGCCATTGGCATTACCAGCGGCATTACCTTTTCTAGAATAGGCCACTAATGACGTATAGGCTGTTTTGGCTTCATTGATGACATCTTGGAATGCGCTATAAGTAGCATTATTACCAAGTTTGTTCAATAAGTCTAAGCCATCGATTTCGCCATATGCATCATAGCCGTTTTGTGAATACCACCAATCTTGGATGTCACCGAAGTCTTTGACACTCTTTAACAATGTTTTGAATGCACTGTAGTTAGACTTAGCGGTGCTCTTAATAGCAGTGGCCATTGCTTCAAATTTAGCGTGATAGTTTTCCATTTTAGATAAATCTAAGTAGGAAAGTGTTTGATCACTACCATATTCAGCGACAAAGGCATCACAGTTGGCTTTTAAGATTGTTTTTGTATCTTTACCAGCATAGACATCATCGACCCATTTATCATAGACCCAACCTTCACCGGCTTCAGCTTCTTCGGAACCAACCATGTAGTTGAAGTAGTGGGAATTGAATTCAGCGATATCTTGAATTTGCATCAAGCAAGCGTCATAACCGACGAATTCAAGCTTATCAATGCCATATTGTGGGAAAACTTTTTCAAATGTGGCTTTTGTTTCTGAATTTGTAATGCTATCAGAACCGATAGTATCATCGAAGCAAACACCATCTAACGCGCCACCATGGTTCCAGAAGATAACACCCATTTTTTCTGCTGGATATTCTTGTAAACCCCAGGTTAAGAATGATTCAAACACTGATTGCTTACCCATGTTTTCTTTTGGGAGCTTTTCGTCTAAGACTAATTCTTGATCTCTCACGTGGTAACGGGATAGTTTGGAAGAATCGATACCATAGTTATGCCATGATGTTGAACCACCTGTTTCGATAATGATATTGACGTCTTCTGGTTGATTGTTAACACTTAAGATTTCAGTGATATCAGTAGTAGCTAAACCACTTTCGCTTTCTAAGTTAGAACCACAGATGTAAAGCATAATGGTCCAAGCATCTAAGACAACTTCTTTAACTTCAATATTGAATGAAGCTTCTAATACTGTTCTCTTAGCAAATGTTTTAGCGGTAATGGTAGCATTGCCCACTGCAATAGCGGTAACTAAACCATTTTCATCAACTTTCGCAATATTTTCATCAGATGAAGACCATGTAATCTTACTTAATGAATTAGCGTTTTCTGGAATGAATTTAACATCAAGAGCGTTCTTTTTACCGATTGCGAGTTCTTGTTTACCTTCAAGAGCGATACCTGTTGGATAGATAATTTCTTCTTGAGATAATTTAAGAATTTGTGTGTACACTAAGTTACCATCATTAACGTTTGAGTATGTGGTAAGTGTATTGTTATCTAAATTGATGCAAAGTCTGCCAAAATCTTTATTAGCGTTAGCGATAATGGTGGATCTAGATGTGATAACCATTGACCATTCTGTAGAACCTTCATCAAAGGCTAATTGACCAAGACCAGTAGCGCCTAATTTTCTACCATAGATATCAGTGAATGTGAAATTGGTAGAAACTCTATTAATTGTGAAACGCCAGACATCTTTTTCAATACCATCTAATTTGGTATCAGTAGATCTGCAACTTTCTGCTTTTAATTTGCCATTTGCAAAGTCGTTAATAACTAAACCTTTTGCAACATTACCGAAGATAATTGTTTGGCCATCTTCAATAGTGGCTTTTGTTTTAATTGGGGAAGCAGTAATTTTTTGATTTGGGAATTCAACGAATGAATTGATACGTAATGAGAACACTTTGTTAACTGTTTCAAATGATACTTCAACGTCACCTTCTGCTTTGTAAGCGACATAGGAACCATTATCGTTGTTGACTGTCCAACCTTCCGCTTGCAAGGCAACAGCGTATTGGTCAGCAATTGTATCAACACCCGCTTGTCCTTCATCATTAGTGGAGGCAACGAAGTATTTGCTACCATCTTGTTCTGGCTCTGTTTTTTCTTCCCAAGCATCATAACCAACTGGGGAGATGACAGGAGTGGTAATATTTTCTAATTGTAAGAAACTATTTAACTTATCGAGTGGGAATTGATTCTTTCTTTCATTAACAAGAACTTTTAAGCTACATGTTTTACCTTCATAAGTAACTGTTAAGTTTTGCTCGCCTGGATTTTGAGCATCATAACCAGTAACTTCATAGTTATCTAATGTCACTTCCGAACCATCGGAGTATTTAGCCACAACAACGATATCTAAGTCTTCACCGTATTCGTAGCTTTCTTTGTTGCTAACTGCGGTGATGTTCACTAATACTGGGTTATTAACAAGAACTTTTAAGCTACATGTTTCACCTTCATAAGTAACTGTTAAATCTTGTTCACCAGGATTTTCAGCGTTGTAACCAGTAACTGTGTAATTATCGATTACAACTTCAGAACCATCGGAGTAGTGGGCTTTGACAACGATATCTAATTCTTCACCGTACTCGTAGGCTTCTTTATTTGTGCTAGCACTGATATTAACTAACACTGGATTATCAACTTTAACTTTGACTGAGCATGTCTTTCCTTCGAATGACACTGTGAGGTTTTGCTCACCAGTCTTTGTGGCATCATAACCTGTAACTTGATAATCGGTAATAGTTACAGAGGTGCCGTCAGAATAATTAGCGGTAACTGTAAGATCTAATTGTTCGTTGCCATATGCATAACTTGTTTGGTTATTAACTGCAGTAATGCCTGTTAACACAACTGGCGCTGGAGCTTCACTTGAAGAAATTGCTTCTGATGAACTTGGCGCAGCAGATGAACTTGGTGTAGGTGTCACAGATGAAGCACCTGGCAAGCTACTAGCCGGAACGCTAGAAACAACACTAGCAGCGGGAGTGGTGGATGCATCGCTTTGATTAGATTGGCCTTGTGGTTTATTACAAGCAACTAACGCTACAAAGATGCTAGACACCAATGAACCTGCAACTAACAATTTTTTTAACTTGTTTGCCATGTTATTCCTCCTTTTCTTGATGGATATACTAATTTAGTATACATTTTATGCTTATTGATGAATTTAGCAAGAAAAAGTAATATTTTTTGATTTTATCAAACAATGACAAAACTAAGAAAAGTGTAATATTGCGTGCGTTAAAAAAAGGATCAGATTACTCTGATCCTAATTTGTTTTTTAAGTTCTATTCTTAGTTACCGTAGTAAGCTTTAGCGTAGAATGAGTTGATGTCACCAGCAGTAGGATGTGACCATGAGAAGATTTTGAATTCAAGAACGACGTCAGCATCTTCGTTGTAATATGTACGAGTTTGAGCAGCGATACCTTCATAGACATCTGGTGTCCAGTCTTCAACCATTGTGAAGCCTTCTGGAACAAAGGCTGTTTCAATCCAACCAATAATCTTGTCAAGTGAAACGCTGGAAGCTAAGTAACCAGCTTCAAGAGCATATGTATTGTTACCTAAATCATCGTATTCGCCTGTTTGTGTAACCATACTAGCGATGTTAGCGATAACTGATTGAGGTGTGATTTCACCCATAACGAATGTACTGTAAGCTAAGATAGCAACATAACCAGCATCAAGGTGATCTTGAACTTCCATGCATGGGACTGTGCCTGATTCACCGAATGTACAGGCATAACCAGTAAGGCCACTTTCTGTGTTATTGAAGTATTCAGTATCCCAACCAGCTGTTTCTAAGTCTTCGATGTAAGCAGCATATTCAGCAGCAGTAGCATTGCCAACTTGCACTAAATAGAAGCCACTTGATTCAACATATTGGTCAGAAGAGAGATAGACACCGTTAGCTGTTTCGAAATCTGGTAATTCGATATCAGCTGGATCAATTCCTAATGTAGCCCAGTATGCTAATAATTCAGCAGTGGCATCAGCAGCTGTCATTGGAGGAACTGGTTCTTCGTAAGAGAATGTAATTTTGACGTATGAAGAGTATTCTTCAATCTGTAATGTAGCGCCTGTTTCACCGAAGGTAGCAACATAGTCATTTGGCCAACTTGCACTTGGGTGAGATGTTGTCCAACCAGCAGCGATTAAGGCTGTTTCATAAGCTTGCATATCAGCTAAAACTGAATTGTAGATTCTAATGAAGCCATTACCTGCTTCAACTCTATATGTTGATGGAGCATAGTAAGCTGGAGCATTTGTTTCAATATCATAATCAGCGAAGAATGCATCGATTGCAGCGGCAACTTCTGGTGCTTCAACGTTTTCTGCAGGAACATAATCTGGATCATCGAGATAGTCGCCACCGATGTAAATCATTGTGTAACCACGGACATATTTGACTGTGATGTAAGCCATCTCGTTAGTTGCTAATTCCCAGTCAGAGTATTTGCTAACCCATGAGAATCCAGCTTCTTGGATGTTGGCTTCGAATTCAGCAACGAAGTCACCTTCTGTTGCTAAATAAGCAGTTGTTCTCATTGTACCAATGTGTGAACCAGTTGTATATTTTGTTGTTGAGTACTTGGCAAACCAATTACCTTCGACATTAACACCATCGAACCAGTTGTCTTCTTTGTAAGCTAATTCAACGATGTCATCTGGGAATCCTTCAACTGCATTGTAACCGTTTTCAAGGAAGTATGCTTCATCGTATGGTTCCATGAGTGTTGGGCCAAAGAATTTAACGTATGTCCAGCCATCTCTTTCATCGAGATCGACTTCGCGTTCTTCATCACCGACCCAGCATTCATATTCTTCATCATATTCGAAACCAAGCGCTTCGACTTGATCTGCAATGTCATCAGCGAATTCGCCTTCTGTAGCGGCTAAAACGTAGTAGTAGACACCATCAGCGCCCATATCGTTTTTGCCTTTCTTTTCATACCATGCGCCATCGAGGTTGACACCTGGAAGAGCTTCGGCATCTAATTGAAGAGCATTGTCGATATCATCCTTTGGATAACCATTAACGAGATTGAATCCGAGATCTTCAAAGAATTCTGCTGAATATGGATCAACATATGGAGGCATGTAAACATCAATTTCGTTACCAGCTTCGTAACTTGATGTAGCTTCATAATAGTCGAAGGAGACTTCAATTTGATAGCCTCTTGGAGTTGTTTTGATGTAATCGCCACCGAATTCAGCTGCGGCTGGATTATATTCGAAACCAGCAGCAATTAATCTTTCACCATAGTCTTCGACTAAGTTGTATGGGTTATCATCACCGATGACATAAAGATCGAATCCATAGTAAGCTTCATAAGTAGTGCTGAAGCTGTGATACATTGTATCAGGATTGAGATCAACAAATGGGAGTGCGCCACCGAGATATTTATTCATTTCGGCTTCGACTTCTAAGTCCCATCTGAGTTCTTCTCTCATATTGTTGACTTTAGCCCAGTGGCCATTGTTCTTGGCGTAGATATCTAAATTATTTAAATCGAGATATGTGTCACCATCTTGGCCATCGGCATCATCTGGACGACCGTAACCATTACTGAATGAGTTACCATCTCTACCATCTTGACCATCAGCGCCATCGTCACCTTTGTCACCTTTGTCACCTTTGTCACCCTTATCACCTTTTTCGCCTTGAGCACCTTTGATGTTACCAACTTTTGCCCAAGCACCGTTCAATTTAAGGAAGACATCCCATGTAGCGATATTAATGAATAAATCGCCTTCTTTACCGCCGTCAGCGGCTGGATCTTGTGCGTCTGCGAAGATTTGTGAACCGGCAGCGCCTTGTAAGCCTTGTTCACCTTGTAAACCTTGAGCACCTTTGATGTTACCGACTTTATTCCAAGCACCATTCACTTTAAGGAAGACATCCCATGAAGCGATGTTGATGAATAAGTCGTTGTCTTTACCAGCAGCGGCTGCTGGATCATTGACATCAGCATAGATTTGGGAACCATCAGCACCAGGAAGACCTTGGTCACCTTTGTCACCCTTATCACCTTTGTCACCTTTTGGACCTTGTTCACCTTTGAGGTTGCCGATCTTTTGCCAATTGCCAGCGATCTTTAAGAAGAGATCCCAGGAAGAGATGTTAACAAACACGTCACCATCTTTACCACCTGCTGCAGTTGGGTCATTGACATCAGCATAGAATTGTGAGCCGTCGGCGCCTCTGATTGATTCTAACCACTCTTCGTATGTTAGAGCGCCACCTTCGGCAACGTACAACTTGTAGACATCTTGCTGTCTATAGTTTGTAGCATTGTAAGATGCAGCTGGGCCACTTAAGTTACAGCCAGATAAGAGCATGCCACCTAAAGCCAAGCCGACAAACAATTTTGAAATTTTTTTCATAAACTGCGTTTTCTCCTTTTCGAGTTTAAATTTGTTTAAAATGGTATTACCTCAAAGAGCAGAAAACAACAAAAAATTTAAAAAATAAAAATTAGGAAAAATATTATTATTGAGTGAACGCGCTCACGTATAAAAGACAGAACAAGAAAAATTCACCACAAGTGGTGAATGGTGTGATAAATCTATTCTTAAGATGTGACTCACGTGTGATTTGAGAAGAAAAATGAGTCAAATCTAGAATGTTACAAAATTTGGAATCTGTATACCAAAAATCTCGGACCGTAATTTTTAATTGCCTATTCCATAAAATGGAGTGCCTTTCTTACAGCCAGAAAAATGATTATATTGATATTAAATCAAATATTCAACTATTATTTTTAAAAAAACGTAAAAGACTATTCCGAAATCTATTCCGATTTACCATACAATTTACTCAGAAACAGTAGTAGATAACAATCAACTGTAATGAAAGATAAATACAAATTCTTTTTGTTGTACTTTTTTGAAAATAATAATGTGTTTATTTCTTGCAATGCTCTCACACTCGTGTATTATTTATTAACAAATGAAATAAAGGCTAGGGCCGAGTATGAAAAAGTCTATTAATTTACTAGCGGTTATCGGGACATTATCTATCCTATTAACCAGCTGCAATGTTAAAACAAGTAGCGAATCATTAAGTCAATCTAGTGATCAATCAAGCGCTGCTCCAAGTAGTGTTTTTAGCAGTAGTTCTGAAACACCAAAACCAGTAACCTATACCATTACATGGAAAAACTATGATGGCAAGGTTTTAGAGACTGACGAAAATGTTCAAAAAGATACGACTCCTACATACGATGGATTAACCCCAAGCCGAACAAGTGATGCACAGTTCACATATATTTGGACTGGTTGGACTCCAGAAGTGAAACCAGTTACTGGCAACGCTGAATATGTCGCCACATTTAAAACCGAAACAAATAAGTACACAGTTACCTGGAAGAACGAAGACGGTAGTGTGTTAAAGAGTGAAGATGTCTTCTATGGAACCACTCCTACATACGATGGAGAAACACCAACCAAGGCTAGTACTGCTGAATACGATTACACATTCGATAAATGGTCTCCTAACGAAGGTCCAATTACCGGAAATACAACATATGTCGCTTCTTTTAAGCAAGAATTAAGAAAATATAAAGTCACATGGAAAGATGATGACGGTACTGTTTTAAAAGAAGATGAAGTCCCATATGGCGCTGTTCCAAACTATGGAGATGAAGTCCCAGTTAAAGAAAGCACCGCTGAATTTTCATATGTCTTTGATAAATGGTCACCAAGTGTTACATCTGTGACCGGTGATGCTGAATACACAGCTTCATATAATAGCGAAGTTAGAAAATATATTGTCACTTGGGTTAATTATGATGGTTCTGTTTTAGAAGTTGATAAAGAAGTTCTATATGGCACTGTTCCAACATATGATGGACAAGAACCAGTAAGAAATAATAAACCTAATGCCGAATTTACTTTCAAGGGTTGGTCACCAGAAATTAAAAAAGTGACCGAAAATGTCACATATACCGCCGAATATAATGCGACAGGTACATTTGTTTTCACCCCTGTCCAATATGAAACTAGAACAGGATATACATTAAGTGACATCAATGGTGCTCCTTGGATTAACGCAAATATTGTTAGTGAAATCAATAAAATCAAAAAGCCATCTTTGAAGGATGACTTCTATACATCAATTAACTACGAAAGAATTAGAGATAACGGTGGTGGCGCTTTCGATGAATGTAGCGATATCGCAGACTCTGTATTTGATGCCATTTATAGTGGTGATGTTGTTAATGAAACCACTAACGGTGATGCGTTAAGAGATGCCCTTGGTTATTTCAAAAACGGTGCTATTGATGCTGTGACATCATATTTCCAAAATTTTGATGCAGAAACATATCTTAATTCCAAAGCTATTTTTGCTTCTAAGAGTTCGTTATTAAAGCTTTCTCCAACTGATGATGGTTATAAACTTACTCTTAACGATGGATATTTTAATGGAGCCTATTCTACGCTTCAATTTGCATGGCTATTTGGCAATACAGCTTCTAGCGCTGCAAACATTCTTACTAAATTATCAAGTTACTTTAATCTCGGTTATAGCAATAGCGATATTTCTTCAATTAAGGATCGGGAATATCAAATATTTTATAAGATTTATTCAGATGCCTATAGTGGTATTCAAGGTACAACAACATATAGACTAAGTCAATTGCCATGGGCTGAAGTTAAATCTGCATTGACTGATTTAGGCATGGCTCCTACTACAAGAATTTCATTCAATAAGATATACCTTAATGGTTTGAATATGATGTTCAATAATTCAGATCAATATCTTAAGGATATGGTTGTTACTCGCTTAGCTTATGATATGCGTTTCTTAGTGGGTATTGATAAGTATAAAACCATTAACCAATACATTTCACAGATGGCAGATTATTATAGCCAAGAAGCGAACCTATATTGGTATGACGATGACACTATCGCAAAAGGTATGCTTAAAACATGTTTCTCAACCATATTTGAACAAGCGTATGTTGAAACTATCAGTTCTGAAGAAATTAAGGCAGAAGTTGCTGCATTAATTGAAGATGTTTTAGATGCATACAAAACATTAGCGGATAATTCTTGGCTTAGTGCTATGACAAAGTACAAGATGAAAAGAAAATTAGAAAAGATGTCATATGTCTCTTGCTTCCCAGATTACTATACGAAATTTGGCAAGATCATAGGCGAAGGCCTTGCTCCTCAAAATCTATTCGATATTTATAAATCATATTTAGATAAAGATGTCGACACAATGTTTCTTGCAAGCAGTGAAGAATTAGCGATGTTTGATTCAATGCGCTGCTACGTGGTTAACGCTTTCTATTCGCCTACCGATAATGCATTTGTCATTTTAAATGGTTTAGTATCAGGCTTCCTTGGCAGTAGCGTTGAAGAAAAATATGGTATGCTAGCGATGGTTATTGGCCACGAAATTACTCACGCCTTTGACTCAACCGGCTCTCAATTTGATGAAAGTGGTAACCAAAACGAGTGGTGGACCGCGGAAGATAAGTCTGTTTTCAACACTAAAGTTAACAAATTAATATCTTTCTATAATAAAATCGAACTGAAGCACAATTATAACGTCAATGGCGACGTTGTTGATGGTGAAGCGACCGCTGATATGGGTGGTATGAAAATCGCTCTTCAATTGGCGAAGAAAGTTGAAAACTTTGACTATGATAAATTCTTTAAAACATTTGCCTATGTCTGGGCAAGTCATCCAATTAATCTTGGTGAGGTTGAAAATAGAGCACAAGATCCTCACCCATTCAATTATTTAAGAGTTAATGTTACTCTTTCTCAATTCGATGAATTCGTGGAAACATATGGCATTGAACCAGGTGATGCGATGTATGTTCCAGAAGAACAAAGAATTAAAATCTGGTAATAATTTATAAGATATGAGCGCTCGTACGGGCGCTCTAACTTTTTTATAAAAACACGCGAGTGTATAATGAAAATATGCTAAATAAAAAAGATATACTTTTGACCACACATTTAACACTAAAATCAATTGAAGAAAAAGACAAAAACAACATGCTAAAAATCGTTAAAGATCCGCTTGTTAAAAAGTCATATATGCTTCCTGATTTTAACGATGAAAACGAGGAAGAAAAGTTCTTCAAAAAACTCATGAATTATTCGCTTGATAAGAACCATTTTGTCTATGGAATTTATACTGATAAAATCATAGGTTTTTTAAATGATGTCGAAATGAAAAATGATGAGATAGAAGTTGGCTATTTTATTGATTCAAATGAATGGAATAAAGGCTACGCAACTGAAACTTTGAAAGCGGCAATTCAAGAACTATTCCGACTCGATTTTAAACGTGTCATTGCCGGCTATTTTGAAGACAATCCCGCTAGTGCTAGAGTGATGCAAAAATGTGGCATGAAAAAGATCGATAAATCGGATGTAGTGGAGTATAGAAACGCTAAACATCGCTGCTACTATTACGCTATTGAGAAATAAAAAATATTTGTTTACTAATCTGAGATTTGGTAACTTTATTGAGAGTTATAAAACGAATTATGAAGAGAGCATTTGAACAGTTTAAAAAGCATTGGATAATGAATCTTGTTACATTCGTTATTTCTTTGATGATTGCAGCACTTATTTTCTGCTTGATGTTCTTCTTAAGAGATAGAACTTTTGGTGATGCAGTGAGCTCAATTGGCTTTGCAACAATCATCATCCTTTTGCTTGGTTTGTTATCCTGGATGGCCCATTTAGGGGCTTTTGATACTATTTCTTTTGGCTTTAAGCAAGTGGGCAGCATGCTCTTTGCTAAAGACGCTAGAAGAGATGGAAGCTTTGCGGATTATCGTGCTGATAAGATAAAAAAGAGAGATAATTCCTCGTTTAATTTTATTGCCATTTTATTAGCGGGAATATTACTTACAATTGTTTTAATCGTCCTTGAAATTATCTATAACGTCAAACTATATTCATCTTTTTCATAAGAAACCCTTCTTGGAAGTGTAACGCAAAAAACTATTTACACACTTTTTCATGCGTGTATAATTGTAGGCATAACATTTTTTGTGTACGCACACAACAAGGAGGTAAAATATGAAAAAACTGGGACTACTACTCTGTGCCACTGGTGCTATGGTTTTAGCCGGATGTGGTGCAATTGCTTCTCAGCTCAAAGATTTACCAGAACGTGATGCTCGCGTCATTGTTGAAGTTAACAAGAAACTCAACAAATTAAACGCAAACGAAACCAAAAAGGCTCAAGCTGCTGTTTATGAAAATATTAAACAAGCCGCAACATCCAACATTAGAATGATTGGAAATTACACAGTCTTAAATAACGCATTTGTTCTTGAAGTAAATTCTAATGACATTGAGAGCATTAAATCAGTTCCTGGCGTCAAAAGCGTGACTGTTGATAGACTCCACTGGGAAAGAGAAATCAACAATGACTCCTACATTACACTCGATGGAGGTAATGCTAATGACGCAGTCGATGAAAGCAAGAATATCTCTGCTGAAACAATGCATTTGCCTGAAGACAATAACGAAGGTGAAGGTACAATCGTTGCTATTCTCGATAACGAATTCCATTTTAGAGCCGAAACCAAAGTCAATGGTGTTACCATTCCTGAATGGCACCACGAAGTCTTTGATCCATTGGCCAGCGATGTGGCTGTCAGATACACATTTGATGACATCAAAGGTACAGTTGGCTTAGTCGCTTCTAGAAACAAAATTAAAAAAGCCGGTCAAGAAGGTTCTTTATATCTCAACAGTAAAGTTCCATTCTATTACGACTACGGCGGTTACTCCAAAATCTATGGTAAACGTGGCCCATTACAATTTGATGTCCATAGTGACCTCTCATATCACGGCTCACACGTTTCCTCAATTACCGCTGCTAATGCTCCAACTTACAAGGGCATTGCTCCAAAAGCCCAATTAGCGTTAATGAAGGTCTTCACAGACTATGATGCTAAAGGTATTGGTGAAAAGATTGGCTTAAGCAACAGAACAGGTGCTTATGACACATCAATCTTGGATGCCTTAGAAGACTGCATTAAATTAAAAGTTGATGGTATCAACATGTCATTAGGTAGTGACTTAGATGACTTCGATAGTGAATCCATCACTTTAAAAACATTAACAAGATTAGCCAAAGGCGATCCAGAAAATGGCATCCCAGCCATCTTAACTTCTATTTCCGCTGGTAACTCTGGTAAATCATCATATTCATCAACAGGTGCATATGCTAACTGGATGCCAGAATCAGTCGAAACAGGTATCATGTCCAGCTACGCTAATAACGCTGCTGTCATGACCATTGCTTCTGGCCACCCAACCAAAATCTTCTACGAAAACGCTTTCGTAGCCGGCGATAAGAACATCGCCTTCGAAGACCAAATCGTCAATAGACCAGGTTTAGATGATGACTACGATAAAGAATTCCGTATTAAAGAAGTTTTCCCACAAGACGGTGAAGGTAATCCAACCGGCACAGTTGATTGGGTTTATGTTCCAGGTTTTGGTACATCCGCTGATTATAAGAATTTAAACGTTGAAGGCAAAATTGCCGTTGTTAACCGTGGTAGTACAGCGTTCGCTGATAAATATGCTGTTGCCGCTGATAAAGGTGCTGTCGCCCTTGTCATTATCAATAACGACCCAACAGCCTCCAGCTTCAACTTCCGTTGTAGCTTCGGTGATGGTTTCAACCCAACAATGCCATGTGCCCTTGTCTTATTTAAAGATAAAGCGTTCTTTGAAAGTGCTGAAGCTGGTTCATTCGGTATCATCAACAAACAAGTTAGTGATAACCCAGCCAAATACACAATTAGTGAATTCTCTACTGATGGTGCTACATTTGACTTAGACCTTAAACCAGAAATCACCGCTCCTGGTGATAACATTAGAGGTGCTGTTCCAGAACACGCCATGACAAACTTAACAAAAGAAGAACGTGAAGCGATGAAATATAAATGCTACCAATACTTAAGTGGTACATCTATGTCCGCTCCAAATAACGCTGGTGCACAAGCCGTTGTTCTTTCTGAAGTTACTGCTCCTATTTATCAAGCCGCTAAAGCTGCTGGTAGAAAATTAACAAACGAAGAACTAGCCCAAATCAATGCTTATAGAGAAACAGTTAACATGAGAATGATGTCAACTGCTGATCCAATGAAAGACTACACAGCCAACCCAGAAGATAAAGTTGAAACATTCTCCGTCACCTCACCAAGAATTCAAGGTGCAGGTATGGTTGACCTCAACGGCGCTTTAAAAACAAAGGTTTATTTAGAAGGTAAAGACCTTGCTGGTAATCCAATCGGTAAAGCCAAAATTGCTTTAAGAAACAACGCTGACATCGCTAGAGGTGATATCAAATTATCATTCTTAGCCCACAACGAAAGTGAAGAAACAAAGAATTATGACGTTACTTTAACAGTCATGAGACCAGCTATTGCTAAACCAAATGATATCGTTACCAAAGAATATAACTTCAAAGGTACTGTTGACAGTATCGAAATGTTCAGTGGTATGAAATATTACGATAAAGATCTTGAAAAGATGATGACCGCTACTGGTAAAGTTGCTTATAAAGACGCCATGAAAGCGGACAAAGACATCGAATACTATGCCAGCCAGGAAGACTACGAAGCTGACCAAGCTGCTGTTGCCGCTGGTGGTAAAGAAACAAGAAAGACAGTTATTAAGAAAGGTTACTATTATAACTCCGCGACAACTGGTGTTTTCTGGGAACCACTTCCAAGTTATACTGCTCAATCTGTTAAAGATGTTGAAATCGCCAAGATTACAGGTCAACAAGTCTCTGTTGCCCCAGGTACAAGCACAATTACCATCAATCCATACTCATTAACAGAAACACAAAAGAAAGAAATCTTAGATGTTTATGAAAATGGTTGTATGATCGAAGGCTTCGTCACATTAAAAGACAAAGCCGCCAATGGTGTTGACTTATCCATCCCATATTTAGGTTTCTATTCTGGTACAGATAAGAACCCAGATGCTTCTTATAGAACTGTCCCAGTTACTGAACCATTCAACTTTGAAAAAGATCCAACAAAAGTTTATCCATCATATTTAGCTAATGACATCGCTAAATCCTTAGTCGGTAAAGATAAAGCTAACATGGAATCCATGATCGTTGCCGGTTATGCTGAAGCTCCACAAAAGATCAATATCGATAAAGTTTTAGAAAACGACTTAGCGTTCGATGGATTAACAGGTTTCTACAAAGTTGGTACAGATCCACTTGATAACGAATACACAAGTGAACCAAGCAAGGATATCTACATTGGTAGTGAAAACACCAACACAATGATCATCCAACAATTCATGCTTAGATCTGTTAACGATAACTATTTCACAATTAAAGATAAAGCTACAGGTAAAGCAATTTACACCTCCGCTTTAGAAGATATGCTCTTCGGCGATACCGCTGATAGATGGGCATTATACAAATCACACGTTGATGCTGGTTACTTATCAGCAGGTTACGTTGCCCATAGAGCTTACGCCATTGTTCCATTATTCAATGAATCAACAGGTGAAAAGTTCGCTAGTGGTGAATACGAATTAACATTCAATTATCAATTAGCTTATGACAAGTCATGGGTTAGTAATTCTTACACCATCCACATTGACTCTGATGCTCCAGTAGTGAAGAGTGTTTCCCAATACAAATTAGTGGGTGAAGACCGTGTCAGAATTTACTTAGACGACGTGAAACTCTCCTATGGTGTTATCGGTTACAACCGTGTTGATCTCCAATTCGACACTGAAAAAGGCCTTTACTACATTGATGAATCCAAAGAATTCATTGATGAATGTATCGAAGAAATCTCTGAAGGCTTAACCAATAAGAGATTATTCATCGGTGCGACTGACTTCGCTAGAGGCAGAACAGGTTGTATCGTTCACTTCAAGGACTTCGATGACTTTATGGCTGGCGCGGACATGGTCCAAGGCACAGGCATTAGCGTCAATCACGACTTCACATTAGCCGCTGATAATAAAGTATCCTTTGTTAATACTAATACAGGCGCGAGCGAAAAGATTAAAGGTGATGTCAGACTCACCAAGTTCGCCGCTACAGGTCCTGCTAACACACCAGCTCCAACAAATCCATCACAAACAGTGGTGATTCCAGAAGCTACAGCTGCTGCCAAATCAGGTTGCAATGGTGCTTTAGCGACATTAAGCCTTACAATTGCTATCCCAGCTTTAATGGGCGCATCATTACTAATCCTTAAAAAAAGAAAAGAAGGAGGTAAATAGTATATGAAAAAGAAATTTCCTGCGATTTTAGTTGTTACTGGTTTAATGACAGTCGGTGCTTTAGTCGGCTGCGATAACAAACCAAAAGAATCCACTCCAGCTAGTGTTCCTCCAACAAGTCAATCTTCACTTGTTCCTGGTCCATCTAGTGATGGTGGCGCAAGTGTTCCACCAACCAGCTCACAAGCTCCAGCTTCTAGCCAACCTGGTGGCCAAAGTAGTGTGACTCCAACAACATCCTCTACTCCATCTGCTCAATTCAGTTTCAGTGTTGCTTTACAAAGCGGTGCTGTTTCCCTTAACAAAGGTCAAACAGACGTCATTGAAATTACTGAACAAAACAACAATGGTACCGCTAGAGTTTATTCTTACATCTCCAACGCTCCAGCCGTTGCTACCGTTGAAAACGGTGTCGTAACCGCTGTTAGCAAAGGTTCTGTGAGAATTACTGTTAGAGAATCCACTTCCAGACTCCAAAGATACTTAGATTTAACCATTACCGATGCTGTCTTAGCTTCTGGCGGTTATAACTACGCTTCTTTAGCGGGTTCTGAAGCTGTTACAAAGAGAACAGAAATCCTTGGTAACTTAGAAAAGTACGCCATGGATAACCATTTAACAGGTATCACCCTTTTCGAAAATGGTGGTTTCGTTAAATATAGTGAACGCGTTACTTTACCAACCACTAACTACATTACTGGTTATGGCTTTGGTTTATTAAGTGAAGGTACAGTTGATGCGGATTTAGCAACAGAAGAAAATCCAAATTACAAGAGATACCTCCACAGCGCTTCTTCAAGCGATCCAAAGACCATCAATGCTAGAAACGATACAGGTAGCCAAGTTTCTGACTTAGAAGGTTACATTACTGCTTCCTTCTGGGGCACAAAGATGAACGCTACTAAAGACCAATACGTCTGGTATCCAGTTCTCGCTAAAGATAAAGTCACATATAATGGTGTTTCTCAAGATTTCACCAGACCAATTCCAGTTTTCAATGGTAATGAAGTCAAACCAGGTGAAAATCCAAACCCATTAGGCTTATACAAAACATGGAGAATCTATGTTAAAACCGGTGCCGATGGTGGTATCAAATATCGCTATAACGGTACATCATGGGGTAAAGATTTCGATAATACTCTAGTCACAATTGATGACTATGCATTCGCTTATCGTTTACTCCTCACAGGTTCCCACAACTTAAAACGTGGTACCGAAATGGCCGCTGACCAAACATATGGTATCAAAGGCGCTCTTTCATTCAACACCAGATCTAAAGAATTATCTGATGAAGATGCAAAGAACTTATGGAATAAGATGACAAGTGAAGGCAGCTTAGGTGTCAAAACTGGTCATGATAACACAAACGGTGATTATCTCGAATTAACAATCTTAAACGCTATCGATAGATTCACCGCGATGTACACATTCTCTTCTAACTTACTCTCCCCAATGAGTGAAGATTTCATCAGAACCATTGGTGAAGGTTCCTTAAAAGATGGTGCTCAAAGGTATGGTACATTCAACAACAACACTGCTGTTTCCGCAGCTCACAGAGACAAAATTGTTGACTACACATTATCTGTTGGCCCATACATGTTAGAAGAATGGCAAAAGAATAAAACAATCGTTTTCAAAAAGAACGACAATTGGAACGAACCAGGCAGATATAAAATTGCTGGTGTTAAATTAATCGTCATCGATGCTTCTAGCGACGCTGATGCCATTTATAAACAATTTAACGCTGGTATGCTTGATAGTTGTGGTATTCCAACCAAGCACATTTCTGAAGAAACAGGTAAACCACGTGTTTATAAGACCAGAGGTGACTCCACATTCAAATTAAACGTCAACTCTTGTACACAAGAAATGTGGGATGAATTATTTGGTCCTAACGGTAAGATCAATAAGAACTCTAACTGGGATGTCAAACCATGGATGAGTAACGATAACTTCTTAAACGGTTTATTCTACTCCATCGATAGAAAGACATTCGCTGGTAACCGTGGTGTTAACCCATCCATTAACTACTTCGCTGACTCATACTTAAATGATCCAGAAAATGGTAAATCATATAACGATAGTGATGCCCACAAGGCCGCTGTCCACGCCTATGAAGTTAAAGATAGTGAAGGTAACTCCTTATTCGGTTATTCCAAAGATAAAGCTATCTTATGCTTCTCTAACGCTGTCAAAGAATTAGTTAAAGAAGGTAAACTCATTAAAGGTACCAAATCCAAACCAACAATTATTACAATTCACATCAAGTGGATGTATCAAACTGACGTCAAAGAATACGGCGAAGAAATCAAAGGTTACTTCGAAAGCGCATTCAATGATGATAGAGTCTGTAATGGTGCAGTTAAACTTGAAGTTGAACAAGATGCAGTTACTGACTGGCAACAAGTTTATAACGAATACCTTATGAAAGGTCAATTCGACTTAGGCTTTGGTGCTATTAGTGGTAATACATACAACCCATTAAACTTCTTAGAAGTCTTAAAGAGTGATAACTCCTCTGGCTTCACACTTAACTGGGGTAGTGATACTTCTAAAGTTAACGCAAAGAAACCATTAGTCTATGATGACAAGATCTGGTCATTTGATGCTTTATGGGCTGTCGCTGACCACGGCGGTGTTGTTGACAATGGTCAAAACATCAAATCCGTTAAGAAATCATACATGACCTATACTCAAAATGATTTCAATGATGGTGCGACATTCTATGTCACAACAGACTTCTTCAAAGATGCTAACAATACAGTGAAATTTGATGTCACACGTATTTCTATCTACATCTTCGGTAGTGGTAACTACGATCTCGAATTCGTCCCAGATGCCACATATGGTTATAAGATTGTGATGAGCAAACAAGTCGCTAACGAAATCAGAGACGAAATTATCAGAGTCTTCAAATTGATGGATGATAAGAAGCCAGAAACTGATTGGATTAGAGACCCATTCAAAGTCGATAACTATGGCAAGTACTGGAATATTGAAGTTTATTACAACTTAAGTATTAAAGACGGTGCTACAGGCGATTGGGGCGCTCCATCAGAAAACTTCGTTACTTCCGCGAAGAACAGAGATGCTTGGATTGATAACTAGGAGGTAGATTAAGATGAAAAAGAAAGTACTTTTACTCCTTTCTATTGCGGCTGTCGCAAGTTTAGCCGCTTGTCACACAAAAACATCATCTGCTGAACCTTCTTCTGAACCAGCACCAGTTAGTTCAGTTGTTCCATCTTCTGAACCAAGCTCTGCTGCTCCAAGTTCACAAGCTCCATCAAGTTCAGCAGCTCCATCATCCAGTTCTCAAGCTCCATCAAGTTCACAAGCTCCATCGAGCTCACAAGCACCTTCTTCTAGCTCAACTCCAGAGCCAGTGACTACTGACATCATCATTCCTGATGTTGAAGCAGAAGAAAGCTATCCAGCTGATAAAGACTATTCTGATTACTTACTTTTGAACTACAGAAACTTAGCTCTTGTAGTCGACAATGGTAACAATAGCCAATACAGCACAAAACAAATCAGAGGTCTCGCTAGACTTCTTCAACCAGCGGATAATTTATCATTCAAATCACTCGATGAAACAGTCGCTAGTGTCGACGCTAACGGTAACGTTAAGGGTTTAAAAGCTGGCCAAACCGTCATCGAAGTGAGTGATAAAGCTCACCCAGATGTGAAGAGAAACGTTGTTGTTGATGTCTATAACGGTCTTGTTCCTGAAACCCCAGGTGTCTACTATACACAAGCAGAAATTGACGCTGCTGTTGAAGGCGATCCTGCTTATGGTAAGACAACAAACGACTACAAGATTGACCCAATCAGAAATGACCAAGATCAAATCAACGATCTTGCTACTAAGATTGGCCAAATCGATGATTCTGGATTAACTGAAATCGTTGACCACGAATTACGTGAAATGGCTACTTATAAAAATGGCAAACGTCAACTCTACCATGTTTGGGATGAAACAATGGTTGCTAGTGAAGACGAAGCTTACTTCCGCATCATTGAAACTGATGGTGATACAAAGACTGAAGACGGTGCTATGTCATTCGTCGATATGGAATGGATTTTCAACACCAACCAATACTATGATACTTACGTATTCCATACAAAAGGTGATGTGAAAAACTACTTCCCAGTTTCCACAGTTGACTACATGCCAGAAGATCCAACAGTGAATAACAGAGTGGCGCCATTACTCGACATTCTTGATAACATGTTCACTATTGGTAGAGATATCTTCACAGATAGCCTTGAAGACGCTCGTATCACAGCCGATTCATTAGAATTAATTACTGCCAATTACTCTAACGTTGAAAGAAACCAAGCCGGTATGCTTTTAGACGAACAAGGCAATCCATCAGAAAAAGATTTCTTCCTTGACGCAACAATCATTTTCAACGATGAAAAAGCTGATCAAGATGATGAATCTAATAGTGGTATTCCATTTGGCACACCAATGCCAGCCACTCAAAAAATGATGTACACCATTAGAGATGGTAAATTAGTTAACTTCAGTATTGAACTCGTTCAGAACTATGAATTCGGTGGAGACGTGTATCAAAAAACATACTTCATTGATCACACTTATGAAAGAATTACTGATGAAAATAGAGATACTTACATCACACTTCCAGATAAGAGTGAATACACTTTAGTTGACTACTTATTCGCTATCTAATTAGTTGACAAATCAATCAAAAAACAAGCGATGCTGCCAAAGCGTCGCTTTTTTTCTTGCGTTCATCGAGATATTTTATTAAAATTGTTAGAAAAAATAGCCCACCGGGCCTTTTAAACAATACCATTCTTGAAGAATGGTCCGTATTGTGGTATAGTTTAACAGCATTTATATAGTTAAATGCGGGAAAGGAGAAAGCAATGTTAAAGTATTCATTAAAAAGAGTAATCTTAGCGCTTATAACTGCGTTTATTATCTTAACGTTGACATTCTTCTTGGTGAAATCCTTGCCTCAAACAAGAGTTATTTCTCCAGATGAAAACGTTAGATATGCTTTCTACATGAATCAGTACGATTTGGGTTATGTCACTTATTTCACTAAGACGGCAGTGGAAGTTGAGACGACCGGATTCATTCCAGAAGTCACACCTCTAGACCAAGTTAAAATCGGTACCGATTATTATTATTTCTACACTAAGCCAATCGTTGAGCAATATTTCTCATGGTTAGGCAATATTGTCACTAGATGGGACTGGGGTACATCCACAGTTATCGAACCAAACGCTTCTGCGATGTTAATCATCCTTCAACGTTTACCAGCTTCCATGTCTGTTAATATTGTTTCCGTTGTTATTTCCGTGCCATTAGGTATTGCCTTAGGTATCTTAGCAGGCTTAAAGAAAAATACATGGGTTGACCATACAATCTCCACATTAGTCATGGTCTTTATCTCTATCCCATCATTCGTTGTTATTTCCTTCCTCATTTACTTATTAGCATTCAAGAGTGGCTGGCTACCAACAATGTGGCCAACACCTGACCAATCACTTAGAACAAAGATTCTTGCCTTTATTATTCCAGTCATGTCTTTGTCATTTGGTTCTATCTGCGGTTACACCAGATTCGTCAGAGCCGAACTTTGCGAAGTTATGTCTAGTGAATATTTATTATTAGCAAGAACAAAAGGTTTAACCAAAAACCAAGCCATTGTGAGACACGCCTTAAGAAACGCATTCGTCCCAATCTTACCATCCATCTTAGCGGAATTTATCGGTATCTTTGGTGGCTCAATGATCTTAGAAAGCTTATATGGCATTCCAGGTATTGGTAATTTATACATCCAAGCATTAAACGCAAAAGACTACAACGTCTTAATGGTTGATATGGCTATCTTCACCACAGTTGGTTTATTAGCCGGTATCATCCTTGACTTATCATATGGATTCATCGATCCAAGAATCAGAATGGGGGAAAAGAAATAATATGTTAGAAGAAAAAGATTTCGAACTATTAGACGAATCCTCTAATAATGTCAATGAAGTGGTCGATGATGAACCAATCACTAAAGACGACTTCGTGTTAACACAAGTGGATTCCACAGTTCACGAACAAAAGTTCCAAACAAAACCAACAACATTCTTGAAAGACTCACTTAAGAGATTTAGTAAAAATAAATCTTCCGTTGTGGCCGCTTATATCTTAGGCGCATTATTGATTCTTTCATTCGCGGTACCTGCTTTCAATAAGAGCGATACCAAACATCCAAAGCCACACGAAACATTCCTCGCTCCAAAATTATTCAAAGCGGGAACAGGCTTCTGGGATGGCACCACAAAATACACCAACATCGCTGTTGATATCAGTGGTAAACCAGACGCTAAAACAGAAGAAGAAAAACAAGAATACTGGTGGCCATCAAGTGACAAATTCCCACAAAGAAGTGCTATCAGCAAAAAGAAATTCACCGAAGAAAAATACAGCAATGATATTTCTACACTCGGTTCTTTCGGTAAAGAAGGCTATGTCCAATTCGGTTACTATGAAGATCGTGCACAAGGTGACAATGTTGAATTCTCTTCTAAAGCCATTGCTTCTTTAGATTTAAATGAGAACTTATATCTCACATCATTTGATACATACGATGTTGAAAAAATCAATTTGATGGAAGAAAAGAAAGACTTAACCGCTCCTGATAACTATGAGATTGGTGAATCTGCTTTCTATTTCATCTATTCCGAACTCAACACAGAAACAAACGAAAAAGAAGAAAAAGAAGTCAAATTAGTGGATTACGCTGTTAAGCATAATATCGGTAGTAGTGTTGCTTCATTAAAAGAAGACAAACTCGATATCGCTAAAATCGTTAAAGATGAAACAGGTAAAACAGTATTTGAAGATGCACGCTTTGCTGTCAGAATGATTGCCAAACATAACGGCAATAACGTCTGTGCATTAATTAGAAGCATTGCTTTTGAAACTGGTTCCACAAATGAAACAACTCAAGCCATCTTCGATAATATGTCTTTCAACGATGCGACAAGTGCTGTTGCTAAATCAATTAACAATGGTTATGAATATTGGAGCAGTACTGGTGTCAGAAGAATCTACTTATCCAAAGCTCACTTCTGCTCATTCGTTTATGACACATATGAAGCCGTTTTCGGTTTAAGAGTTATTGATGGTGAATACGTTAGTGACTTATTAACATATCAAGAAAAAGGCTGGGTCTCTTTCAAAGATAAAGATGGTTGGGATACCATTTGGAAAGATGACATGGGTTATTGGATTGATGAATTTAACTTTACATGTGAAATCTTAGATCCAGTTAACTGCCCACTTGCTAAACCATTAACCATTGACGATTTCTATGGTTATGACGTTCCAGGTACACTCGGTGTTAAGATGACCGTCATTAACTATAAATACATGGGTTACACAAGTGTCCCATCATATCTCATGGGTACAGATAAATCCGGTAAAGATATGTTCAAATATGTCTTTGAAGGTTTAAGAACATCATTATTACTTGGCTTCCTTACATTCGCTGTCTGTTTTACATTCGGCTTACTCTGGGGTTCTATCTGTGGTTACTTCGGTGGCACAGTCGACTTAGTGATGGAAAGATTTACTGATATCCTCGCTGGTATTCCTTGGATTGTTGTGATGACTTTGATTATCCTTCACTTCAAGAGTACATTCTGGACATTTGCGTTAGCGTTATGTCTTACTGGTTGGATTGGTACCGCCGCTAGAACAAGAACACAGTTCTATAGATTTAGAGGACGTGAATATGTTTTAGCCTCACGTACATTAGGTGCATCTGATGCTAGATTAATTGCTAAACACATCTTACCTAACGCTTTAGGTACAATTATTACCGGTGCGGTGTTAATGATTCCAAGTGTTATCTTCTCAGAAGCGACAATTTCCTATTTAGGTTTAGGCTTACAAAATATGTCTTCCTTAGGTGTTATCCTTTCTGATAACCAAAAAGAATTATTAACCAACCCATACCTACTCATATTCCCATCAGTCGTTATCGCTTTAATCATGATCTCATTCAACTTGTTTGGTAATGGTTTAAGAGATGCGATTAACCCAAGCTTGAAAGGAGAAGACTAATATGGAAAATAAAGAAATCGTATTATCAGTAAAAGATTTACGTGTTAACTTCTCCACAGACCACGGTTATGTTCAAGCCGTTAGAGGTGTCTCCTTTGATTTATATAAAGGCGAAACATTATGTATCGTTGGTGAATCAGGCTCAGGTAAATCCGTTACAAGTAAAACCATCATGGGTATTTTAGCGGCGAATGGCCGTATCGTTGATGGTTCTATCATGTATGAAGGTGAAGATTTAACCAAGGTTTCTGAAGATGAATTTCATCGTATCAGAGGCCGTAAGATTGGTATGATCTTCCAAGACCCATTATCATCATTAAACCCAATCATGCGTATCGGTAAACAAATTACCGAAGCCATGCTCTTAAATGGTAACCATCTCAAGAAGATGAGAGATGAACTTATTGCTACTGAATTCGTTGCTTATAAGAATGCGATTACCGCTTATAACAGCGAACTTAACAAAGGTAAAGAAACTGTTAAATTCTTAAAGAGCGAAAAGAAAAAAGAAATAGAACGTATTAAAAACGTCGCGAAAAATGAATCCAGTGGTAAACTCTATGCCTTAAAACAAGACTATGGTCTAGAAAAAGTTACCGTTAAACACAAATACAAAGAACTAGCTAAGCAAGATGGCGCTATTCCTCTAGATTTGAATAAACAAATGCTTGATGAATTAAATGCTGCTAGAGAAAGATATAACGCTGAAAAAACTAAAATTATTTCTGAAGCTAAAGCTAATCATTCTTCTAATCAACAATCTTTAGCTAAAGTTAAAGCTGACTTTGATCGTCGTATCGCTGAAGCAAAAACAAGCAATGCCACAAGCCGTCAAGAATTAGCGGCTAAATATAAACCATTAATTGCTGAAACAAAGGCTAAATATTTAGAAAAGAAAAAAGAAGCTGACGCTAAAGTTGCTGAAGTTAAAAAGCAATACGATGCAGAATACGCTGAAGCTTCCGCTAAGGCTAATGCTGATTTACTAGCTGTTCAAGATGAATTAGCGCAAAAGATTAGTGCTATTAACGCTGATGCTTCTTTAGATGATGGTGCTAAAAAAGCCAAAATCGATGAATTACATAAAGAATATAATCCAAAGATTAAAGAAGCTAAACAAGCAGTTGTTAAAGCTAAAACCGATTATCAAGCAAAGATTAAGATCACTAAAGCTGAAGCCAAGGCCAAAGCTTTAAAGATTATGGAAGAAGTCGGTATCCCATTCCCAGAAAAGAGATTCAAACAATATCCATTTGAATTCTCTGGTGGTATGAGACAACGTATCGTTATCGCTATTGCCTTAACTGCCGACCCATTCAAGCGCAAATCCTTGAATTAATTAACCGTTTAAAAGCCGAAAGAAATATGACATGTATCTTCATTACCCACGACTTAGGTGTTGTGGCTAACATGGCGGATCGTGTTGCTATTATGTATGCTGGTAAGATTGTTGAATATGGTAAAGAAGAAGAAATCTTCTATGATCCAAAACATCCTTACACATGGGCGTTATTATCATCTATCCCTGATGTTGATAGTAAAGAAAGATTGGAAGCCATTCCTGGTACTCCACCAAACCTTATCTATCCTCCAAAGGGCGATGCCTTCGCTTTACGTAGTAAGTATGCGATGAAGATTGACTTCAAGAAAGAACCTCCATACTTCAAGGTTTCTGACACTCACTACGCTGCTACTTGGTTATTAGATCCAAGAGCACCAAAAGTGGAAATGCCAGCCATCGTTAAAACTCGTATTGAAGCTTCTTTAGCGGCTAATAAAGCTAGAGCAAAAGCTGGTAAACAAGTTATTGACGATAAAGAAGATTTCTCTAATGTTGCTAACCCGGTTGAATTGGGAGAACAAATTAATAAACACACTGAACTCGAACACGCTCAACATGAAGAAGACATCATGAGAGAAGCAAGGGAAAGTTTAGAAAAGAAATCCGCTAAGAAAGCAAAGGAGGATAAATAATTATGGCAAAAAGAACAGTTACTTATCTTCCTGAATTAGTGGAAAACAATATCGAATTATCTGTCAGACACTTAAAGCAATTCTTTAAGTTCGGACATGGTAAAAACGCTTTCGTCACTAAAGCCGTTCACAATATCAGTTTTGATATTAAAAAAGGTGAATGTTTCGGTGTCGTTGGTGAATCAGGCTGTGGTAAGACCACAACTGGTAGAACTTTAATTAGACTATATAAGGCTACTTCTGGTTCTGTTTATTTCAAAGGCTATCGTATTGCCGCGGGCAACAGATGGAATGAAAAAGAAATCAAATGGAAGAGAATTAAAACCAATCGTCGCATTAAAGAACTCAAAAATGAGATGAATGAAAAGATTAAAGCCCTTTCTGATGAACAAGGCAATCAAGAATTCATCGCTAATGAGACCGCGAAGATTCAAGCTCAATACGCGGAAAAGATTAATAAACTCCAAGAAGATTTACAAATCTTAATCAAGCACGAAAAAGAAAAAATCGCGCAACATAACTACGACAATAAACACGTCGATAAAAAGTTAATGAGCAAGATGCAAATGATCTTCCAAGACCCAGTTGACTCTTTGGATCCACGTATGACTGTTGAAGATATTATTCAAGAAGGTTTACACATCCAAGGTCAATATAACAGATTCGAAAATTCACAAAAAGTGAAAGAAGTCTTAATTAAGGTCGGTTTATTACCAGAATATGCATCTCGTTATCCACACGAATTCTCTGGTGGTCAAAGACAACGTATTGGCATCGCTAGAGCGTTAATTATGAATCCAGACTTCCTCATCTGTGACGAACCAATTTCCGCGCTTGACGTGTCTATTAGAGCCCAAATCATCAACTTATTAAATAACTTAAAAGAAGAAATGGGCTTAACTATCATGTTTATTGCTCACGACTTATCAGTCGTTAAGTACTTCTGTGATAGAATTGCCGTTATGTATTTCGGTAATATTGTTGAACTCGCTAGTAGTGATGAATTATTCGCTCATCCATTACATCCATATACCAAAGCGTTATTATCTGCGATTCCTAAGCCAGATCCATTAAGTGAAAAGGTGAGAAAGAGATATGTGTATAAGCCACAAGAAGAACATGATTATTCTAAAGAAGCTCCTTCTTTACAAGAAATCACTCCAGGACACTTCGTTATGGCTAACACCGAAGAAATGGAAAAATATCGCAAGATGTTAAACGAAAAGAAATAAGGCCAAAGCATATTTGACCTTTTCTTTTGCTATCTATGATAGAATTTATTTGTATGAAAAAGAAAAATCACTTATTGTTTTGGATCTTATTCCCCATCGGATGGACCATTATATCCTTATTATTAATATTCTATTATGACCTCGCTAACGGGCCGATTATCTTCTTTATTTTGGAATTAATACTTTTAGTAGTGTTCTTTGCTTTAAGAGTATTAGTTAGAAATAGAAGAGCATTAACTAGATTAGCGGTTTGGGTGGGCTTTATTACTTTGACCACTGTTCTTATCTTATCTAATAATCCTAGTATCGCTAAAAAGAGTGCGGCTTATTATTCTAAACCAGAAAAGATTAATGAAGTCTTATCTTTAAATGAAGGTAAAGTCCAAGGTATATATAACAAAGATAAAACTGTTCAAATATACGCTGGTATCCCATATGCACAAGCAGAAAGATGGAAAGAGCCAAAAGCCTATACATGGGAAAATACATTGGATGGTAGTTATTTTGGTCCAAGAATGATGCAACCAGTCAATCATCCAGTGATCGGTGGTTTAGTGGACATTTATTCAGAAAAAGGCTGGCATCCAAATTATCAAATGAAACCACAGCAAGACATGAAAGAAAATAGTCTATATTTAAATATTTGGAAACCAAACATAGAGGCCACTAATTTACCAATACTTGTCTATATCCATGGTGGTTCTTTAACTACAGGTAGTTCCGCTTATGAAGACTATAATGGTGAATCAATGGCGAAACATGGTGTCATCATGATTACCATTCAATATCGTTTAGGTGTTTTTGGCTATTTTGCTCATCCTGATTTAAAGAATGAAGCACAAAATGAAACAGGACACGCCACAACAGGCAATTATGGTTTATTAGATCAAATATTCGCTCTTAATTGGATTAATAATAACGCCGCTAATTTTGGTGGTGATAAGAATAACATTACTATCGCTGGAGAAAGCGCTGGTAGTTCTTCTGTATCTGCTTTATGTACCTCCCCATTAGCAAAAGGCTTATTTAAAAGAGCAATAGGGGAATCATCTTCTTTAGTGATCAAAAGAGCGCCTCATACTTATCGCACAGAAGAAGCAGCTTATAAAGTCAGTGAAAAGATTTTAAAAGAATTTAACTGTAAGACTATTGATGATTTACGTAAAGTCAAAGCGAATCGTCTTGTGAACACTAAAAACAAAAATCAAGAAATGATGCTTGATGGGTATGCATTAACTAAAGATCCATATCAAGTTTATTTAGATCATGAAAATAACGAAGAAGCATTACTTAATGGCTATAACGTTAAAGAAGCTGATGCTTTCGTTGTTCCAACTTATTTATTCTCACCAACAAATAAGAACAACATTTTAGAAAGATTACAAAAAGTCTTTGGTGAAGAACATGGCAAAAAGATTCATGACTTATATTTACCAAAGATTAATGAAAATGCTTTTGAAGCATTTAATGAAATATTCTCTGTCTATTGGTTTATCATGCCACATCACACTTGGTCTAATGCCGCTTTAAATAATGGTTTAGATGTTTATCGTTATCAATTTACAAAAGAAAATGGTTTCCATGCGACATATCATTCAGGTGAAATGGCGTATTGTTATGGCAACTTAGAACGTCAAAATAAACCATACGCCTATAATGATTCAGATTATAAATTGCAAGACATCATGCTTAATTACTGGGTTAATTTCGCTAAAAATGGTAATCCAAATGGTAATGGTTTACCTGAATGGAAGAAATATGAATCTAATGGCAAAGTGATGGAATTAGGCACTAATATTGGTCTAATTGATGATCATTATCTTGAATTATATTCTTTAATTAATGATTTCATTGATTCTGGTGTAACCGTTTCTTAATATTTCACAAGTAGCAATCGTTATTTTATAGACAATTTAATGATAGTGTCATTGCTTTCTTTTTGATTATGGTTTTTCGCATTGATATCAAATTTCGTTTTGTTATAATGCGACTATGGCAGAACTCCTCACCACCTGGTTTATTCCAGGAAAAATGCACTACAATTACTTTTTGGAATTGTGCTCCCTAGTGTTCATGGTGGCGATTGTCGTCGCCTATTATTCTAGGAAGAAATTTCCGACGGCTGTTTTTAAGTTGTTCGGAGTGTGCCTAATTTCCGTAACAGTAACAATTTCGTTTGATATATTATCTTGTTATCTATTGGATCACACTGATGTTGTTCCTTTAGCGATAGTGGAATTTGTTACAGAAATGTTGTACTTCTCACACATGTTCTGTTCTTATTTAATATTCGCCTATATCTTCTATTCAATTGGAAAAACATTAAAATTTGAACCCCGCTATTACTTAACAATTATTCCTACTGCTATAGCGACAATACTAATATTTACCAACTGTCTACATCATTGGATCTTTGACTTTGTGGAAATCGGAAGCGGTGCCTATGACTTTAAACACGGACCCGCTTTTATTGTTTTATATATCGTTGCAGGCCTTAATTTGTTCTCCACGATTTTATACGCTGTGACATTTAGAAATACAATACCTAAGAAGCTCTTATATGTCTTATTAAGTATTATTGGTATTTTCTTAATTGCTGTTATCATTCATATCTTCCAGCCAGAACATCTCTTATATGGTGTTGTCTATACCATGTCGATGATGTTTGCGATTATTACTGTTAACGATCCTGATGAAAAAGTTGATCGCATATCTAAAGCATTTAATAACGAGGCATTCGTTGATTATATCAATACTCAAAGAACTGAAAGACAAAGGAGACACTTTATCGTTTTCGACATTGAAAGCTTTGGCATGTTTAATGAAAAGTTTGGTTCGTTGTATGCTAATGAGGTATTATCTTCAGTTAGAAAATTCATCGAAAGCGTTAATAAAACGACTTACATATTTAAAACTCATTCCTCACGCTTTGTTTTATTAATGAGAAATAGAGAAGAACAAACCCAAATGGTTGCCGCGATTAGACATCGTTTCTCTTCATCATTCAACGTCAAAGATAAGTCCATTATCTTAACTATTAATTTATTCTATTTTGTTAATAACGATATCTTTGATAACACAGATTCTTATAAAGATTTCTTTACTAGAATTCTTCCGACTATCAATTTTAAAGATTCTAACTTCATCGAACTCGATGAAACATTTATGAATCGCATTAATAGAGATAGAAGAATTAAAGAGATTCTTGAACAATGTTTAAAAGAACAACGTGGTTTATATATGGTTTATCAACCAATATACGATGTTGGTAAAAAGGTATTTAATCATTTCGAAGCGTTAATTAGATTAGATAATGATGAATTAGGCTATGTTGGTCCTGCTGAATTTATTCCTATTGCAGAAGATTCAGGTCTCGCTAATGAAATTGATTATTTTGTTTTAAATGAAACATGTGCTTTCCTAGAAAGAAATCCACAGGTTGAAATATTAGAAATCAACATTTCGTGTGCTGAATTCTTTAATAACCCAAGTTATCGATTCTTAAAAGTCATTAAAGAACACAATATTGATCCAAAGAGAATTTGTTTAGAAATTACTGAAACTATTGCGGTCAAATATCCGGAAAAAACAAAAGAGTTTATGCAAGATTTAGGCCAATATGGTGTGCAATTTGCCATGGATGATTTCGGTAGTGGTTATTCTAATATCGCTAGATTTATTACATTGCCATTCTCGATTGCTAAACTTGATAAAACATTATTAGAAGAATCTAAAAATATTAAGATCTTCTTTGATTCCGCAGTTAATTTATTTAAATCACTTGGTATCCCAATTGTTATTGAAGGTGTTGAAACAGAAACTCAACTTGCGACATCTAAAACTAAGAAAATTGAATTCATCCAAGGTTACTATTTCTCAAAACCGTTAAAGGAAGAAGACTTGCAAAAATTTCTTGTCGCTAATAAAATGGCCTAGGCAATATGAAAAGATTACTAGGCTTATTATCCTTATTCATCCTCTACGCGCTTGCAACAGTAGCCGCAGTAGTGCTTTTTACTATTTTTGAAAAAGCAGGGATGAATGAATATCTAAATATCTTAGTGGTGGATGTTATCGCTACAGTTATCGTGTGGTTTGGTGGTGTATTACTTAGAACTGCTTCCGCTTATGACCCATATTGGTCTATTCAAACATTAATTATTTATACTTTTATTGTTAGTAAACATAATAACTGGAATTTCGCCACGATCTCATTATTTGTGGTTATCTTTGTTTATTCTTTACGTTTAACAATGAACTTTATCGTTGGTTTCCATTCATTATCATATGTTGATTGGCGTTATAAAATGCTTAAAGAGAAAAGTGGTAAAGCTTATCAATTAGTTAATCTATTTGGTATTTGTATGTTTCCTACTTTAGTGGTCTATTCTGCCTCTTTACCAGCGATTGCCTACGCTAATTTGACAGAATATTCATTTTTAGACGCTATAGGATTAAGCATTATTCTTTTTGGCACTCTTTTAGAGTTTGTTTCTGATCTCCAAATGAAGAAATTTGTCAAAGTAAGAAACGACCGCTCAGAGGTCTTAAATAAAGGCTTATGGAAATATTCAAGACATCCTAACTACTTAGGTGAGATTCTCATTTGGTTTGGTGTGGCTTTAACTCTTATTGTTTCCCATTTAAATTACTGGTATTTAGCGGCCGGTTCGATTGTTAACTTATTAATGTTTTTATTTATCTCCATTCCAATGGAAGAAAAACACTTCAAAGCTTATAAACCAGATTACGAACAATATAAGAAAGAAACATCTGTCTTATTAATACTTCCCAAAAAGAAATAAATAAATAATTAAGGATAAAGAAAAGGCGACAATCAATGTCGCCTATTTCGTTTGTATTTTGCTATTAAGCAATAGCAGGTCTACCGTTTTCTTCTCTAATCTTGTTGAGTTCGATAAGAGCGGCAGCGTCTTTTTCTTCTTGTTTTGCTTTCTTAGCAGCTTCTTTATTTTCCATGGCTTTCTTTTGTTCTGGAGTCATGGCGTCAAGTTTAGCTTGTTTCTTAGCTTCAGCATCCGCTTTCTTAGCAGCAGCTTTTTCATCAGCTTCCTTCTTAGCAGCTAAGACTTTGCCGTTTTCTTCTTCGAAGTTGAGGCCTTTCTTTTCGCATTTTGCTTTAAGTTCAGCCACTCTAGCTTCTTCGACTAAACGTGCATTTTCGGCATCTTCAGCTTTAGCTCTTTCTTCAGGTTCAACCCAGTTACCACCAGCGGCTAAAACTTCAGCTTTTTGGTCAGCAACAATGGCTTTGTTATCAACGTTGGTGAACTTTTCAACGTTCATGAAGATGAACATGATAGCGATGATTAAGTAGCAGATACCTTCAACACCGTAAGATAAGAATGTGTGTAAGAAGGCTTGGCTTTCTTGTGGAACAACAGCTTTAAGACCGACGATGATACCGTTACAAATACCACTCATAGCGACCATGATGGAACCATAGACTGCCATGGTGAAGCCATCAGTACGGACACCGTGAACTGCTTCTTGGTGATCTAAAACGTTAGCCATTAAAGCAATGGAGATGTACATAGCAGGAGCAGTACCTAAGGCTTTAATACAGAAGGAGGCAACAGAGATACCTGTAATAGCACCGACGTTACCGATAAAGCCTAAACATGTGAATGATGCAGCAGCAGCAAGAGCGGCAACAACACCACCTAATGAAATTGTCTTTGCTTTTGTTAACTTAGCGGCTAATGGCCAGACAATGACCATACCGAGAGCGGTTGGAATAGCACCAACAGTATTAATAACAGAGGAGACACTTGTACCAGCGGTTAAAGCTTGTGAGAAGAAGGAAATATCGTTGTTCTTCATCATGCCACCGAATTGGTATAAGAACCAGAAGATCATAAGCATCCACCAGAATTTGTCTTTCATACAAATCTTGATTTGTTGACTCATCTTGACTTTCTTTGGAGCAGCTGCTTCATTGCCACCTGCGGCTTCAGCGTTTCTAACTGCTTCTTCTGTAATACGTTCACGTGTGAAGAAGTATTCTAATAAGCAACCTAAGATTAAGGCAACAATCATAACAATCATTAAGATTGTCCAGTTCTTATTGGCGGCTTCACGAGAAACTTCGATAGTGTATTCAGCTTCTGGAATTAATTCTCTATTAACGATTGTGTTTTTTAAGATGTCTTGGAAGTCGTTAGTGAACTTTAAGTCACCTAATTTGTCAGCGTGTGCAGTGTAGAATAAATCTGTATAGCGATAAACTGGCATTAAGTGTAATAATTCAACTAAGAAACCACCAGCCATACCGGAGACACCAGCAGCACCTAATTGTGCGGCCATAATCGCGGTACCGAGTAAGCCACGTTTGCCACCATCACGGGTGGATAAGTTAACTAACGCGGAGTGAGAGGTGTAGTAGAGTGGCCATGCAAATGCATAGTATAAGTTGTAGCCAACTGCCATGAAGATGGATGCTAATGCGCCACCTTCGAAGGAACTACCGCCTGCAATCCAAGCGCTTTCTTTTGCGGCTCCTGGGAATGGAACAAGGAATAATACGAGCATGGATACCAAGATAACTGGCATACCGAGCAAGATAAGTGGTCTTGCTTTACCTGCAAGACTTGGTTTTCTTTCCATCAATCTACCAACAAGGATGTTACCAGCAATGATAACGATTGAGGAAATGAGTGGAACTAGAGTTTGAACAAGTGGTGCCCAAGTGCCTAAGCCTAAAACTTTATCCCAGTATTGGACAAGCCAAATGTTAATAACACCGTTGCCCATTAACGCTAGGATAGGTCCTAATAAGTAGCCAAGGCCTGCTTCAGGAAAAAGAGAAACTGTACTGCTCTTAATCTTGGTGCGCATTAAGCGAGTCTCGAAAAAACTCTTTTTTGTTTTTTCAGCCATAAAATGACCTCCTAATGATAATTGTGTAAACAAATACTCTTTAATAATAAATTATTCATTTATATTACGCAAAGATTTTTTGTGCCTATATTTACAATTGGTAGAATATTTCCTATTTTTAGTGAAAAGCGTAGAAAAATATTATATATTTTCTTATATACTCCCTTATGCGTAACGACGAATTTAACAAAATAGAAATCACCAATGATAAACAAGTCAGAGGGGTGGAGTTTGGAAAAACTCAAAAAATAGAGTTTACTCCCCAAAAAGATAACACTGTCCCTGAAGGCGATTTAAACGAAAAATACATTGGTAAAACAATCAAGAAGAAAACAGAAGTTAATGTTGAATACATGAACAAAACTCCTATTCATGGTTCTTCAACTGTGGTTTCATCTTCGACTACAGCGACAAGCGCTGCTAGTGCAGTTGCGTCGGTAGCAACTGCTGCTAGTGTTGTCGCAGTTGCTGTTGTGGCAGTTGGCACAGGTATTTCTGTTGCCCTTCATAATTATCAATATAATTTTAATGATTTCGTAGTGACATCAAATTCCTTATCTTATGAATTATTTGTCAAAGATCTTAATAATGAAAAAAGACCAGATGATGAACCATATGAAGAATACGATGAACCACGTGAAGAAGATAGTGAAGAAAGTAACGCTCCATTAAAACTTAGGGTCTATAACGAATATTACGATTTTTCAATTCCAACTTATCTTGATTATAACTGGGGTGAGTTCGTTAACTTAAAGCCAGAAGAAACATATAACATCGTTTTAAGTGAGAATCGTTTTGGTGGTGAAGTAATCTTTGATGAACAGTTCACAACATTAAAAGAAGAGACACGTGTATCAGAATTCAATGGCATTACTTGGGATAAGACATGCAATTTCTTAACAATGATGATGAGCGTCAAACTTGATTATCAAGATGATTATGACCGCTTCTCTAATTTCAAATTTAATCTCAAATCTGAAGCTATTAGTGCGACTGGTCCAACTGAAATATCTTATGACCTTAGTAAGACTACCGAAGAACAAGAAATTGATTTAAGTAGTAATAGTGCGTTTAACTTAGCACAAACATATGACTATTCATTTACTTATATGGATGAAGATATATTAGTAACCGCTGAATCTGGTACAGTGCACTTCGAAGACAATAGTGGTGCTGAAACTAAATTCAATAAATTTATCTTTGATAAAACCGCTAACTTCATGAATCGCACATTTGAAGTGCAATTAGACTATGTCGATGACTTTAGTTTCTATGATAATTTTGTGATGTCTTTCTTCGTAACTTATGAACAAGAAGGCATGACTATTATCGATGATATGAGTGTTGATGTTCCACTTCAAAAAACTAACGAAGTTCAAACTGTAAATTTAGATGGGTATGAAGTCGTATTCTCTGAAAACTATCACTATAAACTCACATGTTTAAATCAAAATGTACTTGAAGTATTAGATGAAGGTGATGTGACATTCACTGATAATAGTGGCGCAGTTACCCAATTTAACGAATTAATATTCGATAAGAAAGCTAACTTTGACACAAGAACATTTGAAGTGCAATTAGATTATCAAAATGATTTAGGTTACTTATATGGTTTCGAATTCACTTTACAAGATCTAGAAACTTCTAATGAACAAACATTCTTTTTAACAGAAACAACTGATGTCCAAACCATTACAGTTGATGAAATCGAACAAGGAACCGATGATGATCCAGTTTATTTAATCGATATTGTTGAACATAGAATGGCTTATTCATTCAAATATATGAACCAAGATATGAGTGTCGTGGTCGTGGAAGGTGAAGAATTCAAATTTAAGAATAGTTTAGTTTCTACATTCCAGGGTATTGATACACCATATGATTTCTCTGGTGATCCAAACTATTCTGAATATCCATATAATCTTCCAATAAGATTCTTATATGATGACGCTGCACACATCTATTCAGGTTTCTCAGTTAATATTCTTTTAAATGATGAAGATTATGCCTATTTAATGTTTGAAGGCGAAACAGTTACTCATGATTGGATGTATACCACATTGATGAATTCTGTTGATGGTCCTTATGATCAAACATCACTCATTGAAGCGGATAATGTCACTCTCAAAGTGACAGCGACAATGCTTAATGTTGACGCCGAAGAAAATGGTGGGCCAGATTACATTGAAGAAGATGTTTATGTTGAGAAAAATGTGAAATTCACATTAAACGAAAACCCAACAGTCTATGGCGGTAGAATCATCAGCGACAATATCACTAGTGGTGATTTCCAAGTCAGTTTTATGCCAATTTATGCTGGCAAACCAGATGAATATAGCGCTTATCTAATATTTGAATGTGAAAGTGGAAACACATACACGTGTCAATTTACTTTGCCAAGTATGGGTAATTACACATATGTTGATTTACAACTTAGTGAAGAAGGATTTGATCAAGATACATTTATGAGTGATTTTGACTCACCAGTTAAAATCTCTATTAAATATTGCAGAGTCCAAACAGGTACCTCTCCATCTGAAGCGGACTATCAAACTATGGTTTTATTCGAGAATTATCAATTTAGTATCTCGGTTTAATAATTGATTTTTTGGAGGTAATTATGATGAAAAAAGAAACAAGAAACACAATTATTAAGTGGTCGCTATACGCTTTATTAATGATAGCGACAATCATTATCTTCGTTTTCAGCACTCAAATCTTTGGTCAAAACTACCATAAAGTACTTGATGAGAACGGTTATTGGAATGGCACTTATGCTTGGGACGTTGAACCAATGTTCTATAAGTCTAATACAGGCAATGCCTTTGCGGATTATTTCTTAGAACATGCGATTCCTAACACATTAAGAACAATCCAAATCATTGGTGTGGCAGTAACATTTGCTATCGCCTTACACTTCTTAGCGAAGATTGTCTTTAGAAGCAAGAAAGGTAAAACCATTTCTCGTTTATTAGTTTCATTTATCAAATGGGCAATTGGTTTAACCGCTGTCTTCTTTATTTTAGATGCTTGGGGCGCTCCTGCTACTGCAACATTAACTGGTGCTGGTGTTCTCGCCCTGATCATAGGTCTTGGTTCCCAATCTTTAGTGGCCGATATCCTTGCTGGTATCTTCATCGTTTTCGAAGGTGAATTCCAAGTTGGTGATATCGTCATCATCGATGGTTGGAGAGGCGAAGTTAAAGAAATCGGTATTAGAACCACTAAATTATTAGATGCCGGTGGTAACGTTAAGATTGTTAACAATAGTGAAATCAAAACGATAATTAACCAAACTCAAGAATTATCCTTAGCGAAAGCTTATGTTTCCGTTTCTTATAACGTGAGAATTGAAAAAGTCGAAGCGGTCATCGCTGATAATATTAATAGGATTAAAGAAAAGATTCCTGCTATCGAAGAAGGTCCTTATTACAAAGGTGTCGCTGAATTAGGCGAATCTGGTGTGCAATTATTATTCGTTGCCAAATGTAAAGAAGATGATATCTATCAAGTACAAAGAGATCTCAACCGTGAAATCAAAATCATGTTTGACGATAACAATATCGAAATCCCATTCAATCAACTCGTTGTTCATATGGGTGAAGATGCTGATCAAGACAAAGTCAGTCAAAAAGATATTAATAAAGCTGATAGATTTAACGAAGAACAAAAAGAATTATCACAAGATATTTCTGTGGAAAAATAATTACCTCTTATTATATTGATAGAGCCCATCGTTTGATGGGCTTTTCTATTAGAATTTAAACACAAATATGATACAAAGCATTAAGGCGATATGGATTAATAGTCCTAGCCAGTTAACCACTGTGAAGTACCAATGCTCACCTTTAGTTTTATGACGGAATATTAGCATTGCAGGATAGCCACCAAAGGCACCGCCTAAAAATGATAACAATAATAGTGTCTTTTCTTTTGTTCTATATTTACCTTTTTTAGCTTTACTTTTATCCACGCCATAGGCAATGAATGTAATAAAAGAAAGTAAAGCTAAATAAGAAGCATAAGCAATAATGACAATTTGTTTTGTGGTCATATCTTTACCAATGCATAATGTTTTTACCGATTTCAGTTTTGTTATGAATATCAGCGTCAAAACATTTATAAATATCACTGACATTATTAATCTTAGTCTTTGATAAGACCATGATTGATAATTGCTCTTGTACTTTTTTATCTTTAATAGCTTGTGAAACATGGACAAAGTCCGCTCTCATGCTTCTAGTGACACCTTTAAGTGATAAACCTTTATCTAAAACTACACGAGTGTTGATTTGTACTTTATCTTCACTAACACCCATTAAGATAAGGTCCGCTCCTGGAATGGCTAAATCAATCATTTGATTAATCGCGACTTCTGAAAACTTACCACCAACTGCTTCAATTAATGTATCAAATTTATCGCCTTTATATTCATCAACTTTCGCAATCTTAGCGTCTTTAAAGGCTGCGAGTTTATGGTCATCAATGCCGAATACTGTTAAATCTAAATCAGGATGGTCATGAACTAACATGATATAAACGATATAGGCCATAATGCCATCACCAAATAAGGCTAATTTTTCAACTTCATCAAAGTCAATTCTTCTTAAAGCGGCACTAGCGACAGATAGTAATTCAGAGAAAACCGCAAGGGATGGGTCTATGTTTTCATCATATTTCACAAGTAATTCTGGACTACATGTGTAATAGTTTCTTAAAAAGCCATCCGCAGTGGAACTTCTAAAAACAGCTTTAGGATAATAATTATCGCCTAAGTCTTTTCTAAAACATCTACGGTTAGATTTATCAGTAAAATATTTATCATCAAATGAATTAGGAACAAGGATGACTTTATCACCTTTTTGATATGTACCAGTTGGATCTTTAATAACTTCACCAACGGCTTCATGAATAGGGGCTAAAGGATATTTATGATTTAAAACATTAATATCACGGTTACCTAAAAAGTAACGGATATCTGCTTTACAAATAGCCATCATATATATTGGTAAACATTAAAGAACAACCTCAGTCTTTCCAATCTTTAATAATGCTTTAAGCATCATTAAGTCATCGAATGTGGTAATTTTAAAGTTTTGTGCGCTACCAGCAACTAAATGAACATCGATACCAAAAGATAAAACTAACTTAGCGTCATCAGTAACATTTGGAATTTCATCTTTAATTGCTTTTTCGTGAGCGTCTTTAATAACTTTGAATTTAAAAGTTTGAGGAGTTTGTCCTTGATATAATTCGTTACGATTTGGAATCTCAGAAATAATTTCGTTATCTTTACTTCTAATAATTGTGTCACTTGCTTTAATGACGGTGTCAACTGCGCCATATTTTTGACAAACTTCAATATTGTCATTAATAATCTTCTGACTAATTAATGGTCTAGCAGCGTCGTGGATGACGATGATGTCATCAGGAGAAGAGATTAATTCTTCAACCGCTTTTAAACCATTATAAACAGAAATTTGACGAGAGTTACCACCGGCAACAACCGCTCTAACTTTACTCAAATCGTATTGCTTGCACCAAACTTTAACTTGATCAATATATTGTTCATTAGTAACGATAACAATCTTATCGACATTATCATTAACTTCAAAAGCTTCAATAGTGTGAATCATTAAAGGCTTACCGTAGATTGGTAAGAATTGTTTTGGCTTATCAGCATTACCCATGCGTGTTCCGCTACCAGCGGCAAGAATTAGAGCAATATTCATATTGGATGACTCCTTTACTATATTTTATGTTCTTTTAGATAATCTTCATATCCCTGTTCTAAAGAGAAACCAGAGTTATAGTGGTGACCAACTTGCTTATCAAGTGGTGGGAATTTCATATAATCACCATAAAGATTTCTTAAATATGTGTCATAGTCTTTTGGTACATAAGCTTCAATATCTTCAAAAGGAACTTTGATGAATTCCTTGAAGATCTTAGTGTCCATTGCTTCTCTTTTCATGTTGAAACCAAAATAGTTACCCGCCATAACGGATTCTTCTAATGGTATTTTTCTCACATATTTTTCAACATGTTTATTGCGGTAATGAGCAATATCAAAGATATAGAATAGACCCGCAACAATATTAAGTAAGATGTCTTTAAAGAATGTTCTAGCGTGAACTTTTCTTCTTAATGCTGGTAGATAACTTAAATATACTTGCCACCAGATATGTCTTACTTTTTTAGCGAAATTTTCTCTTGGTTTAACAACTTTAGAAAAACCATCAATTGGGAAAATATCAATCCAGACACCATGATTGATACGATGTTGTTTGTAAGTATTTTCAATGAATGTAGTGGATGAATCTCTCAACTTGCCATAGTTATAGATATAACAAGGATCAGTTTTAAATGTTTGAATGAAATAAGGTGTACCATCAAATTCATGTTGTAGTTCTACGAATTTGTCATAATCTTTTCTAGGCATACCAACATCAATATCATCATCCCAAGGGATGAAACCCTTGTGTCTAATGGCCCCTAATGTTGAGCCACCAACAAGAAAATATTGCAAGTTGTGCTTTTCACACACCTTAATGAAGTGCTTCAAAATATTTAATTGTTTCTCTTGTAATGCATTCATAACAACATAGAAAGAATAAACTTTAATTACCTTTTTTGCAACGCAAAGAGGAATATTACTTCAAGATGTATGGTAGTCTATCGATCTTTTTAGTTTCGATTTTGAATTCTTCTTTTCCTTCGCGAGTGATAGAAACTATATGCTTATCATAAATAAAACTTTGGCATTGATAATCTTTACATTTGAAAGTTTTTAAACCATTTAGCGGTAGGGCTGGTATTTCTCTAACTTTACTAACAGAGGAACCAATACACTTTATCAAACTTTCTTTAGCGCACCATAAGTAATAGAAGTCACTATGCTCTTTAATCATCTTTGCTTCAGCTTCATTAAATATTCTCACTAAAGCGGACATATCTTTATTTTTGATTTCTTCAATATCCACACCGACTTCAGAAGTAGAAACCGCCATTAAAACATAACGACCAGAATGAGAAATATTAAAAAATGGACCATTATCAAAATAAGGTTTACCGTTTTCGTTTTTAAGTAATGCTTCTTTAGACAATAAGTTCTTTAAATACGAAGATAGTAGTGATCTAATTTGATCAATTTCTATAGCAAATTTCAAAGCTTTTTCTTTTTGTTCTTCGTTAACATTTTCTAGAAGAAACTTTTTGTGCTTAAAACCTAAATCTGTATCAACGGTATAAAGTTTTATTATTTCCATGCCTTTATTATATAACCATAAAAGTTAACCGCAACAAGTTGCCCCTTTTTTCTTTAAGATGGAAAGAGTATACTTTTTTCTATGAAAAAACAAAATGTCGGTGTCCTTCTTCCAGTATTCTCATTACCAGGCAATCATGGGATTGGTGACTTTTCTAATTATGCCTATGAATTTATTGATTGGTTGAAGAAACATCATTATCATTACTGGCAAATATTGCCTCTTAATCCAGTTGGACCCGCTAACTCTCCATATATCACTGTTTGTAGTGAAGCGTTTGATATTAGATATATTTCTTTAGATGAATTAGTGAAAGATGGCTTATTAGAAAAAGTGCCAAATTTCCAAAAGAATTCCACTCAAGTTAGATATGGTGAAGTTTTATCATTTAAAGAAAAATACTTAAGACGGGCATATAAAAACTCCAAAATTTCATTAGATAAATTTAAGAAAAATAATCCATGGTGTGAAGAATACGCTAAATATTTAGTGCTTAAAATGATTAATGATAATAAACCATGGAATGAATGGGTTATTACTAAGATTCCTAGCTTTGCCCAAGATGAAATTAATTTCCATGTTTGGTGCCAATACATTGCCTTCAATCAATGGAATAAGATTTTAAAATACGCTAATAAAAATGGCATTAAGATTATCGCGGACTGCCCATTCTATGTTGGCCTCGATAGTGTGGATTGCTATTTGAATAAAGATGAATTCATGCTTGATGAACATTATCATCCAACAGTTGTTTCTGGTTGCCCACCAGATGGCTTTTCAGAAGATGGTCAGTTATGGGGTACACCAATTTATAACTTCAATAAGATGAAAGAAAATGGTTATAGTTTTCTGATCAATAGAATTGCTTGTTTAGCAAGTAGGGCTAACTTATTAAGACTTGATCACTTTAGAGCGTTTGATACATATTGTGTCATCCCTGCGGAAGATGAAAACGCTAGACGTGGTGAATGGCGTATCGGACCAAGAAATGACTTCTTTGATACTTTGTATCAGAAGTATCCAAATATTGAAATTATTGCCGAAGATTTAGGCATGCTCTTTGATAGTGTTCACGAATTAAGAAATTTCTATCATCTCCCAGGTATGAGAGTTATTCAATTCTGTATTTTTGAACAATTAGAAGAAAATAATAATATCATTCTTTATCCTGGTACACATGATAACCAAACACTATATGGTTGGCTAAAATCATTAAATAAAGAACAAATCGCAATCCTTCGTAAGAAGTTTAAACATCCAAAAGATTTATATGGTGCGATATTTGACTATGTCTGGAATATGAATAGTCTAATTACTGTTATTCCACTTCAAGACTTATTAAAACTTGATGATAAAGCAAGAATCAATGCCCCTGGCACAGTCGGTGATCATAACTGGACATTTAAATTTAAAGACATGTCTTGGGTTAATAACATCAAATACGGCCAATAATTTACATTCGTAACTTTTTGTACAACTAAACTGTTCATTTCGTTTTATAGTTTTTTTCGCGTGTTATAATCACTCATGTGAAAAGACATTATGTCTAACTATTAAAGAAAGGGAATTTTCTTATGAAGAAAAATACAAGGTTTATACCTGTACTACTAGTGCCACTTCTTTTAACCGGTTGTGGCCAGGTTAAGAAGTATAGAGAACATCTTGATGATTACGTCTTCACAATGAAGTATCATCAAAATTTCAACATTCTTCAACTAACCGATATTCACTGGAACATTAACTCATCCACCTACGAATCTGAAAGATATATGGATAAGGTTCTAGCGGAAGCAAACAAGCACATTGTCGACACTCAAGGAGCAGGCGCTAAGATTGATCTAGTTGAATTAACAGGTGATATGTTTATGCTCGCAAACTCATACCATGTCGATTCTTTTATTAAATATTTTGAAAAGAAATCTGAAGAATATGGATTTAAATATGCTTCTATCTGGGGTAACCACGATAGACATGGCATGTATAATCCAAACTGGATTGGTGATAGATTCGCTAAGGCTAAGAATTCTTTATATTTCGAACCAAATGATGATATCTACGGTAGAAGTAATTTCATGATTAACTTAACCGCTGATGGTAATAAAGGCTCTGAAGTTAAATGGCAAATTGCTAACCTTGATTCTGGTGCTTCATTCTCTGAAACAGCGTTATCACCATTTAGAGATTATGACTATATCCGTACAGAACAAGTTAATTGGTGGAAAGAAGAACACATACTGGCAAATGCCACAACAACTATTGATGTTCCAGGTCTTGCTTACTATCACATTCCACAAGAAGAAAATCAAAAGTTATATGACGAAGTGCAAAAGAATCCAACTTCTCATAAAAATAAATTCTTCAAGCTTGAAGGCTTTGCCGATAATGGTAACGAAGAGTATGCTTCTAACTTTTTAGATGAAGCAAAACAAAACAATCTTAGAGGTGCATTCATGGGTCACGCTCATAACGTTGACTGGACTGTTACCTGGGATGACTTAGTAGTGGGTTTAGGCGTTAAAACAGGTATTGAGTTATATTACGCTCATATCGACACTAAGAGTGAAGATCCTGCCATGAAAAAAGGTTTAGCGGATACAGGCATCACTGAAAACTTTGATTTAATTGGTGCTTCCTTAGTAACCATTACTGATGAAGAAAGTAACATCGAAGGTAAGTTTGATTTAGAACACTTATATTTAAATGAAAGAAAGGGCGGCGACTTTGTCGCATGGGTGAAATACTAATGAAAAAGTTTTTTAGTAAAGACAGCTTTGTTCTTTCATCTTTTGACAAAGCACAGAGAAGACAATCTCTTCTAGTTTCTATCGTTCTTATTGTTTTATTCATTTTCTCAGCATTTACATTCTTTAATGCATTATATGCATTTGCGGATTTTGTCGGTTCCATCGTTAGTGGTTCACCTGACGCCGCAATTAGAGATATCACAAGATCTCTTCCTTTAATTCTTTCTTGCTTTATGTCTATTTGGGGCATGTTATTATTCCATGCTTTATTTAGAAATGTGAGTGACGAAAGAAGAATTAAATCCATGAAGAAAAACGCCATTGCTTTATTAGCGTTTGCCGCGGTTAACTTCATCGCTATTATCGTGATGTTAATTATGGGCAAATTCCATTCCATCGTGGAAGGTGCGCCTTCACCTCTATATCCATTAGATTCTATTATTTATTCCTTAATTTATGTGGCTATTGGTGTGTTCGCTTTAGTGTATCTTAAGAAGTTACAAGAAAAGATTCCTTACGTTGTTCCTTCTAGAGGTGCAGTAGTTAGCAAGGCTAGAGGTTTATATTGCACATTTATGTCCTTCTGGATGTTAATCGCATTATTCTCAACCGCTAGTTTCTTCTTAGGCTTATTCATCGTGGACTTTGCCCACGGCTATCTCTTATACTGCATCGGATTGATGTTAATCTTCTTTGTTAACATGCTTTTCATCGGTGTTTGGGAATTCTACTATAACGAACTCAAAGAAGAAAATAAGAAAGCATTCTTACTTCCATTAGCTATTGCTGGTTTAGTGGTCGCTATAATCGCTATTGTGTTATACCTTACTGGTTTAACAACAGGCTTAGATGGACCAAGTAATGCGGGCTTTGGTGTCTTACCAGTAGCGTTTGCTGCAAGCGTAAATATCGCCACATTAATCGTTGCGTTTACACCAATTATTGTTTCTGTTGTAGCGGTAATTAAAGGCTTACTATTAAGAAGAAAGAAATAATTAAATCTTAAGTTTTTCTTTGGGAAGAACAGAAACCACTAATGTTGCAATAATAATCTTTGCAATATCAAATGGGATATAAGGCACTACTGAAATAAGTAGTGCTTTTTCTATGCTTAACTTCAAATAAAGCATTAAGAAAATAGAACCAATGATATAACAAATTAGTAAGGATACTAAACAAGCAATACCCATTCTAATGAATTGGTTCTTAATTGGTAATTTATTTAAGAAATATAATGGGAAAGATAAAACCACAAAGGAAATAACAAAGCCAAATGTTGGAGAAACTCCAGCGTTAAATCCCGCGTACACAGGTACAAATAATCCTATTACTAAATATAAAGAGGTAATAATAAATGTATCGATAAATGAAGCAGAAGTTAAACCTATAATAAAGACCATTAATAGTTGTAATGAAACTTTAATATTTGTTCCTAAAGGTATAGAAAACATCCCGATTATGCATAATAGGGCTAGCATAATTGCGTTTCTAGTCATGCGTTTAATTTGTTTTGCTTTATCCATAGCCTCGACTATTGTACCCCTTTTTGAAAATAAATGGATAAAAATATATTTTGTTTTTTGATGTTTTGCTATAATAAGGGTTAGGTATGGCAGTTCGTTATTTAATACTCAAGCATGTCTCGCTCGGGTATGGAGTCTTAATTAAAAGAGAACCAAACGACATTGGTCGTGTCTTTTTCGCTGAAACAAAAGCCACGAAAAATGTCATCTTGTCTCACCCAATGTTATCTGTCGCGGATAATATCTCACTTTCTAAATTCGTGAGTCTAGGTTTATATGAAGGCATCTTTGATGCAAATACAAAAAACAAAGCAATGGATTATTTAAATGGTGCGATTAAAGATATGCATCTAAGTGAGAATGAATGTAATGGTTCAATCGTCGGCACTAAAGAATATTCTTTTAAGATCTCAATTGATTCCAATTCAATGATCACTTTATCTTGTACATGTCCTGTTGAAGGTGCTTGTAAACATCTTTACGCTGTCTTTTTAACAATTAAGAAATTAATCAATCCAAAAAGTGACAGAATGACACCATTAGTGAACGCTGAAGAAAAGACATTCAAAGATACTTTTGAAAGATATCTGTATTTAAGAGGAGGAGATAATCTCCCACTAGTTAGCAAACTATCTTATCAAATAAAGAGCTTTGAAAAATGCCAAAAGTTTATTGAAGAATTATTACCTTATTATCAAAGAGGTCAATATAAATCTAGAGTAGTTAACGATATACTATCGCCATTATTTTTTAATCAACACAATGTTGAAAACTTCCAAAAAATAGTGGAAACAGCTTCTGAAGAAACTAAAGCAATGCTTATTGAAGCGGACAATATTTTTAACAATCTTTCTGAAGAATTAGAAAAAAGAAGAGGGGTCACTAGAAAAGCTAATTTATACGACATTTTATTAGCCCCTAATTCTAAATCTTTAATTGAATTATTAAAACACGCGGAAGATAACTATTCAGAAGAGAGATTAGCGAGCCAAGTAATGATGGAATATATCAAATATCAAGATTTAACTATTGAGGAAATCGCGGAGTTAAAAGATTGCTATTTGTTCCAAATGAATCACCGTTATTACATGCAAGATTTATTCGCTTCACCAGCGAAAAATAGATTGAGTATTTATTTATTGTTATTTGATGAACTCCCATTTGATGAAGCAAAGATTAAACAAATCCCATTAGAATATTTCTTAAAAGTTGCGCCTTATAGCAATGATAAGAGTAGATATATCCAAATCGTTCACGCGAATTATGAATCTATTAAAGAAGAGGACTATCCTTTAATTTCAGAATTATTAATTGGTGTGGCTTTGCAGCACGATTATATCGATGAAAGAACAATTCGCTTAGCGATTGAATTAAGTAAGAAAATTCCACATGGCACATTTGTTAACGAAGTAGTGGAAGCTAATATTAGAAGACCAAAGAAATCAAGAGTGTAATATGAACGTTTTAGAATTATTAGAACATTATAAGATTGAGAAACTATCACAAAGTGATATGGATCTTTTCTATTACTATGATTATAAATATGGTGTTGATTATGATGAAAATAACCATCCTTATTTCTATCTCAATCTATTTACTAAAATAAACCGTATTCCAATCATTGAATTTTCATTAGATTTCAAAGGTAGATTACATTATTCATGTCAAATATGCCGTGAAAAAGAACCATGTCATCATTTTTCCATTTTAGTTACTAAATTATTAAAAGAAGAATATGAACAATTAAAACAATTATCGACGAAATTTGCTTTTGAGGTTTCTGATGTTGATAGAAGAGAACAACAAAGCGCTTTTGATTTAGAACTTGGTGAAGTCTTTAAAGAAATTAGAAAAGAAGAAATCGCTAATGCATCCACAAAAGCGAGATTAAAAGTTTATTTAGAAGATACAAGATATTCCTATAGTGTTAATTTAACAATCGCTAAAGGTAAAGAATATAAGATTGCCTCCATTGACCGCTTCTTAGCGAGATTCATTAGTGAAGAAGAATTTAGATATGGTAAAGATTTAACAATTACTCATTCAATATCTTCTTTTGATGAAGTCAGTCAAAAAATCATCGTGCTTTTAGAAAAATACAACCCTAATTTCTTTATTGATTTAAGAAATGAAAAATCATTAACGTTCTTTGATGAATTATTAGATATTCTTAAAGACAATTATTTATACATCAATAACGAAGTCTATCACGTTTCTAAAGAAGCGATGCCAGTGGTGATTAATGTTAATGATAATTATTCTTTATCGGTTGATGGCGTGGAAAAAGGCTATATTCCTTTAACAAGAAATTATTATTACTGCAAATCCGCGAATGAGATTAAACCATTAACTAATAATCATCACATCAATAGCCTTATTGATTCAGTTAAATCATACCCATTGTCCACAATTCAAAATAATTTCGATAATTTTAAATATTCATTTTTTGAAAAATATCCACAGTTCTTTAATATTGCAGAATCAATTAGTAAAGAACTTCAAGGCACCAATTTAATTATTAAAGCCTACTTCGATTATGAAAAAGATAATGTCTATGAAAAGACTAGATATTTCAAAAACGAACAAGAAGTCGAGGCCAGAGACATTACTAATTTCTATGAAGTATCACAAATCAAACATTATCAAGAAATATTGATGAGTTATGGTTTCTTTGATCATGTTTTGACTGATGGTGGTCAAGTTTGGGATTTCTTAAATAGCACATTAGAAAATCTTCAAGCGGTCGCTGAAGTCTATTTCTCTAAAGAATTAGATTCAAGAAAGACAAGTTCCTTCTCTTCACCAAATATCTCTATTAAAAAAGAAGGATCAATGTTAGAAGTGCTCGTGGATTCTTCTATCTATAGCGAAGAAGAACTTAAAACGATTTTAATCGGTTTAAAACGCAAAAAGAAATTCGTGAAGATTGGTGATAATTTCATCAATTTAATGAGCGAAGATACTCAAGAATTCTATAGTCTCGCTAAAGACTTAGATTTAATTAGTGAAAACTCTTTAAACAACAAAAAAGAATTACCACTTTATTATGCTTTCAAAGCATATGGTAAAGATAATAGCTTCTTATCAATGGATAGCTATTTAGATGATGTCTTTAATGAATTAAAGAACTTCTCACAAAACAATCTTGAAATCGCTAAAATTAATGGTGATCTTAGACCATATCAAATTGATGGCGTGAAATGGTTATCTGTTTTATACAAATATTCATTAGGCGGAATTCTCGCTGATGATATGGGTTTAGGCAAAACCATTGAAACAATTGCCTTTATTAACACAATTAAGCAAGAAAAACCAATTCTCATTGTTTCCCCTAAATCATTAGTGTTCAACTGGGTTAGTGAATTTAATAAGTTCGCTAAAGATATACCCGTGTCCGCTATTATTGGTACAGTGGAAGAAAGAAAGAAAATCATTAAGAAGATTAAAAATGATAAATTTGGTGTCTTCTTCATCTCTTACGATTCCTTAAGAAATGAATATGAAAACCTCGCAGATATTACTTTTGATATGTGTATCCTTGATGAAGCGCAGTTCATTAAGAACATGCACGCTAAAAAGACAGGTGCGGTTAAACAAATTAATGCCTTACATACAATTGCCTTAACTGGTACTCCAATTGAAAACAATATTTATGACCTTTGGTCAATATTTGATTTCTTAATGCCACATTATCTATTAGATTATGAAGATTTCAAAGATTCATATGAACATAATGAAGACTATTATGAAATCGTTAGAGATAAAGTCGCCCCATTCATCTTAAGAAGAAGAAAAGAAGATGTCTTGAAAGATTTACCAGAAAAATATGAAGTCATTATTACCACTGAAATGAGTCAAGAACAAAGAAAGCTTTATGATGCTTTCCGTCTTAAAGCCAAAGAAGAACTCAAATCAAAAGATGGTGGTTCTAAGATTATGGAAGTCTTATCAATTATTACAAGATTAAGACAAATATGTGTTGATCCATCAACGTTTGTTGATAACTTTGTGGGTGAATCAGGTAAGATAACCGCTTTAAAAGGTATTATCAAAGATAAATTAGAAGAAGGCCATAGATTCTTAATCTTCTCTCAATTTGTTTCCGCTTTAAATATTGTCAAAGACGAAATTGAAAAGATGGGTATCAAATATTTCATGATTACCGGTGATACATCTGCGAAAGATAGATTAAAAATCTGTAATGATTTCAATACTGATGAACAATATAAGATCGTTCTTATTTCCTTAAAAGCAGGCGGTACGGGACTTAATTTAGTTGGCGCTGATGTCGTCATTCATCTTGATCCATGGTGGAACTATTCTGCGGAAAGTCAAGCTAGCGATAGAGCGCATCGTATTGGTCAAACTAGAACAGTGGAAGTTATTAAACTTATCGCTGAAAACAGTATCGAAGAAAAAGTTGTTAATCTTCAAAACGAGAAGAAAGAACTCGTCGATAAAGTCATTTCTGACAACGATTCTTCCATCAAATCTCTATCTATCAAAGACCTCAAATCTATTTTAAGTATGTAAAAACCGCAACAATAGCGGACATTTATTTGTATATTGTCATGTTATAAATATCATTTTTCTTATATAAAGAAGGTGATCATTTTCATATTTATCATGGAGGGACAATATGATTTTAGAAAAGTGTGTAATTGGTATTGAATTTGGCTCTACCAATATTAAAGCTGTCATGCTTGATGAAAACCACGAGATTATCGCTTCTAACGATTATTCTTGGGAATCAACATTAAAAAACGGTATTTGGATTTATACATTAGAACAAGCCAAAATCGGTTTAGCGGATTGCTATGCTGGTTTAAAACAAAAATTCGAAACAAAATATCGTCGTCCATTAGCTAAAGTTGGTGCGATTGGTATTTCTGGTATGATGCATGGTTATCTTGTCTTTGACAAGAATGGTAACCAATTAGCAGAATTCCGCACCTGGAAAAACACTATTTGCCCAGATGCGCAAGATCAATTGTCTGCCTTATTTAATTTCAACGTTCCACAACGCTGGAGTGTCTCCCATATTTATCAAGCTTTATTAAATGGGGAAAAGGAAGTTAAAGACATCGTCTTTGCTACCACCTTAGCGGGTTATATGCATTATTTATTAACTGGCCAAAAAGTTATCGGTGCTAACGATGCTTCTGGTATGTTTCCATTAGATAAGAACACAAAAGACTATGACGCTACAATGGTCGCTAAGTTCAATGATTTAGTGAAAGATAAAGTCCCATGGAGAATCTTAGACATCTTACCAAAATGTATGCTTGCGGGACAAAATGCTGGCTACTTAACAAAAGAAGGTGCCTTATTAATTGACCCATCAGGTGTTTTACAACCAGGTATCCCATTCTGCCCACCAGAAGGCGATATGGGTACAGGTATGATTGCCACTAACTCAGTTAGAGTGGGCTATGGTAACTCCTCATTAGGTACATCTGGTAACATCACATTAGTTACCGATAAAGATATCGCCATGAATAAAGAGATTGATGTCATCGCTTCTCCAAGTGGTTATCCAGCGGTTCTTGTTCATGCGAATAACTGCACAACCGATATTAATGCTTGGGTTGAATTATTACATCAAGCTATCGTTTTAGCGGGTGGTTCTATCCAACGTGGCGAATTATTCGTCAGATTATTCAATAAATCATTAGAAGGTGAACCAGATGCTGGTGGTCTAGTCTCATTTAACTACTTCTCCGGTGAAGCCGCAGTTGGCGTTCAAGAAGGTAGACCATTATTCGTTCGTGAGCCAGACGCTAAGATGTCGTTAGCAAATTTCATGAAATCACATATCTTAGCCGTTCTTGCTATCTTAAGAATCGGTGTTGATATCTTAGTCAAACAAGGTGTTGAAGTTAATAAGATTTACGGTCATGGTGGTTTCTTTAAAACACCAGTCGTAGGCGCTAAAGCATTAAGCGCGGCATTAAATGCTCCAGTTGCGACATTAAGTAGTGCGGGTGAAGGTGGTCCATATGGTGAAGCCTTATTAGCCGCTTATATGCTTGAAAAAGAAAAAGGCGAAACATTAGAAGATTATTTACAAAATAAGATTTTCGCTAACGCTAAAGAAGAAGTCGCTGTTGCTTCTAAAGAAGAAGTTAATGGCTTCAATAAGTTCTTAGAAAGATATAAAGCTGCTGTTCCAGTGGAAGCAAAGGCAGTTGAATGCGTTAAAGGACAACATAACTAATATGCCATTCAATTGGTGCTTTATCGGAACCGGCGCTATCGCCAAGAAAGTTGCTAAAGAATTAGTCACCAATCCTGGTCATCAGATTGTCTCGGTTTTCAATCGCACCAAAAAGAAAGCGGAAAAATTCGCTAAAAAATACAAATCTACAGTTTATGAAAGTGCGTTAGACGCAATAAACGATCCACGCGTTGATGGGGTTTATATTGCGACCACAAATGAAACGCACTTTTCATTTTGTAAATTATGTTTAGAAAACCATAAACCAGTTCTATGTGAAAAACCAATTACTGGTAACGCTAAAGAATTAGAACAATTAATCAAGTTAAGCAAAGAAAATAACACGATGCTTAAAGAAGCAATGTGGACTTGGTATAACCCAGTTGCTCATAAAGTTAAGCAATGGATTCAAGAAGATAGAATAGGCAAAATACAATTTGTTGATTGCATATTTAATATGCCAATATTTGGTTATAACAAAGCTAAAGGTAGATACATCAATCCATCTAGATATGGTGGTGCACTTCTTGATTTAGGTGTCTATCCAGTGAGATATGTTTATGAATTATTTGGCAAACCAAAATCAATTCAATCAACTGGAAAACTATATAACGGTATCGATCTTTATAATGATTCGATATTTGATTATGGTGATTTTAAAGCTAACGTTAGCAGCCAAATCAACGCCTTTGTTGGTGAGCATTGCTATATCGTTGGTGAAAAAGGAAAAATTAAAGTTCCTTTATTCCATATGACAAGTAAAGCTGTCTTAAAAACAAAAGAAGGCAAAGAAGTATTTAAAGATAAAAAAAAGAAATTTGCCCGTCAATTTAGAGTGGTCGCAGAAATCTTTAAAGGTGAAAAACCAAACGAACTAGTCTCTTTAGAATCATCTTTAGATGTCATGGAAATCATGGACGAGATTAGAAAGCAAATCGGTGTCATTTTTCCGTGTGATTGATACTTTTTTGACAAAAAAGAATAATTATTTCTATAATTAATATAAATAAAAGGGGAAATTTATCATGCCAGTCAAAAAACCTGCTGCCAAACCAGCACCAAAGAAAGCCGAACCAAAGAAAGCCGCTGCTAAACCAGCACCAGCTAAAAAGCCAGCTCCTGCTAAGAAAGCAGAACCAGCAAAGAAACCAGCACCAAAAGCTGCTCCAAAGAAAGAAGAACCAAAGAAAGCCGCTCCAAGCGCTAATGCTTCCTATCATCTTTCTAAGAGAGAAGATGGCAAATGGCAACTCTTCATCACAGGTAGTGACAAAGTCATCAAAACATTTGCTACAAAAGCTGAAGGCGAAGCCTATGCTAAAGAAAAAGCATCCAACACTGGTCGTGCAATTTTAGCGCACAACTCTAAAGGTGCTAACAAAGGCAAAATTAAAAAGAAATAGGTTTTAATGAATAAAAAGCTTATATGCTTTGATATGGATGGCACCGTATATCTCGGTGATCATCTCTTTAAAGGCGCAAAAGAAACATTCGAATATCTTAAACAAAACGATATTTCGTTTGTTTTTTTGACTAACAATTCTTCCCACTCATTAAAGTTTTACGTTGATAAGATTAAAAGGATGGGTATCGAATGTGATGAAGATAATTTCTATTCTTCAATCGATACCACAATTAGGTATTTAAAAGATCAAAACGTTAAAACACTTTTTGTTTTAGGCGTGAAAACTTTTAAAGAAGAATTAAAGAAACATTTCCAACTTATTGAAGATTATCAAGAAGAAGTACCAGATGTCGTTTTAGCCTCATTTGATACTGAACTCGTTTATGACGAATTAAAGAATGCATGTCTTTATATCCAAAAGGGTAGTAAATTTATTGCCACGAACATGGATTATCGCTGTCCAATTGAAAATGGATTATATATTCCAGATTGTGGTGGCTTATGCAAATGGATTGAGATGTGTACTAATAAAGCACCAATTTTCTTAGGTAAACCAGAACCCACAATGATTTATCAAGTTATGGAAAAATTTGGTGTTAGTAACAAAGAAACAATGATGGTGGGCGACCGCTATTATACCGATATAGTCGCAGGCCTTAACGCCAATGTTGATACTGTCGCGGTATTAAGTGGTGAAACAACTTTAGAAGAATTTCAAAAGGCAGCAAAAAAGCCGACATATATTGTTGATTCCATAGCCGACTTAATTGATTTACTTGAGAAATAAGTTATTTGGAATACTTATAAGTTTCAGTTCTTTCGTTAATAACTTTTTTTGAAGCTATTTCAGTTGTTTTAGCGTACGAATAAGTTAATAAACCCTCTTGATTAAACTTATATTCACCTTCGTATTTTTGCTTTTCGAGATCGATAGCAAAGGACATTCTATAATTTGAACCACCAGCGTAGAACTTATAATAATCATCAGCTTTACCTGTTAATCCAGCAAAAGTTAATTCTTGTTCAATATTTTTAACATAGAATTTTATGTCTAAATTGGCGTATCCAGTAACGAGGATCATTTCTCCATCGAAATCCTCGTATTCTTCGTATGTCCAGACCTTTTTAGTGGCGTCCCATGTGTAATCAGTATCATCAAGCTTTTTACCATCTTCTTCAGCACTACGAACTGCTTTAGTGGAGGTGAATGTTGGATTGTTCTTTTCAACAACATTTTTAAAATCTGCATAGTTATATGCTTTTTCAGCGTTGCAGCCAACGAGTGTGGTGGCACCAAAAACTGCAACAGCGGTTAATAATAAAAACTTTTTCATGTTTTAACTCCTTTTAGCAAAAGTTTTATAACATAAAAAGTGCTTTAAAACCGCTTACTATGAATTTTGTTGAAAGACGTTCGTGGTGATGTAATCAACACCCATCTCTTCTAGTTTTTTTAACATTTCAGGACTATCAACTGTCCAACAGTTAACTTTAAGATTCTTTTTATGGAAGATATCCACTAAGTCTTGTGTTAATAATCTATCTTCAATATCGATATCCATCTTAAAGAATTTAGCCCATTTATATAATGTTTTATAATGACCTTCTTCAAGAAGTTGTTGTAAATGAACTTTCTTATGAAGCATGAATCTTAATTTAATTAATGGCCAAGGATAGAAAGCGATGAAAGTAACGTTTTCAATGCCCATATATTCATCAATATATTTAACGATTTGTTTAAGATATTTCTTTTTTGGATTCTTTGGCTTGAATTCGATGATTGGACGTTTACCACTTTCTTTACAAATCTTTAAATAGTCCTCAAATAGAGAAATATAGGCTTCTTTATCATCTTGGTCATTATCTAAATGCAATTTAATGACTTCGTCTTTTGTCATGTCTGCGATGACGTATTTCTTGCCATCACTCAAGAAATCTGGATCATGATGAATAACCCAATAGTTATCTTTAGTTAAATGAATATCAGTTTCAATACCAAAGAATTCACCTTTTGCCGCCTCTTTAAAAGCATTTAGAGTATTCTCAAAGTATTTATCGTGCTTACCACGATGTGCGATACATAATGGTTTCATATTTATTAATCTTCAGCGTCTCCTAGAGCTTCTAATCCAGATGTGAATTTAGTCTTTGTGCTCTTCACATTCTTCACAAAGAAGAATACCACTAAGGAAACGGCAATACAAACACCAGCGTAAACTGGTAAGAATCTCCAGTCGAAGGTAGGGATGTATAATAAAGCGCCTAAAGCGATAGGGGTGATTGTTTGAGCGGACATACTGGCAGCGTAATAATAACCAGTAAATCTACCAATCTTTTTGCTATTACATAATTCCACAACCATAGGGAAGGAATTGACGTGCACTAATGACATACCAAAGCCTTTAACTAACCAAATGATATATAGCCAAACTGGAATAGAGCCTTTTGATAAACCAGCAGTAAATGTTAATAAGGCCCAAAGTAAATAGCTTAATAATGATAAAGCCAAGCCACCAAATAATGTCCATTTACGGCCAATCTTACTTGCGATAATACCGCCAAGAGCAAAACCTGCCACGCTACCAAGACCACCTAAAATTGTTAAGATCATTGTGCTTGTGGATTCTGAATGTGTACCGTAAATAACATAGTTATTAAGGAATGTAGAGACACCGTTATCCGCCATAAACCAGAAGAATTCTGCTCCTAAGATGAGGAAGAGCATAATCTTATTAGCTTTTGATAATGGTTTATCGTCATCAACCTTATCAGCGGTTTCACTAACTGCTTCGCCTCTTGCTAATTCATCTTTCATTTCTTCTTTGATTTTGTTTTCCTTAACAAGAATGAATAAGACAATCGCGGAGATAAGCATCAAAACAGAGGCCACGAGGAATGGACCTTCAACCGCCCAAATATTGTTATATGCCCATGTATGGTCAGCGTATAAACCTGTATTTTTATCAACCGCAGTACCTAAATATCTACTTAAAACAAAGACAAGACCAACAACTGTGGCAAAAGCGCCACCGATATAGCCCATGATATTAATGATACCGTTTGCTTTAGAACGTAATGGTTTTGGAGTAATGTCAGGCATTAAAGCAACTGCTGGGTTTCTATACATCATCGCAAATAATACGACAACGGCCATCATGATGATGACACCAGCTAATTGATTGAAGTGGAATAACACTGGAATAAATGGGAAAGCAATAGCGCAGACAAATGTACCAATTAAAATGTAAGGCATACGTTTACCGATTTTAGTGTTTGTCTTATCTGATAAATGACCAAATACTGGCATTAAGATTAATGCAGCGATGTTATCGATAGCCATCATGATACCGACAGGGTATTGAACTTTCTTAATAATGTCACCGCATTGTTTAATGGCATCTGCTGTATTGATTTGACGAAGTGCTTCATATTCTGGATAGAATGCTTTAGCGAACATTTCTGTCAAAAATGTTGGGCACCATAAATCATAAACTTGCCATAAAAGCAAAATGCCAAAAAAGGCAAAGCCGATTAAAAATGTACGTTTATAGTTCAGCTTAAACGTAGACTGATTCGAAACAGTTTGTTCCATAATTACCTATCTTTCTATGTGCTAAATAGCACATGCTTACAATAGCAACTTAATGCCAATAACCCTTTTTGTCAACCTATTAGTAAAAAAGCCTTCCAAAATAGTGACAAATCACAAAAGAAGACTATTGATTTAAATACTATTTTTGATAGCGGTGAATGAAGAATTCAATGATATATAAGAACGCTCTTACGAGTAATGAAACACCTAAGAATGTAAAGAATGGAATTAATGATTTTGATCTATTAACGATTAAGAAAATGCAGTAGATGATTTCAACAATACCAAGGATAATAACACCAGCATTTAGTAGTGGTTTTTTCATCAAATTGAAACCACCGTTGATGATTTTAGCAATTTGGAATGCAATCGCAGAAATAGCCCAAATAAGGCAGACGGTATCTAGTTCTAGCTTAGCCGCCATAAAGACAATACCTAATGCCATGCTTATTCCTGCAACAACAGCATTAATCACATTTCTTCTTTTCCCTAAATAGTTTAAAGACAAGAATTGCACTAATTCAGTTGTGCCTATTGCTAAGATAATTGAACCAATAAACGATTTATTGTGGATATCAACATCTGGATAAGCTAGAAATGTTAAAACAGTCACACCAATAAAGATGAAACTAAGAATAGCAACGATTTCTAATATGACATGTAAAGTGTTTGTTTTTCTCATATCCTAATTCTTAACAATTTCTAAAACGATATCAATCATCTTCTCAAAATCTTGGATAACTAAATATTCAAAACGGCCGTGGTGGTTACCACTTCCTGTACCTAAGTTTGGTGTTACTAAACCCATCTTAGAGAAAGTCGCACCATCAGTGCCACCTTTGATTCTATCAAATTTAGGTTCTAAACCAACTTTTCTTAAAGCGGCTTCTGCTTTTTTAACTGGACGAGGATCTTTATCAACGTATGGTTTCATATTTTCATATTGTTCAGAAATCTCAACGTTGATTTTAGCCTTTGGATATTTCTTTAATAAACTATCTCTAATTTCATAGATACATCTATCTAATTCTTCTAATTTTTCTCTAGAGAAGTTCCTTAAAATCGCTACGAATTCAGTCTTTTCAGAAGTGCCGTTTGCACTTGTTAAATGCCAATATCCTTCATCAGCGTAGAATGGTGTTTCTTTTTCAGGAAGCATGGAGATGAATTCTGATTGAACTTGTAAGGCGTTGATTAATGTATTTTTGCCTTCGCCTGGATGGACCGCAACGCCATCAATCTTAACTTTTAATTGTTGAGCGTTGAAATTCTCAATAGCGATTTCATCAATCGCACCTCCATCAACAGTAAAAGCATATTCCGCACCCATCTTTTCTAAAGAGAAGTGCTTTGGACCTTCACCAATTTCTTCATCAACAGTAAAGGCTACCGCTAATGGGTGATGTTTAAATTCTGGATGTTCTTTAATGTAATCTAAAACGCCCATGATGATTGCAATACCTGCTTTATCATCAGCGCCTAATAATGTATTGCCATCAGTAACGACTAAGTCTTTACCGATAAATGCTTTCATATGTGGGAATTGATTTAAGGAAATAGAATATTGTTCATTTAATTTGATATCTTTACCATCCCAGTTATTAACAATTTGAGGATTAACGCCTTCATCTTTAACTTCTAAAGCTGTATCCATATGAGCATTTAAGCCGATAACTTCACCTTCACCATCAAGATGAGCATAGACAATACCAAATTCATCCATGTAAGCATCATCTAAGCCAAGTTCTTTTAACTCTTCAACTAATAAACGACCTAAATTCTTTTGCTTTTCAGTAGAAGGGGTAGTACCTGTATTCTCATCAGCTTGAGTATCAATTTTGGCGTATCTAATAAATCTTTCAACGTTTTTGTTCATATTCGTTTCCTCTTATTGCCAATATTATATATTGTTAGAAGAAAAACAAAATATCTTTTTCTTTTCTAAGAAAACAAATATCTATAAAATGTAGGTATGGTTGAAGAAATTGAAATTAAAAGAAAAGTATATCAAGTAGTGGAACAGCTAGGAGATCGCTCTTTCAAAGTCGAAAGAAAGGGTACTTATTATTTCCTTAAGAAGTTTGATAACGATAAGGAAGGATTTGAAAAATTTGTCGACTGCGAACATCGTTTGAGAGTGTCAGGAGTGACCAATCCAAAATGTTTCTTATATGACAAGAATTTAAGATGGGCAGTTATTGAATATGTTGAAGGTGATAACTGCTTAGAAATGCTAGCAAGAGAAGAACTCCCAGAAGAAATAATTAAACTTATGTTTACTGCCTTCTGGTACGCAAGAAATGATCGTATGGCGTTAGATATGAAACCAGACAACTTTGTCTATAGTAATGGGAAACTATATTACATGCCATTCAAAGTCGAAAAGTTCACAACAAATGACAACTTTGTCCAACGTGACATTCGCTTATGGTTCTTCACAAAAGATTTTGTTAAGTATTGCCACTCAAAAGGAATCGACGTTGATGAATCACCTTTAAAGAGTGATTATGAAACAAATAAATACATCGCTTTAATGACTGTTAAATATTATAGATAAGAGGTTAATTATAATATGGAAAACAAAGTAATTAAAACAATTAAGGAACGCGTCAGCTGCAGAGCATATAGCGACAAGAAAGTCTCATTAAAGAAAGCGTTAGAAATTGCGGAAGCTGGCAAATTTGCACCAAGTGGAAAAAATAGACAAATCGCTAATATCTTTGTGGTCAATAGCAAGAAATATGTGGAACGTCTTCGCAAATTATCAGTCGAACAATTAAATAGAGACTGCATGTACGGGGCTAAAACTATTCTAATTGTTACTGGTCCTAGAGAAGATGCGTTCACTTTCCAAGATTGCTCTTGTATCCTTGAAAACATGTTTGTCGCAGCATCTGCCTTAAAGATTGCTACTTGTTGGATCAATCAATTCGATGAATTGTTCCAATCAAAAGATGGGTTAAAAATTAAGAAGCAATTAGGCATCCCAGAAAACCATCGTGTAGTGGGTTCTTGTATCCTTGGTTATCCAAAGGAAGGAACCGTATTAGCGGTCAAAGAAAGAAAAGCCGATTTCATTAAAATTATTTAACAGAATAAAGCGCTTTCGTAAGATAGTCATTAAAAAAACGCATAATGATATAATCGCGAGCGCTTTTTTATTGTTATTATTAATGTACACATACATAGGAGATTTATCATGAAAAAAGTAGTTACTAATCCCTACTTACCTAATTTTGAGTACGTCCCAGATGGCGAACCACACGTTTTTAATGGTCGTGTTTACGTCTATGGCTCTCATGACCGTTTTGGAAGTAGCGGTTTCTGTTTAAACGACTATATTACATGGTCCGCACCAATTGATGATTTATCAGATTGGCGTTATGAAGGTGTTATTTGGAAAAAGACAGATGATCCACTAAATAAAAGAAAAACACAATTTTATGCCCCAGACGTTTGCCAAGGTCCTGATGGCAAATATTATATTTACTATTCACCAGCACCTGGTTTCACAAAAGGCTCTTGGGTTATCCGCTGCGCAGTTAGTGATTCCCCAGCTGGCCCATTCAAATTCCATGGCAAAGTTGATTTAAGAAAATGGCAAAAGAGTTACGCGCCATTTGACCCAGCAGTTTATGTGGAAGATGGTCATGTCTATCTCTATTACGGTTCCGCTTTGTTCTATCCAGTTATTGGCTTAAGCGCTAAGAAGATTCTCGGTGGTGCAGTTGTTGAACTCGATCCAAAAGACATGGTTACAGTCATCACTGAACCAATTACAACAGTTCCATCAATTCAAAACGATAAGAATAAAGAATATGGCATGCACGCTTTCTTCGAAGCTAGCTCAATGCGTAAATTCAATGGCAAATATTACTTCATTTATTCTTCACAAGCCGGTCATGAATTATTCTACTGTATCGGTGATACACCAAAAGGTCCATTCAGAAAAGGTGGTACATTAGTCTCCAATGGTGATATCGGTTTAAGAGGCATTGAGAATAGTAAAGATGCTTGTGACTTCACAGGTAATACACATGGCTCTATGGTTGAGGCTAATGGCAGATACTATGTCTTCGCTCATAGACAAACAAATAAATGCCAATTCTCTAGACAAGGTTTCGCAGAAGAAATCTTCATGGAAAAAGATGGTTCCTTCAAACAAGTTGAAAGAACATCTCAAGGTTTATATGGCAAACCATTACCAGGTGAAGGCGAATATTTCGCTTCTATCTGCTGTGGCTTAAGAGCTAAAAATGGTAATAGATTCTATGGCGTTTTCAAATCAGGTCACACAAAAGAACCATTCTTAACTCAAGAAGGTAGAGATAGAAACGAAAATCCTAACCAATATGTTAAGAACTTCAATGATGGTTGTTCCATCACCTATAAATATTTCGATTTGCAAAAGACCAAAACATTCGCTATTAAGTTAGATGGTAAGGCCGAAGGTAAACTCGTAATGAAGTATGGTGATAAAGAAGCCGTTAAGGAAATCAATGTTGAAGGTGAAGCCTGCATCGAATTCCCAATTGAAAATGGTGGTGCAAAAGATCAAGTAACATTCATTTACGAAGGTAAAGGCGCTCTCAACTTAAGAAAATTAATTCTTAAATAAGAATAAGTAAAAACAACAAGGCGTAGCGGGCGCTACGCTTTTTGTTTGAAGAATTAATGTTTATGGGTATAATAACTACGTTATGAAAGACTTTTATTTAGAAATCAAACACATTGATAAAAAGACAGGTGCAAGATATGGTATCCTTCATACTCCTCA
>CACYSA010000012.1 GCA_902777015.1 uncultured Erysipelotrichaceae bacterium | reverse complement strand
AGAAGGAATGAGAATGATTCTTAATCCTTCTAATTAAATAGTTATAAACAAGTTGTTTGTCTTGATATAAACAAACTTAACCGAGGGACTCTCGGGGATCGCCCATCGATACTGAAATCACAAGATTTCTTGAGTGGGAAGCCCCCATCTTCTATAAGTGGGGGAATGTCACCAAATCCAAAAGCTGCCATTGATTTAATTGATACTTTTCGTAAATCTTTTAATAATCTACGTGATTTTCCTGAGAGCAATCCTTTGGTCAACAACGAATATGTAAAAGATAAGTCGCTGCGTAAGCTTCTTGTTAAAAACTACATTGCCTTTTATCGTATTAGAGGCTACGAAATTCAAATCGTTAGAGTTCTTTATGGAATGAGCAATTATCAAATGCTCCTCTAGTCATTGCCTATATATTTATCAAACAATCAAAAAAGTTTTTAAAAACTGTATTTTTCCATATATTTTATAGTGGTATTCAAAACTCATTAGTGGTAGATGTTTTGTTTTCAAACAAATTCTTTAGAATTTAAAAACTTAAGTGCCAAAATGTCACCTTGGCCTGTGGCACTTCTGTGACAACTACCATGTTAATATACAAGCAACAAAGGAGACTTTGAAAATGAAACAAGAATTATTAAAAGGTTTAACAAAAGAACAAATCGAAAAAGTTAAAGCTTGTAAGAGCCAAGAAGAAATTCTCGATTTAGCAAGAAAAGAAGGTATTGAACTCACCGATGAACAATTAGAAGCGGCCAATGGTGGTTTTTGTTCAGTTGATGAAACAAGATGTCCAAATTGTGGTAGTAAATATGTTGATAGACTTGGCGTTTATGATGGCTGGGCCTATGACTGCCGAGAATGCTATTATCATTGGATCGTCAAAACAAACACCGATAATTAATTCTTTTGATTCATTAAAAAACTTATAGAGTTCAAGGCTCTATCTAATTTGATAGTAGCTAATCTTTATAGATATTAAATTGCAAATTAATCCTGAATAACATCAGGATTTTTTGTATAATTGTTCTAAGAAAAAATATTTTTATACATTTTTGATTTTATAACCGTCTTTACTTATGAAAGCTGCTTTCAAAATGAATGTGACCATCAAGACCGCCAAACTGTTTCTTCAAGGTGACGAAGAAGCAATCTCAAGTGTATATCGAAGTTATCGCTCATTACTTTACTTCATTATCGCTACTTATCTGAATCAAAAAGAAGATTGTGACGACGTCTACCAAAATGTATTTGTAAAAATACTAGATAGAAGAAATGAAGTTAAAAATCCTGCTTCGTTACATTCCTACTTATGTGCGACAGCTAAAAACGAAGCGATTGATTACGCTAAGAAACGCTCTCGCGAACATAGTAGTGATGTCTTAGAAGATATGTGCGCGGATAATCAAGTAACACAATTAGATTACTTCCTTCCTTACGATTTAACTAAAGAAGAGAAAATGATTGTTGGTTATCGATTAACGTTCGGTCTATCTTGGCAAGAAATTAATGAGTTAACAGGTATCCCACTAGGCACTCTTAAATACCGTTACGCTCAAGCGATTGATAAAGTCAAAAGGAGTTTAAAAAGATGAAAAGAATTGAAAAAGAAATCAAAAAGAACAGTACGAAACTTATTGAATCATCATTACCAGAAATCAGTTCTTTAGATAATATTCCTACAAAAGCTAAAAAGAATAATCGTCTACCTTTATTCTTTATTCCCGCTGGAGCCCTTGCTTTAGCGGCAGTGGCAATCATGATACCTTTACTCATGAAACAAATAGTGCCAGCGCAGTTACCATCCTCACCAGCATCAAATAATTGCTCTTCAATCAATTATTACAATAGTAATAATGTTGTTAATAGTAATAACGCTGGTGACAGTGCTCATCAAAATCCTCAAACTAATCACACATATCATTTTGATTTTGCTAATTACAAACCAACATTTAGTGATTTTAACGAAATCGCATATTATTCCTATATTGCTTATCAGGATAATCAAAACGTTTCTAATAATCTTTCACCACAAAAGCGCAATAAAGCAACGCTTAACGATATAGCAGAAGAACAAGAAGAGCATGTTGGTTCATCTTATATTGATGCTTATGGAAGAAAACATCATCCACTTCCTCTAACAGATGAATACACATTCTCTAACTTTGTCTTTTTTGAATTTGATTCAATCAATAACTTTTTCTTAAAGCAAAGAATAGGTGATGGACACATCCATGGACTAGCTCTTAAATTTAGCTATATGAATGAAAATGTGCCACTCTTACAAGGCGAAGAAATGCTCATATTGAAAAATGAAGACCGCTATTATTCTTGCTTAGTTAATGGTGGTGGTAGTAACGGAGTTGACAATAGAATGTATATTCAATTCTCTGCTCATAAGGTAATTGAAGGTTTTGATATTGTTAAAGACGCCACCAATAAAAGATATATCGAATTAGGCTTTGAAACTTTTAACAACTACGAATCACTAGACAGTATCACTATTGAAGGAGCATCATATCCTATTACTGCTGAATCAGTTCACTATGATAACGTATCAGTTACCTGTTCTTTTGAAGATTTAAGGGAAAAATTAGAACTAAATCCTGAATATAAAGCCGCTGATGGCTATGGTGGTGTTGATGTCCTTGTTTATGATGCTGAACACCCAGAAAATAATACCTTCACATTAGATGAATTTGAAGGAACATTCAGTGTTAATGGAAACACAATTACTTTGAACAATGAGGAAGTTGTTTCCATTAATGGAATTACAAAAGTATATGCTTCTGAAATCAATAAAGATTCACATCGTGATTTAGCCTTTGAAACAGTTAATAATACAATCCGCTCTATCAATGTCTTTGATATTTATAATAAGAAACTAATCTATCAAGAATCCAATAATGCCATTGATAGATATGGTGATCATTATCTTGACATGATGAATGGCCGTTTAGTTATTAAATTACTTGAAAAAGGCATGACTGATGATCGTTATTTGATCGATTATGGTTACTTCTCATACTATGGAATTAAACATCTCACTATTGTTTATCAAAATTACTTTGAACTCACAGAAATGAGAGTCCACCGTGTCCTTGAAAATGATAATGAAACACTAGTGCCATTTATCGATACTCATTATCGTTTTAGTAGCAACACTCCATATATTCTTGAAATTAAGATGAGTAAATATCCTGGTAATAAAAATCCTAATTATCCAAGCATTGGTGATCATCAAATTGTTTGTAAACCATTTGAGGATGCTGAAGATATGCCAAACATGTCTCCTGAATTTGTTATCAAATTAAATTCCAAGAAAAAGGATATTCATATTACACATTCTCTTTCTATCGCTTCAGCTTTGATTTAAGAGTGGCGGTGGATGAACCTGTTATAGTTGAAGAATAGGTAATCATTTGAGAATATCAAGGGGCAAAATTCCGCCCCTTTTTGTTTATGTAAAACAATAAACAAGGTAGTTTCACTAAATATCGATATATCGATTAAGAAAAAATATTTTTTTCACTATGAAATATACATATTCATGCGCTAAAATGTTTTCAAGGTGAATTTGAAAGTTTATTTACTGGATTATCGATCCCTCCCTTTATCTTTTCTGATGGACTCTAAATACCTATCAGAATTAGAAAAGATATCATTTCAAAAATATCAAAACGAAAACGTTAAAAAAGAAAAAATAGTGTCCGCTATTTTGAAAAATAAATATATTGGTGATTACCATCTCAATGAATACGGTAAACCAATCAGCAATAATAAACATTTCAATATCAGCCATAGTGGCGGCTATATTGCTTTAGCTATTGATCAAGTGCCTGTGGGTATTGATATTGAAAATATTAGAAACGCTGAAGAAGATTTAAGAAACTATATTTCTAATGACGAAGAAAAGAAATACATCCATGATGATGAATCTTTCTTTGAAGTCTGGACTAATAAAGAAGCATTAGTGAAGGCTAATGGTAATGGTATTAATCAAAAGATTAAAACCATCCAATCATTACCACTTAACGCTATTAGAAACTACGATAACAAAACATATTTTAATAAAACAATCAAATATCAAAACTTAGTCATCACTGTCTCAAGGGCAAGTAGTGATGACTTTAATATTAATATCATGGAGGAGGATATTTAATATGGTCAAAGCATACCCTTTAAGTAAGAGCGAAGAAGGTATTTATATATCTTCATTAGCGGGTGGCGATGCTTATAATCTCGCTCATTTAGTCTCGTTAGGGAAAGATGTTAGTAAAAAGCAAGTTGAAGATGCTTTAAACAAAGTGGTGGAAGCCCATCCTTATATCTTCACTGTTCTTTCTAATGATGAAAACGGCAATGTTGTTAAAAGCATTAAACAAGAAAAGATCGTTCTTGAATGTGAAGAAGTTAAAGAACTTAACATTGATTCTAAACCATATCAATTATTAGATTCACCTTTATACCGCTTCAAACTTTATAAAGTCAAAGATGAATATGTTTTCTATTTTGATTTCTATCATCTCATTATGGATGGTACATCCATTAAAGTATTCATCGATGATTTCTTCCTTGCTCTTGAAGGAAAAGAACTTGTTAAAGAACAAAGCGACGCGAATGAATATGCCTTAAATGAACAAAAAGATTTAGCGAAACCAATCTATCAAGAATGCAAAGACTACTATGAAAAACTAGTGGGCGATGTTGAAACTGATTCCTCCCTCGTCGAAGATAAAAAAGACGAAACAGTTTCATATCAATCATTCAAACAAAAATTATCAATTAAAAATAAACAGATTAAAGAAATTACTAATAAATTAGGTCTTAAGACATCAACTTATTTCTTAGGGGCTTTTTCCTATTTATTAATGAAATTTAGCATGGATACTGCTTCTTTATTCTTAACGGTTAATAACGCTAGAACAAAAGAAGTAGCGAGAAGCTTTGGTAGCTTTGTTAAAACTTATCCTTTATATGTTAATTTCGAAAACATTGATAATGTTCCTGACTTATTAAAAATGGTCAATGAAGAAAACATCGAAAACGTTAAACATAATACATATCCATATTCCTCATTAGTGAAAGACTTCGGTGTTTCTTCTGATGTCTTATTCGCTTATCAAGGTGATTATTTCTATAATGGTTCATTCAACGGTAAACCAATTACTGTTGAACAACTTGATAGAAAAGATGGTAAAGAAAAACTCGCGATTGAATGCCACCGTTTAGGCGATGAATTCTTACTCTGGGTTGAATACCGTAGTGATATTTATTACGCAACCACAATCCGTCATTTCATTAAATTATTTGATATCGTTTTAAATGAGTTCCTAGCGTTAGGAAAATTAGACGACATTAACTTGGTTAATAAAGAAGATTTAGAGTTAATGGACTCTTTCAACATCACTGATCCTAAATATCTTGATACTTCAAAAACAATACTTGATGACTTTGAAGATTGTGTAAAGAAATTCCCAAATAATTACGCAGTGGTCTTTAAAGATAAAAAATACACCTACAAAGAAGTGGATGAAATCACCACAAGAATCGCTAATGAATTAATTAAACATGGTGCAGGAAGAGAAAAAGTTGTCTCTATCTTAATTCATAAATCTGAATATGTTGTGCTTGCCTCTTTAGCGGTCATTAAATCAGGTTCTGCTTATCAACCACTAGATCCAACATATCCAGAAGATAGATTAAACTTCATGGTCAAAGACTCATCAGCGATCATCTTAATTAGAGATGATGATTTGGGTGGTTTAATCCATGAATTCAAAGGACATGAAATTTTAACAAGTTCCTTATTATCTTTAAAAGATGATACCCCAATTAAAACTAGACCAGAATCTAAAGACTTATTCATTATGTTATATACTTCTGGCTCCACTGGTTTACCAAAAGGCGTCATGCTTGAACATGGCAATATTCATGCTTTCTGTATCTATCATCGAGAGATTCAAGAAATCGATGAAAATTCACGTTGCAGTGCCTATGCTTCATATGGTTTCGACGCAGATATGATGGACTTATATCCCGCTTTAACAAGTGGTGCAACAGTCTATATCATTCCTGATGAAATGCGTTTAAACCTCGTTGAACTTGGTGAATATTTTAACGCTAATAACATCACTCACTCATTTATTACTACCCAAGTCGGTAGACAGTTTGCTAGTGAAATCGAATGTTCATCACTTAAATATTTCGCTGTCGGTGGTGAAAAACTCGTTCCAATTGAGCCTCCAAAAGGATATAGATTCTTTAACATCTATGGTCCAACCGAAGGTACAGTTTATTGCACTAGCCAAGAAGTCGATAAATTATATTATCGTATTCCAATTGGTAAACCATTGCCAACATATAAGATGTATGTTTTAGATAAGAATAAAAAGAGATTACCATTCTTATGTAATGGTGAACTTTATATCTCTGGTCCACAAGTGGCAAGAGGTTACTTAAATAGAGAAAAAGAAAATAAAGAAGCTTTCTTAACTAACCCATTCACCAAAGAAAAAGGCTACACCAATTTCTATAAGACAGGTGATATCGTCAGAATGCTTCCAGATGGCACAATTGACTTTATCGGTCGTAAGGACGGACAAGTCAAGATTAGAGGTTTCCGTATTGAATTATCAGAAGTTGAAGGTGTCATTAGAGAATTCCCAGGCATTAAAGACGCCACCATTAAGGACTTCACTGATCCAAGTGGTGTGAAATATATTGTTGCCTATATCGTTAGTGACAAACAAATCAATGTTGAAGAGTTAAATCAATATATCTTATCAAAGAAACCACCTTATATGGTTCCTGCTTATACAATGCAAATTGATAAGATTCCACTTAACCAAAACCAAAAAGTTAATAAACGCGCTTTACCACAAGTCGAACTAAAAGCGGAAGAAATCGTCCCACCGGAAGGTGAAGATGAACAAGTCATCTTTAATATCTTAAAAGATGTTTTAGGTCATGACCAATTCGGAGCTACAAGTGATATTTATAACGTTGGTTTAACTTCCGTTTCTTCAATTAGATTTAGCATTCTCTTATCAAAGAAATTTAATAAACCTGTGGAAAATGAAGACTTAAAATCACATCCAACAATCCGTTCCTTAGCGGCCTTCTTAAACGCTAAAGAAGGCGACAAGGTATATGATTTACGTGAAGAATATCCAATTAGTAAAACACAAGAAGGTGTCTTCATTGAATGTGCTTCTAAAGCGGATTCCACAACTTATAACATCCCATATTTATTTAAACTTGATAAACGCATCGACTTAAATAAATTAAAAGAAGCTTTAATCAAAGCGCTTGATAATCACCCATATCTTAAGACCACATTAAAGATGAATGAAGAGGGCGATATTCTTGCGCTTAGAAAAGAAACACCAAGTGTCGTTTCTATCATCAAAGAAGATATTGTTAAAGAGAAATTAATCCGTCCATTCAAATTATTGGATGCTCCTTTATATCGCATTGAAATATATGAAGGTAAAGAAAATTATCTCTATTTAGATTTCCATCACATCGTCTGTGACGGCACTAGTGAAGCAATCTTCTTATCTGATTTAAATAAAGTGTTCAAAGGCGAACAATTAACTAAAGAAGAATTCACCGGCTTTGAAGTGGCTTTAAAAGAAAAAGAAGACTTACAAAGCGATAAACTTCCTAAAGCTAAAGAATATTATCATGAAGTACTCAAAGACATCGATGGTGAATATATGCCTAAGAAAGACTTAAAAGTCGCTAAAGAGCATAGACTTGCTTCTATCGATTACGCTTTGAAATTAGACAATAACAAAGTTAACGAATATGTTAAAGCTAATAAACTCACTAATAATGCTTTATTTAACTTTGCCTTTGGCTACACATTATCTAAATTCATTTATCGTAAAGATGCCTTATATGTGACTATTTATAACGGTCGAAAATCTTCTAAATTATTTAATACCACATCGATGTTAGTGAAGACTTTCCCAGTTTATCTATCTTATGAAGAAGATGATGAAATCATTAAGAAAGTTAACTTTGTTAAAGAAGAATTAAGTGGCTTAGAAGAACATGATATCTATTCATTCGCGGATATCGTTAAAGATTATGATATTTCCGCGGATGTGATGTTTGCCTATCAAGGTGATGATTTCTCATTCAAAGAAATCGGTGGTTATCCAGTCGAATCAATCTTGCTTGAAAGTGATACCACTAAAACACCATTTGGTTTAGATATCTTCTTAGAAGATGGTGTCTTTAGAGCCCATTTTGAATATGATATCGCTATTTATAATGAAAATAGCATCGCTGCATTTAATAGATTATTTGAACTCGTTTTAAATGAAATATTAGTTAAAAAGCAAATTAAAGACATTAATACTCTTCCAGAAGAAGATAAGAAATTATACGCTATTACAAATGATACAGACGTTGAAATTCCTAATGATGTTACTGTAAATAAGATCTTTGAAAAACAAGTCGAATTACATAAAGATAAAGTCGCAGTTATCGATGTCTGCAGTCAATTTACATATCAAGAATTAAACGCATTAGCTAACAAAGTAGCCCACACGTTAATCGATAATGGTGTAGTTAAGAACCAAACAGTAGTGATGTTAATGCCAAGATTAAAAGAAGCTTACGCAGTGAGACAAGGCATTGTTAAATCCGGTGGAGCGTTCTTACCAATCGATCCAAAATATCCAGATGAACGTGTTGGTTATATTATTGAAAATTCAAAAACTCAATATGTTATTACCACCAAGAAAGTCTTAGAAGAAAAAGAACAATTATTAAAAGACGCGAAAGTCAAAGTGTTCTTAATCGAAGATATTGCTAAATCAAATAAAGCCGATAATCCAAACGTTAAGATTAGTCAAAAAGATTTAGCGTATGTCATCTATACATCAGGTAGTACAGGTAAACCAAAAGGTGTGATGATCTCACACCGCAATATCCTTAACTACGTTTTAGATGGTAACAATTTAACAACCGCTGAATATCGTTATATTGGAGATGAATGTGTGAGCTGCTCCTTTGCCTCATTATCATTCGATGCTTCTTTACAAGAAGAATTCGTCCCATTAACCCATGGTTATACAGTGGTTATCGCTAGTGAAGAAGAAATTGAAAATCCATTACTTCTCGCTCAAACACTTAAAAAACATGGTGTTAATATCATGTTTATGACACCATCATTTGTCTCTAACTTATTAGACATTCCACAGTTCGTTGAAGCATTACGTAACTTCAAAGTCCTAGATATGGGCGCGGAAGCGGTGCCAATCGAATTATGTCAAAAACTTAGAGGTTTAGGCGTTAACGCTCAAATCAATAATGGGTACGGTCCAACTGAAACCACAATTACATCAACATATAGTACTGTTAAAGATGAATACATGACCATTGGTCGACCAGTTGGTAACACTAAAGCGTATATCTTAGATAAAGCGGGTCATATTTTACCAATCAACGCTATTGGTGATTTAACTCTTGCGGGTGAATCTGTTGGTATGGGTTATTTAGGTAACGAAGAAAAAACCAAACAAGTATTCATTGAATTAAACGGTTTACGTGCCTATAGAACAGGTGACTTAGCAAGAATTAACGGTGATGGTAATATCGAATTCTTTGGCCGACTTGATAACCAAGTTAAATTAAGAGGTTTGCGTGTTGAACTTGATGAAATTGAAAAGGTTATCAACACCTATCCAGGTATGTCCACAAGTATCGTTATTGTGAAAAACGCCCCAGAAGGTGATTACTTAGTGGCTTATTTCGTCGCTAGTAAAGAAGTTGACAAAGACGATTTAACCGCTCATATTTCTAAATCATTAACGCCATATATGATTCCTAAGGCGATGATGCAATTAGATAAATTACCATTAACCGCCAATGGCAAAGTTGATAAGAAGAACTTACCAGCCATTCAAGTTAATGAAATTAAAAAAGAAATCAAAGAAGCAAGTAACGAACTTGAAAAGAAACTCGTTGCCTTGTTCCAAAAAGCATTAGCCAATCCTAACGTTGGTGTGGATGATGACTTCTTTGAACTCGGTGGTACATCATTAAGTGTTTCTAAGATTGCGATGCTTGCATTAAATGAAAACTTACCAATTGCTTATGGTGATGTCTTTGAATATCCAACTGTTTTGCAACTAGAAGAACACATTAATTCCTTACAAGGTAATGTTGAAAAACAAGATGAAAAGAAAGAAGAATATGAATTCGCTTCACTCAAGCACAATGTTGTGGAAGAAGTTGATGATATCAAGATTGATTTCGAATATAAGAAAGTCTTACTCGCGGGCGCTACTGGCTTCTTAGGTATCCACTTATTATATGAATTAATTCAACAAAAGAATCATATTGTGGCCTTAGTTAGAGGTGGTAGTTTATCCGCAAAAGATCGCTTATTAGCGATGTTAACATATTATTTCGATTCACCGTTCGAAGAAGAAATTGAACAATATGTTGAAGTCGTTGATGCTGATGTCACTAATAACGATTTATATGAAAAATTAAAAGATTATGATTTCAATATCATCATCAACTCCGCAGCGATTGTTAAACACTTCGCTAATGATGACATCATTGAAAGAGTCAATGTCGGTGGTGTGAAAAACCTTATCGAAATTGCTAAAGCAAAGAAAGCTAGAATTATTCAAATTTCCACACTTTCTGTCGCTGGTGAAAACATCGATAATAAGTTCCCATCTTCATTCAAAATCAAAGAAGATATGCTCGACTTTGGTCAAGATGTTTCTAATAAATATGTCCATTCTAAATTCAATGGTGAAAAGGCAATCTTAGAAGCCATTGATAAAGATGGTGTGGACGCGAAGATCATCCGTGTTGGTAACTTAATGAGTAGACAAAGAGATGGTGAATTCCAAGCTAACTCTATTACCAACGGTTTTATGCGTGACTTAAAAGGTTATGTCACACTCCATGAATTCCCAGTTAATTCTATGGATAGCACAATTGACTTCTCACCAATTGATGAAGTCGCTAAGACAATTATCTTATTATCTAAAACACCAAGTAAATTTACAGTCTTCCATTCCGCTAACTCACACATGGTGGAAATGGGGGATATCGTTTATGTTTTAAATGAACTTGGCTTTGATATTAAAGTTGTCCCAGATAACGAATTCCTTGAAGGCATGAAACGCATGATGATGGATGACACTAAGAGCATGCTCGTCTCTTCCTTAATCTCTTATTCCAGTAGTGACATGCATACACATCAATTTATTGGTTCTGATAATGAATTTACTAATAAAGCATTGTATCATTTGTCATATAAATGGCCAATTACTGACTATGAATATCTAAAGAACGCCATTATCTCACTTCAAACACTCGACTTCTTTGAAAGGAACGACTAATCGTGGAGAGAAATAGTAAACTAGTTAACCGTAAATTCATTCATTATCTCATCCCATCGATATTGATGATTTTTGCGATGCAGTTTTCTTCCTTACTTGATGGTATCTTAATTGGCAACTTGATTTCTGGTGAAGCTCTTGCAGCCACATCATTAGTCATGCCAGTGCTATATATCATCCAAGCTCCTGGCTTTGCTTTAGGAGTAGGGGGATCAATTGTCGTCGCTAATAAATTAGGTAAAAGAGATATTGAAGGGGCAAAAAAGACATTCTCAATATCAATCATATTAGGTGTTGGAATATCTATATTATTTGCCGCGATATCATTCTTTGCTTCCGCTCCATTAGCGAAGCTATTTGGTGAAGCATCATATGAATTATCTTATCCATATATTTATATGTATTTATTGACCGATCCAATTATTACCTTAGCTTTGTTACTTGGTTCCTTTATGGCGGTTGATAATAACCCAAAATTATCATCAATATTCTTCATTATTTCTAACGTCGCTAAAGTCGGCTTAGAATTCGTCTTTATTAAATTATTTAATTGGGGAATGTATGGCGCTGCTTTATCTACCGGAGCAGGCTTCGTCGTCGCATTCGTAGCCTTACCATTCTACATTAAAAACGATAAGCGTATGCTTGGCTTAACTTTTAAAGTTAAAGGCACAAAGATATTCGAGATTATTAAATCTTCGTCAACATCAGGTTTAAACCTTATTTTAACCGCTGTTCAAATGTTGATTGTTAATATTTTCTTAGGTAAGTTAATAACTAATCCAGTAGACTTATTAGCCTTTGGTTTAATCGCTAATATCGTCTTTGTATTTGATTTATTCTGTGGTGGTATCTTAAATGTTATTCCTAATATTGTAGGTATCTTCTATGGTGAAAAAGACTATTATTCACTGAGATCAGTTACTAGAAAAATATTCTGGATTAATATTATCGTTGCCGCGGTTGTTACCGCAGTTATCGCCGCTTTACCAAATGTCTATTCCTTTATCTTTGGCTATACTGAACAAACAGATATGAGTTATATTGCATTCTTAATTAGAATCTATCTCATCTCGTTGTTACCATCAGAAATTAGTAAATTCTCAATGAATTACTATCCATCCATTGATAAGAACTTACCTTCTTTAATCACTGTTTTCTTAAGAGAAGCAGTTTTAGTGTTACCATTAACACTAGTGTTATTGTTCACTAATGGTGTCTTAGGTTATTCCATTGCCTACGCTATTACGGAAGTAGCGACAGTCTTAATTACTTATATATTTATCCTTATATATAATAAAAAGAAAAATACATATTCCATCTTCATGTTTGAAAGAGGAGATGTTGAATCTTTCGATACTTCTTTAGATAACAATATTGATAATGCCTCTATTGTTTCTGAACAACTCACTAACTACGCTCGTAGTATTGGTGTGGCGGAAAGAGAAAGTCAAATCGTTGGACTTGCCGCAGAAGAAATAGTGGGCAATATCATCACATATGGTTATAAGCATAAGCATAAAAACTATATCGATATTTCATTAAAGAAAATTAATGATGTTCTCTTATTAAGAATTAGAGATGATGGCATGCCATTTGATCCAACCAAATATGAGTTTGATAATGATGAGAATTATTCCACAAGTGGCATACAGTTAATTAGTAAATTAACAGATAAGATGTCTTATATGCGTGTCTTAAGTCTTAATAACACGATATTTGAAATCAATATCAGGGGGAACTAGTAATCATTATAATCAGTTCTGAAATACCATCAGGACTTTATTTTTATAAATAAAAAGTATGTAAATAATGACACTTGTTTCAACTTGTCACTAGCAAAAATAGTATTGTAATTATCGTATTTTTATTACGTAAATTATTAAAAAGTTGAATATGATAATGGATTATTTTGCTATTTAAAACGTATTTTGTTTGCTTTTTTTGTTTTACCGTATTAATATACCTACGCAAGATTATCTATGTCCGATTGGCAAAATTGACATAAAAATCATATTTTAATTTGAAAGGATAATATATGAAAAAGAGATTAATTCCTCTAGTGGCCTTAAGTGCGCTTTTAATGGGCGGTTTAACAACCCTTGCAGCATGTAACACTAAAGGCCAATCAGGTGAACCACAAACATCTGCAAAAACAGGTTCACAATTCAAAGTGTCATTTGATCAAAGCGAAGAATATACAGTCGCTGGTTTAAAAGAATCATATGCCGCTGGTGAAAAAGTCACCTTCACTGTCACAGTCAATGACAAAACAAAAGAAGTTTCCGCTGTCAGAGCGGGTGGTACAAAGCTTACTCCTGACGCAAATGGACAATATTCATTTGATATGCCAGAAGAAGACACACGTTTAAGAATCACATTAAGTGATATTCACGTTGCCAAATTAACTGCTTCCTATACAGGTAGCTTAGTCCAAGGACAAACATTAACAATCACCACAAAGATTGATGATGCTAATAACGACACATTCACAGTCACCGCTAAAACAGGTGTTAGCTTAGTCCAAATCACAAATCACCAAGTTAAATTACTCAATGCTGGTAATGTCGTCTTAGAAGTCAGCGCGACAAAAGATGGTGCAACATTAAAAGATGAATTATCATTCACCATTATTGAAAGTGAAGCAAGCTTAGGTACAGATATTGCTTACCATAACTATCAATTTAAAAATGGTGCAGAATCATTAGCAAATGATAACCGTGGCACATTAATTTATTGGTTTGGTGATGGTGGTAGTGTCTCCTCATTCAAATATGAAAACGGTAAATTCGACGTTCAATACTCAATGGGTTGGGCATTCTATGGTGTGCAATTCTTCTACTCATTACCATACGCAAAAGTAGGTGATACATATAAACTCAGATGGGAAGTCAATTCCGATGCTGATGGTATCATCACCATTAACAGTACAAGAGTCAACTTAAAGAAAGGTGATAACATCATTGGTGTTGATATCACTCAAGGTGCTCAAGCTACTGTTTCTATCCAATTAGGCTATATTGAAAATGAAGAACAACATCCATTTACCGATGGTGCTCACTTAACATTTAAACCATTCCGTCTTTATGACACAAATAAAGACCATAAATATCACAGAGTTTCATTCACTTCTGGTAATGAAACCCTCAAAACAATTTATGTTTTAGATGGTCAAAAAGTTAAAGCTCCAGAAGTCAAAGCTCCAGAAGGTAAGATTTTTGCTGGCTTCTATAACGGCGAAACCAAGTTTGATGAAAACGTCGCTCCAACAGCGGATGTCACTTACACTGCTAAGATTATCGATAAATCAGAAGCTGAAACTGTTACCGTCAAATTAAAAATAGGTGATAAAGTTTTAACAACAGTTGAAGTCCTTAAAGGCAATAAACTTGTCATTCCTAATGGCTTAGATTATGGCTTTGGTCAAAAATTAAAAGCCCTTTATACTAATCAAGCTTTAACAACAGCATTCGATCTTAATGCTCCAATTCAAAGTAACTTAGACTTATACATTAAGACACAAATCGCTTTTGAATCTACATATGTCCACGATGTGGGTGGCATTCCAGCGGAATGGATCACATATAATGATGATGGTTCTATCACATTGAAGTTCAAAGGCTGGGGTCACTCTGATAAGTGGCACATCCAAGCCAACTTCACAGATAGTATGATTAGAGGCCAAGCGGGCGAATTCTATCAAATTTCCTTCACATATTCCATCAACCAAGAAGGTGCTGGTGCACAAGTCTACGATGGTAACACCTTAGACAATACTGGCTTAGATGTCGGTTCAAATAGAAGCGCTACTTTAACATATGAAGGTGGCCCACACGTTGGTGACTTCAAGTTAACATTTGAATTCGGTAGCATCGACTTAGACGCTGATGTCGAATTCACATTACACACAATTAGCATCGCAAAAGTTTCTTAATTAACTTATTTAAAAGGGGGAGTTCCCGCTCCCCCTCCTTTTTATGAAAAAGATATTTACTACTCTTCCATTATTAACACTAACGCTAACTGCTTGTTCATTAACTAACTCTAGTTCTAATTCTAGCAGTAGTGATGCTTCATCATTAGATGTTTTAAGTTCATCTACTCATGAAGAATCATTACCAGAAATACCTGAATTCTTAGATGACTATAGTCTATTTTGGCATGATGAATTTGACGGCGATACTTTAAGCGATAACTGGGAACCACAAATTGGGGATGGTTCTAATTATAGTGTTTATCGCTGGGGTAATAACGAAGAACAATATTATAAAAAGGAAAACGCCACTGTTAGTGGTGGTCGTTTACACATTACCGCTAAAAAAGAAAAGACTACATATTACACCGAAAAGGAAGAAGAAAGAACATACGAATACACAAGTGCGCGTTTAAGAACTAAAGGTAAGATTACTACAACCTATGGTTATGTCGAAGCGCGTATTAGACTTCCAGAAGGTACAGGTATGTGGCCAGCATTTTGGATGTTGCCGGAAAGTAATTTTGAGGGTATGTGGTGGCCAACAAGTGGTGAAATTGACATCATGGAAGCTAAAGGCCGTTTATTAGATAGATTCGGTTCTACCATTCATACTGGTAACGCTAATAATCAAGATTATTACAAATTCAAAGAATATACATTTTCTGAAGAAGAAGATGATATTACAGCGTTCCATAATTATGGTGTTTTATGGTCAAAAGAAGGCTTTACCTTCTATATTGATGAAAAGCCATTCTTCTCACTCACTCCAAAAGATTATCAGAATAGAAATGAATTATATGCTGAATCAGAAAGCGCGCCATTTGATCGTCCATTCCACATCCTCCTCAATTTAGCGGTGGGTGGTAATTACGATGGTGGTCGTTCACCTGATGAGAACTTTAAACAAGCAGAAATGCTCGTGGACTATGTCCGCATCTACCAAAAGAACAAATAATCATGAATAAAATAAATAAATCATTAATTAATATATTTAAAGGACTAACGCTCACCAGTGCTTTTTTGCTTGTTAGTTGTAACACCGCTACTTCTTCCTCAATTTATTCATATCAACCATATGTTATTGATTTAGATGGTGAATTTACTGATGATGATTATTTAATCGTTAAAGGTAATAAATTAGTTAATCAAAACGATGAAGAAATACAACTAAAAGGCGTTAATGTCGGTGGCTTATTTGTCACCGAAAGCTGGATGAGCGCTCCTCGTATGAGTGAAGGTAAAACTGATCACCTCACTTTAACAAACACTCTTTATCAACGCTTTGGTGAAGAAAAGACATTAAAGATTTGGTCTAGTTTTAGAGAATATTTTTGGAGCGAAGAAGATTTAGAAAACTGTGAGGAAATGGGTATCAATACAATTCGTATCCCTTTCTCATATATGTCTTTAGATCCTGCCTTCCATAATGTTCCTAAAAAAGAAGGACAAGAATTTAATTTTGATGCTTTAGACGAATTCGTAGAAGGCTGCGCTAGATATCATATTTATGTGATATTAGATCTGCACGGAGCCTATGGCTCACATAACGGTCAAGACCATTCAGGCGAAATGCTTTATGACGTTAGTGAAGTAGACTTCTTCTATAATGAAGAAAAACAAAATAAAACAATCCATCTATGGGAAGAAATCGCTAAACATTATAAAGGTGTTAATTCTATCGCTGCTTATGATTTATTAAATGAACCAGGCGAAAAAGCCGGTACCACAAGTGAAAGACATTGGAATTTTTACGATAAATTGTATGATGCCATTAGAAAAGTTGATAACGATCGACCATTAATCATGGAATCTTGTTGGGATGGGGCAAATCTACCTAGCCCAAGTATTTATCAATGGAATAATGTTATTTATTCATTCCATAACTATTCCGGTACAAGCGATGTAACTGCTAACTTGAATAGCTTTAAAAATAAGCTCAATGGTGTTTATGCTCAAACTTATGATGTGCCTTTCTACATGGGTGAATTCTCATGCTACGGCAGTCATGAAAGTTGGAGAACAACATTACAATATTTAAACGATGAAAATTGGCATTGGACAAGTTGGACTTATAAATTAAGCCGTCATCCAGATGTCCATCCAGGTTGGGCAATCTATTATTCCAACATGGACTTCATCTATTTTGATATTGAATCCTATGAAGATATCTTAGTGAAATTAACTTATTTAAAAACAACATCAAAACAAACACTTAAGATGACTTTTGAAAACGGAAACACTCTTGAGAATATTTTTAAAACTTTTTCTAAATAAATAGGAGGGATTTATGAAAAAAGGAAAGAAACTAGGCGCAATTACATTATCCGCTATCGCCTTATTAACATTAGGCGTTGGTGCTTTAAGTGGTTGCAATAATGGTGGTAACAAACCACAATCTAGTCAACAACAAACAGTGACTTACTCATTAACTTGGAGCATTCCAGAACACGCAAAGGTAAAAGTCGAAGGCTATGATACTTTACCAGAAACTGTTCCAGAAGATACCGCTATTGCTTTTACTATTGAAGTCGATGCTGGCTATGAAGTCGACTCAGTCAAAGCTAATAGCAAAAAGATATCATTTAAAAATGATAAATACACAGTTGGTGTGACAAAAGATACCACAATTACAATTGTTGTCAGTCAAGCTGTCAGCAACTTAAGAGTGGAAACAAAACCAACAAAGTTAACATATTTAGCGGGAGAGCAAATTGATTTAACTGGTATGGTTGTTAAAGCTACTTTAGGTAATGGTCAAGACGTCACAATCGAAAACAATGATGAAACAGGTTATACCGTTTCTCCAAAAGTCTTTGTCGGTGGTGAAACAAGCTTTGATGTGACATATAAAAATCAAAAAGTCACAGTCCAATTAAACGAAGTAGTGCAGTTTAAAGTCGTGATCGATGCGAATGGTGGTTCATTTAAACAAACATATTTAGATACCGTCAGTGCGCTTAAATTAAATAACTATAGCCATAATAACGGCGTTATTACTTTCACATACTACAACAATTTAGCCTCAGCATTCCCAATGCCAAAAGCTAGTGACGTTGAAAGAACTAATTATTCTTTAACTGGTTGGTCATATGCTGAAGCATATATTAGTAACTCAACCGCTGCTAATGTCGACGCTAAAGCTAACTGGCAAATCGAATTAGTGAAATTATCATCTGTGCAATTAAAAGTTGATAATAATGTTCCTTATTTAATTATTAAAGGTCAATTCAAAGCCGCGGAAGAAGTTTATCTCTATTTATATGAAGGCAACGATAAAGTTGAATTAACAGGTGATACATATAAAGGTACTTCCGGTAGTGACTTTGAAGTTAAATTTGATTTAAGAAAATTATCTGAAAAAGGTGACGCCTTTGAAGGTAAATGGATGGACATCAGATTCAACGCTAAAGTGGGCGACAAAGAAGAAAGTATGGAAATCTTTGTCGGTGCTTCTAGCACAATCACTGTTGATACAAGTGAAAAGATCGTTTTAGGTGGCTTCTCATATGTCTTCGCTGTTTATAACAACGCTTTAAAAGTTTACTTCCAAAAAGTGAATATCACATATGAATTACTTTGCCATTCCGAAACAGTGGGCAGTGAAACAAAAGACTATTTGAGAATCACTGGTAAAACAAATAATTCAGAATACTTTGGTAAATACGCTCATGTCACCGCTTGGGGATCAAGTGAAACAGTTGGTTATGGTGCTGACATCGATAATAATGGTAACTTTGTTATCGAATATTTATTACAAGATTTCTCTGATTTATTAAAAACAAATATCTTCTTCCATATTGGTGTCTATAACGATAGCACTATGACTGAAACTATTTGGGGTGGTACATCTCAAAACGTCTTAATCAGCAGTGTCACCACAACAATTGCGGCCTTAGATGAAAAATTAGGTGATATTCATCACGCTAATAAATATGTCGGTAGTGATGGCTTAACATATTATGTTGGTTATGCATGGGATGGCTTAATGCTCTATGTCATGGATGAAAGCAATTACATCGATATTAAAGAAGTCAAAGTGGAAGAAAGACAAGGTGTTGTTTATTACGTTGCTTCTGGTAAATGCGCTGGATACACAAGTGAAAACTTCAAATATGGTTTCTATTTCCAACACATCAATAACCTTGATGGTTTAGGTGAAGGTGATGTTTATGATAACAATGCTGTCGATCAAAAAGCGACAGTGGATGCCTCTGGTAACTTCGAAATCGTTTGCCCAGTTTCTACATTAATTACTCCAGATTTCAAAACAAGTAGCGACGTTAAATGGGGTTTAATCGCTAAATATTATCTTAACGACGCCAAAGAAGAAACAGACCGTATTGAAATTAGAGCCAATACTGTCAGTATTGATACAGTTACAAAAGATGGCATTAGATATAGTGTTTATGCTGGTGAAAACACCTGGACACTTGCTTGCTTAGTTCTTGAAAAAATCTAATCATAAAGGAGAACTTTTATGAAAAAAGTTGGAAAAATAATTAATTTAGCGGGAGCAGGTTTAGTCGGTGTTATCGTTTTAACCGTTAACATCTTAGCCTTAGGTGTTTTTAAGAAAACACTTCAAGACTTTGTCTTCGGTTATAAATATGACGCTGCTGCACAAGAACAAAACCGTGCTTCTGGCCTTAATCTTGCTAAGGAATTAGTGGAAGAAGGTGTCGTCTTAGTTAAAAATGACGAAGAAACATTACCATTAAACAAAGCCCTTAATAAACAAGTTAACGTCTTTGGTTGGGGCTCAGTTTGTTGGGTACCAGGTGGTAGTGGTTCTGGTCGTGTTGTTAATCCAGAAAAGACAAGTGACTTATACGCTAAAAAAGGTTTAATCGAAGCGTTAAATGACTACGGCATTGAAACAAACACTGATTTAACAAACTTCTATAAGAGTGTTGCTACAACTAGACCAGGTTATGCTTCAGGTACATTAAATACTTATGATTATCAATTCCATCGTATTATCGAGCCAGGAATCGATAGCTACAGTGATACTTTATTAGAAGACGCTGAAGACTTCTCTGATACTGCTTTAGTGGTCTTATCACGTGTCTCTGGTGAATCTAGTGACGCTCCAACTGTGCAATATTTAGGTAGTGGTTCTTCTAGCATTCCTAATGATCCAGATAAAACATATTTAGAAGCATCTGATGAAGAATTAGAACTCTTAGAATACTGCGCGGAAACATATGATAACGTTGTCGTTATCGTTAACTCCACAAATACAATGAAATTAGACTTTATGGATTCCATTAAAGGCTTAGATAGTTGCTTAGTGTGTGGCGCAACCGGTATGGAAGCCGCAAGTGGTGTTGTTTCTGTTTTATATGGTGATGCTAATCCATCAGGCCGTTTAGCGGACACCTACGCATACGATTTCGCCACTAATGCTTCTTACGCTAACAGTGGTGCGCAAGGTGTTAATTCATATTTAGGCGCTTCTGGCTTATATCCAAATGATGGTACAACAAATGGTAACGTTGGTAACAACAGTCAAAAATATGATGCAGTTTCATACTTAGATTATGTTGAAAACATTTATGTCGGTTATAAATGGTATGAAACCGCTGATGTGGAAGGATTTTGGAACAATGTCGATAACAAATTTGGTAAAGGTTATGAAGGTGTTGTGCAATACCCATTTGGCTTTGGTTTAAGCTATACAACATTCTCTTGGGAAGTTATCGAAACAAAGATTGCTAATAACCAAGAAATTACTGAAGATAGTGAAATCAGTGTTACAGTGAGAGTCACTAACACTGGTGAAGAAGAAGGTAAAGATGTCGTTGAATTATATTACACTGCACCATATACCAAAAATGGTATTGAAAAATCCGCAGTTAACTTAGCGGCGTTTGCTAAAACATCAACCTTGAAACCATCTTTATTTGAAGATGTGACATTAACATTTAAAGCCCGTGATATGGCAAGTTATGACTATAACGACGCTAATAACGATGGCTTTGAAGGCTATGTCATTGAAAAAGGTGATTATCAAGTTAAATTAATGACTGATTCTCATAACTTAAAAGAAATGAGCAATAACGTCATTACTTATAAAGTTAATAAGAACATCATCATTGATACTGATCCATACAGTGGTAACGATGTTTATAACCGTTTCACTGGTAGTGATACAGAAGATGGTGTCTCTATTGATGGTAGTGATTCAGGCGCTGATATCAATTTCTTAAGTAGAGGTGCTTTTAAAGCCACCTTCCCAGAAGAAAAAGAAGATCCACGTCAAATCTCTGAATCAATCAAAAAGAACAACTTATATAACGCCGAAATGGCGGTTGCCGATAACGATAGCAGTGATACCGCTCCAACATTCGGTGCGAATAACGGCTTAAAAGTTTTTGATAATGGTAAAGTCACTGATCTCGGCTATAAATTGGGCGCTGATTATGACGCTGATGAATGGGATGATGTCCTTGATCAATTAACGGAGGCGGAATTAAGAGAATTAACTCTCCATGGTTATGTTAAGACCGCTAAACTCAATTCCGTTGGTAAAGCTGAACACCGTAACGTTGATGGTCCTAACCAAATCGGTTCATTCAATGTTCCAAGTGCGGGTACTGCTTTCCCTAACGCCACAGTCGTTGCCCAAACATGGTCCACACGTTTAGCCTATGACTTTGGTTTAGCTTTAGGCGCTGAAGCAAAGACATTAGGTTATGAAGGTTGGTATGGCCCTGGTATTAATATTCATCGTTCCCCATTCGGTGGTCGTAACTATGAATATTTCTCAGAAGATCCAATCCTTTCTGGTTATATGTCCGCTGCGGAAGTTAAAGGCGCGAAGAATTTAGGTGTCTATTGCTTCTTAAAGCACTTCATCACTTATGAACAAGAAAGCTTAAGAGATGGTATCTCTATTTGGTTAACTGAACAAGCCTTACGTGAAATCTATTTAAAACCATTTGAGATTGCTATCCACGAAGGTGGTGCAACTGGTGTTATGACTTCCTACGGTAGATTAGGCGCTACTTGGGCTGGTGGTAATAAAGCCTTAATCAGTGGTGTCCTTAGAGAAGAATGGGGCTTTAATGGTATGGTCTTAACTGACTATGCTGACCATCAAAAGTTCATGAACGGTGACCAACAATTACGCGCTGGTGGTGACTTATGGATGGATGGTTATAGCAATAATGGTTCCTATAAATTCGATACTGCCTCTAACACGTTCAAGCAACACTTAAGACGCGCTGGTCATGATGTTTTATACGGTTGGCTCAATACTGAATTAACCGCGAAGAATTATGATCCTTCTCAAGATAAGATCTCCGTTGTCGTTGGTGAAAAAGGCGCACCAAAGACAGAATGGATTACTGGTGTCATCATCGCTGATGTGGTCATCGGTTTAGGTCTCGCGGCTTGGGTGACATTAGTCTTATTAAAGAAAGACAAAAAAGTTGCATAATAATTAATAAGAAGATTGAATTAGACTCACTAAATACCCTTTGGTGAGTCTTTTCATATAAATTATTTATATGCTTTAACGATGTATGATATAATACTTACACTCCCTTTACAGTTTTAATGGTGATAAGTATGAACTTTAAAGAACTTTGTAATGGGCTATTTCAAAGTGCGTGTGTTATCTCGGTAACAAAGCACAAAGAACAAAAAGAATTTAGAATTGTTGACGGTAACGATTTATATACCAATTCGTTTAAAAGTGGGATGTACGCGAAAAGCGAATTCGTTCCCAATAGTTTATATACAGAATATTTAGAAAAGAATTTAAATTTTGAAGAATATTCTTTTCGTGCGGCGGTTAATAAAGAATTATTACATTCTTACGCTTATTTAGAAAACTTTAAAGCATGGATGCATATGCTTTTTATTCCGCTTAGTTATGAAACTGATGAATTATCATATTGCATCTATATGATGGAAATTAATCAAACCCTTAATCCAGATATGCTCGCTAACCATGGTAGTGATATCTATAGTAGAGTCCTTAATACTACATTACAGTTATCTAATACCATTGATTTCAAAACATCATTAAAAAACGTCACTAAAGAAATTAGAAAGATTTGTGATGCCCAGTTTAGCTGCATCCTTCTTATTAACGAAGAAAAAAGACATCTTACTGTCCTCGCGGAAGATGTCGATGAAAGTAGTTTTGAACAATCATCAAAGCATTATTTAGATGATAAATTTTATGACATTGTTAAATCATGGGATTCTTTGATTACTAATAATGGTAATTGCTTAATCATCAAAGATGATGAAGACATGGACTATATCAAAGAGAAGAATCCAGTATGGTTTAAATCATTAGAAAAAGGTGGTGTTAAATCATTAGCGTTGTTCATGCTTAAATCGAATAATGACCGCATCGGTTATATGTGGGTCAGTAATTTTAAAGAATCAGACACTCCTAAGATTAAAGATGCTTTAGAAATTACATCGTTTGTTTTAGGTTCACAAATCGGTAATCATTTATTGCTTGATAAATTAACTAGATTATCATCCATTGATGTTCTAACTGGTTTATATAACCGCAATAGACTCAATGCCTATATGAATGAAATCTTAGAATCAGAAGATACTCCAACAGCGTTAATCTTCTCTGATATCAACGGCTTAAAGAAAGTTAATGATAATGAAGGTCATATCGCAGGTGATAATCTCATTAGACGCGCTGCGCACACATTAATCAGTGTCTTTACTGAAAATGAGATTTACCGTGTTGGTGGTGATGAATTTGTCGTCATCATAAGAGATATTAAAGAAGAACAAGTTAAAGAATATATTGAAAAGCTACGTCATAAAGCGATGAAAAACGATGTCTCATTCGCTGTTGGCTATTCAATGACTAATAAATCAAAAGATATCGAAAAGCTTCTTAAAGAAGCCGATATGAATATGTATAACGATAAGCGTAAATTCTACCTTCACGTGAATAAAGATTAATTTATAAATAGATTATTAATCTATACAAGAAACGAAGTAACGCTTAGAATAGAGGTACAGGTACAATTATGGAAAATTTATTTATTAATAGTGGTAACGACTATAAACTTTCTCTTTCAGTTTTTGCAGTGGACAACGCTAAAGGGGTTGTGCAAATAGTGCACGGCATGCAAGAGCATAAAGAAAGATATTATCCTTTCGCAGAATTTCTAAACAAAAACGGCTATAACGTTGTGGTTTCTGATATGAGAGGACATGGTAAAGATGCACCTTTATTAGGTCACATCGCTGATAAAAAAGGTGAAAAATTACTTATTGAAGACCAACAAGTAATCTATAAATTTATCAAAGAACGCTTTAATAATTTACCAGTTATCTTATTTGGTCATTCAATGGGTTCAATTATTTCTAGAGTCCTATTACAAACTAATTCTAAAGATTATCATAAAGTTATTCTTTCTGGTTATGTTGCTCCTAATCCTGCGAGTGGTGTAGCGGTGGCTTTAGGTAATATGGTTGGTGCTTTTACTGGTAAAAGAAAATCATCTAAATTATTAGCCTCATTAGCGTTAGGCCCATATTCAAAAGCCGTTAAAGATAGAAAAACAGATTTAGATTGGCTTAGCTATAACGAAGAAAACGTTAAAAAATATATTGAATCTCCACTTTGTGGAATTAAATTCTCTAATGGTTCATTTAGCGCGTTATTCCATTTATTAAATAACATGGGCAAAGCTAAAAAATATAAAGATGTTAATGAACAATTACCTATCCTTTTAGCGGGTGGTGAAGAAGATCCATGTACTGGTGGTGAAAAGGGTAGATTAAACAGCAAGAAAGTGCTCGAAAAAGCGGGCTTTAAAGATATCACACCAATCACCTATCCAAAGATGAGACATGAGATATTAAATGAAATTGATAAGCAACAAGTTTATCAAGATATGCTAGATTTCTTGAATAGATAAGTTGCCTAAGATCCTGAGAAATCAGGATTTTTTGTTTACTAATAAATATCATATAGTTAGCAATAACTAACTTTTTTCTTTACTCTTGTTAACAGAGGTATATAATATTCACAGTTAGTTAATACTAACCACAAAAGGAGGAAACAATTATGCCAATTGCCTTAGCACCATTAGATACAGAAATGAGAGTAGTGAAAGTATTACTTGATGAGAAGACAAAAAAACACTTAGAAAGTTTAGGTATTTTAGTTAATTCCTCTATCAGAATCATTTCTTCGGTTAACGGTGGAGTTGTTGTCGCTGTTAAAGAAGGAAGACTAGCATTAGATCGTTCTCTTGCTAGCAAAATTCTAGTTGCGTAGAAAGGAAGGAATTTATGCTCAAAAAGCTAGATGAATTTAAAGTAGGCGAGACTGGCCTAATTAAGAAAGTGGAAGGTGAAGGTCGCCTTCGTAGAAGACTATTTGATATGGGCGTGACCCCAGGGGCAAAAGTCTATTTACGTAAAAAAGCTCCATTAGGAGATCCTCTCGAAGTCACAATTAGGGGTTATGAACTCACACTTCGTAAAACCGAAGCGTGCTTAGTTACCTTAGAAGTGGAGGACGTTAAGTAATATGAAACGTTTCGCTTTAGCGGGTAACCCAAACTGTGGTAAAACCACATTATTCAATAACCTCACCGGTAGTACCGCTCACGTTGGTAACTGGCCAGGTGTTACAGTCGAAAAGAAAGATGGTGTTTATAAGAAATTAGGTGAACACGTTGCAATTATCGACTTACCTGGTATTTATTCTTTAAGTCCATATACTAACGAAGAAGTTATTTCTCGTAATTATATCCTTGATGAAAAACCAGATTGCGTGATCAATATTGTTGATGCGACTAACTTAGAAAGAAACTTATACTTAACTACTCAATTATTAGAAATTGATGTGCCAGTGGTCGTGGCCCTTAACATGATGGACGTCCTTGATAAACAAGGAGACAAAATCGACGCTGATGAATTATCTAAGAAATTGGGTGTTCCAGTTATTAAGGTTTCCGCTTTAAAAGAAAATAACCTTGATGACTTAATGCAAGCGGCTTATAAAGCTAGCCAATCTGAAAGAAAAGGTCAAACTATTCTTGATGATAAGGATTTATTACATCTTGTTGGTGACTTATCTATTGCTTTTAAAGGCAAGAAAGTTGCTAATCCATTATTCCATGCGATTAAACTCGCAGAAGGTGATGAAATTGAAGTCAAAGACCATGAAGATTTAATGGAAATGGTCGCTGAATTCAAAAAGACCATTAAAAATGATGTCTTTGGCGACGATATTGAAGCGATTATCGCTGATAAACGCTATAACTACATCGCTAATAACTACTCCAGTGTTTTAACAAAGCACAAAGAAGAAGTAGTTGAACCAAAGAATGAAAAAGAAGCAAAAAAAGCAAGAAAGAACGCTAATAGCACTAAGAGTGACAGAATCGATAGAGTCTTAACTCATAAGGTGTGGGGCTTAGTCATCTTTGCTGTTATCTTATTCTTAGTGTTCCATCTCACATTTGCTGAAAACTTATTTTTCTTAGGTGGCTTATTTAAAGATGTTGCTCCTTCATTTGAAGGCTCAATCTATGAAGGCTTAGTTTGGACTGATGCTGGTATCAATTCTCCTGGTGTCATTCTCTTTAACTTCTTTGATATGTCATTCTCCGCGATCATTGATGCGGTTGGTGGTGCCATGGAAGGCAATGTTCCAGCCTGGTTCCAAGGATTTATTTGTGATGGTGTATTAAGTGGCTTATTCGCTATCTTAGGATTCTTGCCACAAATCTTATTCTTGTTCTTATTCTTCTCTATTATGGAAGATAGTGGTTATATGGCACGTGTGGCCTTTATCTTAGATAGAATCTTCCGTAAATTTGGTTTATCTGGTAGAGCATTCATCCCAATGATTATGGGCTTTGGTTGTTCTGTTCCAGCGATGATCAATACACGTACATTAGCCGATGATAAAGAAAAAACCGCTACAATTAGAGTTATTCCATTCTTCTCTTGTGGCGCTAAATTGCCAATCTTAGTGGCTATCGCTGGTGGTATTGTTGAACACTTCGGTTTCTCTAACGCTGATATCATTACATATTCTATGTATGTTGTCGGTATTGTAGCCGCTATTACATGCTTAATCTTAATGAGAAAGACCACAATGAGAGGCGATGTTGCCCCATTCATTATGGAACTTCCTGCTTATCACTGGCCACAATTCAAGGCTTTAATGATTCACTTATGGGATAAAGCTAAACACTTCGTTAAGAAAGCTTTCACCATCATTTTAGCGAGTACCATTGTCATCTGGTTCTTATCTAACTTTGGTTGGAACTGGCATATGGTCGAAAGCATTGATGAATCAATCTTAGGTAGTCTTGGTCAATTAGTGCAGCCATTATTCACTCCATTAGGCTTTGGCTCACAATTAACATCTATTGGTTGGGTGTTTGCCGTTGCCGCTGTTACTGGTTTAATCGCCAAAGAAAACGTTGTTGCGACATTCATCACTTTAGGTGCTGTTGCCTTAGCGTTCTTAAATAGTGGTGCGGTCAATGAGGAACTTCTCGCCGCTATTGAAGGAGATGAAGAAGGCATTGAAGCTACAGTGGCCATGATTGAAGCTTCTGGTATTACATGGCAAGGCTGTATCTCATTTATCGCCTTCAACATGTTAACAATCCCATGCTTTGCTGCTTGTGCGACTGCTAAAGCAGAATTACCAAAAGGTCAATTCAAATGGACATTATTGTTCTGGGTTGTCGCTTCCTATGTTGGTGCTTCATTTGTCTATTGCTTCTTAAGCATGTTCTCTGTTGAATCCTTAGCGTGGGCTATTCCAGTCACAATTGGTTTAATTGTCCTTGCTGCTGGTGCTTGCTTCTTCATTCATTTCTATAACAAGAAACAAGATCAAAAAAGATTAGGAGCTTAATATGAGCGAAACAGCATTATCGATTCTTCTTGCGGTATTATGTATTACCTTCTCAGTGGGTCTAATTGGTTTTCTTATTGCCAGTTATATCTATAAAAGAAAACATAACATCCCAACAGGAGATTGTGCTTATTGTCATAAAGGCACGAAGAAAATGCTGGATGAATATCATAAATGCTACTGTCAAAATAAAAATAAATAGCTAATAAAAACTAAGACGTCTCAATATGAGGCGTCTTTTTTCCTCATTAAGCAACTTGCAATGACATTTCAAATAATTCTTTTGGTAGTGTCCTTATATGTAAATTAAAAGAGGACAAAATGTCCTGTAAGTTTAATATAAAGAGGACAAATGTCCTTTTTGAATGTTAATGATAATAAAAAGCGATGATAGCATCGCTAGTTTTCTAAATTGGCTGGGGTGACTGGGATCGAACCAGTGAATAGTGAATTCAGAGTCCACTGCCTTACCGCTTGGCGACACCCCAAATTCAGTTATATTAATACTGGTCTTCCTGATATAAACGCACTTCAGTGACACCTGGGACTTCTTCTTGTAAAATAACTTCCACTAAGTCTTTGATATCGTTATTCGCATAAGCGCAGTCCTGACAAGCACCGTGTAAGCACACATAAACAACACCCTCATCAAAAGAGACGAATTCCACATCGCCTCCATCCCTTTGAAGGAAGTGTCTGATTTTATCTAATGTAGCAATAATAAGCTTTTCGCGGTCATCTTTCATAACGCATAAGATATTAACACATTAAAAATAAAATGTTTATTAAAATGTCTTAAAAATTATTTTTATTCAAAAATAGTTACTAAAAAACTATAATAACGATATGAAACTAGTCATTGAAGATTATAAAAACGCTAAAGCGGCTATCGCCGGTTTATTTCAATTTGAAGAAAACGCTAAATTCACACAAACAATTCTTGCTGTGACTGAGAACAGTTTCCTTTTCTATAACGACAATAAGCCAGACATGGTGGAAGGGGATAATTATAAATACAATGTTAAATTAAGATTGATTCTTGATGATTATCCACTTGTCGTGGTGGAAAAGATTGCTAAAAATTATCAACTATCTAATATGGGTAGATTAAATTTCTGGTGCGATGAACCTGATAAGTGTTTTGAATTCTATTATTTCCTCAATGATAAAAGAGATGTCCAAGAGTTTATTAAAGAATTAAAAAACTCTGGTATTAAGATTAAAAAAAGAAAAGTTGATTTAGCTTTGGATACTTATTAAACAAAGAAAGTCATAATCCTTTTCGTAGAAAAGTCAATTTTTAAATTTGCCTTAATGGCTATCTTATATACTATGTCAAAAAAGAAATTAACAATCGCTGAACAACTAGCCAAAAGAGAATATAAAACACCATCCAATATGGCGTGGTTCTTTTATGGCTTATTAGCGAGATCTCCTTTCTTTGGTCCTAAATATCATGTGACATATAAAAAGATTGATGATATTAATAAATATCAAGGTCCTGCTTTTATCATTTGGAATCATCAATCTAGAAGAGATTATTTATTCTTAAAGAATTTAATCGCTCCTCATAAATTTAATATGCTCGCTGGTTATCAAGAATTCTTTAGAAAGAAATTCGTTTGGTTATTTAAAAAAGCCCAAGTCATTCCTAAGAAGAATTTCACTAATGACCCTAAAAGCATTAGAGCGATAGACCGTATCATCAAAAGTGGTGGTACAGTGGCCTTTGCCCCTGAAGGAACATCATCGATATTTGGTTACAATCAACCAATTGTTCCTGGAACAGGAAGATTTTTAAAGCATTATCATATTCCTGTTTATTTCATGAAACTTGAAGGTGCTTATTTAACATCTCATAAAGTATGTATTGATGACCGCATTGGTAAAGTTAATGCGACTTTATCTTTATTATTCACTCCTGAAGATTTAAAAATTATGACTCCAGAAGAAATTGATAATAAAGTCAATGAAGCCTTCCGTCATGACGATTATAAATGGAATAAACAGCATCATATTAAATATAAGAGCAAAGGCCGTATTATGACCAATATGCAAGATATGTTGTATCGCTGCCCAAGATGTGATACTGAAATGGAAATGGACGCAGCGGGTAAATATATTAAATGCCGTCACTGTGGTAATGGGGCTATCATGGATGATTATTATGATTTCCATCCATTTGATGATACTTGTAAAGTCTTTGATACCCCAACTGATTGGGTGGACTGGGAAAGAAGACATGTCATTAAGGAAATCAGAAGAAAGAAAGATTTCTATTTAGAAGAAGAAGTTGATATTGGTGAACTTCCAACATATAAACCAATTAAAGATAATTCTAAAACTTCAATACCATGTGGTCATGGTGTCATTAGATTTGATCATGATGGCATTCATTTTGATGGTACAAAAAATAATGAACCATGGCATTTTGATTTATCATACAGTGTCGTTTATTCCCCAATTATTGAAAATGATTTAACGCAATTCGCTCTCGCAGTTAATGAACAAATATATGATTTCATTCCAAAAAATCATGTTGTTGGCAAGATAATTCTTGTCATTGAGGAGATGCACCGCTTACACTTTAATACGTGGAAGAATTTCCCTTGGAATGATTATATGTACGAGGGTACTGAATTGGAGAAAAAATAATGTATTACGTTCCCTATTTTAAAAGCAAAAAGCACATTCTCTCTTTTGTATCTTTTATTGTTGGCCATTCTTTAAATGTTATTTTATTTGTCGCTGGTATTATCGCCACATTATTAAGTAAAGAACTAGACATTCAAAAAGATCCAGTAGTTACTGGCTTTGTTGTGGCCTTAATCATCTCAGTATTCTTAAGTATCTTATTAACTATCTATTTCATCATCGATTTAGTGTCATTTAATATTACTAAACGCAAAGCTAAAACAATGAAGAAGAACAATGTTGAAGTAGTGCTTAATAAAGCACCAATATCAATAAATAAAGATGAAACATTAAGAACAGCGATTGGGGATGCTATCGCGGATGTTAAAAGTAAAGAGGAAGAAATCACTCCTGAATATCAAAGGAAAGAAGAATATAAACCAAGTTATAAGAAATCATTAATGATGTTTATGTACGCTAACTGGTTATCATTAGTTATCTTTGTGCCAATATGTTTAGCGGCATTTACTGGATTAGTGTTCTTATTAAATCTTAATGATATTAATAAAGCGCTTATTCAAACAGCGATTGTCTGTGGCACTTTTATTCTTGGTTTAATTGTTGCTATTCTTTTATTCCCAGCAGTCATGGTTAGAAATCAAAAGAAACTACATCCTGATGAAACTGGTATTAGAATCTATCAAGACACAATTGAATACTATATGCATATCAATCAAGATGTGAAAGGTCAAAATATCGACGCTAAATTAAAAACAACAATCGAAATATCAAAGATGAAATATTTTGAAACGAATAAGCATTTCTTCGCTAAACAAAGAATCTTTAAACAATATTCAGTTTTGATTATTACAAAAGATGAACAATCAAACGAACTATTAAATATCATTCATAATAAAATCAAAGATAATAAAAAATAGCCTCCATCACTTTTAACTAGATGGTGGCGTTTTTTCTATTGAAAGTAAATTTATACTGCCTTATAATTATGGTGACAAAAATGTCAGTGACAAAAATGTCAGTAAGGAGAGGATTATGTTTTTTTCTAGAGAAAAAGAAATAACAGCGTTATCAAATCTATTAAAAAAACCTGGTCATGCAGCTTTAATTTACGGCAAAAGACGTGTTGGCAAAACAGAGTTGATAAAGCATATATCCACCAATCATAATCTCCTTTACTATGAATGTATCAAAGACACTTTAAAAGAAAATGTCAGACTTTTTGTTAATGAATGTAGAAGAAATGGTATCAATATACCTGAATACGCCAATTTTTCATCTTTTATTGAAGTATTTGACTACTTAAATTCTTTGGATAAGCACTTTTTAGTAGCGATAGATGAATATCAATATTTAAAAGAATTGAACTCAACCAGTTTAGTTGATTCAATGTTTCAAACTATTATCGACCGATATATTAGCAACCTTAATCTTATTATTTCTGGCTCCGCTATTAGCATGATGAAAGACTTACTAGTGGAAGGTAATCCTTTATATGGAAGATTTAGTCTAACAATTAATCTTCCTGAGCTTAATTATTGTGAAGTTTCACAGTTTTATGAAGACTTATCTATCCGCGATAAAGTGGCATTTTATGCTGTTTTTGGAGGATCTCCTTTTATTAATAAACAAATAGAACCAAAGCTTAGATTGAAAGAAAATATCATTAATACATTTTTAAAAGAAGGCAGTGGTATATATAATTACGCTGATAATGTTTTAATTAGTGATGCTGTTAATGAGTTACAAGCGAGGAGACTTTTATTAGCCCTTAGTAATTCAAAAAAGAAGCATTCTGAATTATTGGCCATCCTTGATAAAGAAAAAAGTGGTGTTTTTAATCGTTCACTGAAGTCTTTGCAAGATATTGAAATAGTGAAAAAGAATTCACCAATTAATAAAACAGACGATCCGAAGAAAACTTCATATGAAATCGCTGATAATGTTATTAGGTTTTATTATACATACGTTTATAAAAACAAGAGTCGTTTAGCCATTCTTGGCCCGACTTTATTCTATGAAGAATATATTGAACCAACAATCAACAATTATGTTTCATATCGTTTTGAAAGTTTAGTGAGAGACTATTTCTCGTTAAAAGCTAAAAATGGCTCGTTAAAAGGCATTAGAAATATCGGAACGTATTATTACGATGATCAACATAATAAAACAAATGGAGAATTTGATGTCGCTTTAGATATTAAAGATGGATATGCGATTTATGAAGTTAAATATCTAAAAAATCCTTTAACCAAGCAACAAATATTGGAAGAAGTTAAGCAAATAAAACAAATTGAAGAAATAAATGTTCTAAAAATAGGGTTTATATCCATTAGTGGTTTCAAAGAACCTGTTAGTGGATATGAATTAATAAATGGAGAAGATTTATATTCTTTCTAGATATTTTGGATTTGTTTCCAATTAGATGTGAGGCCTAAGGTAATTCCTTAGGTTTTTTATTTTAAAAATATAACAATGTATTAACAACAGCAATACAAAACGATATAATTATAATAGAAGAAAGGAGCGAGACATGGCAATTAAAAGCGCAAATGTTATGGCGCGTGTTGAACCAGACATCAAAACAAAAGCGGAAGCAATCATGGCAAATTTGGGAGTTCCTGCCTCGGTTGTTATCAATGCATTGTATCACCAGATTATTTATAATAACGGACTACCTTTTCCGCTTACTCTTCCAACTAGAGTCCCATCTATTGAAGACATGAGTGAGGAAGACTTTGATGAAATGCTTAAGTCTGCTTTAGAACGCGC
>CACYSA010000011.1 GCA_902777015.1 uncultured Erysipelotrichaceae bacterium | reverse complement strand
TGCCTGCTCCCACCTACTTAGGCTTAGCCATTAACCCAAGAAACATAACAATATTTTACTTGAGCAAAAGAAAAACCCTATATTTAGGGTAAAAAAAGACGCTGCGAAGGATTCAAAGTGCGTCTTTTTTGTCTAGAAAGAAATTTTTACCCACAGAACTCATATCGCTCCCTTTATTATCAATACGAGTTCTGTTCAGGTAACTACATATTAAAACACCGACTGCCACAAAAGTGCCACACTTTCAAAAAATCGCAGAATTTCTTCCGCGATTATTTTTTATAATTGCTTAATTATAACTTTGTTACGGTTATGTCAGCGGAATAGTTATCCCCTGTTTGATAAATACCATCGACTTTAATTGACCAACCAAGATCTAATCCACTATCGAGTTTAGTGCCATTAGCGAATTGTTTTGGATACATACTCATATCGAACTCATCGCCTTCATAGAAGTAATCAGATTTAACGTTATATGAGAGTGATAGATAATCGATATCCGGATTATTTCTTACTAACTTCAATTCATAGAATTCTCTATAAGCTGGATCATCATTTTCATAGTAAGAATTACTAATACGGTATTCAGCGCCTTTTTCAGGGACAGTTGTAAATTCTTTATAATCAGATTCTTTAGTCAATAATCTCGCGTCAACATGCCAGATTCTTACACCCACAGTGGTTAAATCTTCTTTCTTTAAAGCAGTACCATAATATAAAGGATGTTCAATGGAATTGAATTCATTAAGCCCAGTAGGAGCGTATAAATCAATTAAGATATATTCATCAAATGTTGAATTAACAAGACCATTATTTGGTTTAAGCATAATCACATCATGATTATCTTGGAAATCAGTAATTGTAATAGTTTGAGTGAATTCAGGAATATATGGATCCGCCCAATCGTATTGTAATAATGAATATGGATCATGACCGAAGAAGTTAAGTGTTTGCATATTAGTATGACCCGCTGGGAAAGGTGCCCCGCCATCGGTAGCGGCATAATAGTCAAATATACCAAGCATATGACCTGTTTCGTGGATCATTGTTCTAGTATCAAGAGTTAAATATTTTGGACCACTATTATATTTATCATCTTCTGAATAATCAGATTTCTCTGTTCTTTCTAAGGCTTTAGCTTTTGTTGGATAGATATTGTCATAGCTAGCCCATAAGAATTTACATGAGACTGGTTTATCAACATCAGGTCTTTCATTACCAATTGTTCTAACCATGGCCCATAAGTTACTAGCGCCTTCGCCTTCTAAATCACCAGTTCTATAATCTAAAGCGCCATAAACTAAACATAGACCATCAAGACGTCCATCATGGTCAGCATCATATGATTTTCTATCTTCACTTGGATTATTATCAAAGAACCATTTAGTGGCGTCCGCTTTTAATTGGGCGATGACTGAAGAATCATAACAATCTCTATAAGAAAGCCCACTATCATACCAATCAGATGTTTTACCAATGATATTAATTAAGCCTTTGGATTCTTCTTCATAGAATGTTTCAACACTTCTCCAACCCACTCTATCGTTACTGCCAAAGAATGTGGCATTAATATCTTCTTTAACATTGTTGTAATTAGCGATGTATTGATCTGTTTCTTTAAATTTAACTGGGATGACTAACATCTTGACATCACCACGTGTTGGCATAGCGTAAGTACCAAATGAGTTCTTATAATAATCCACCATGTGATAATCTAAAGGCGTTTTTTCTAATTTATATAAAGATGAATCTAAAACAGTGACACCTTTAGTAACTGAGGCGGTTGTGCCGTTAATTGAATAACTAATTGTGACATTATAATTACCAGGTACCGCCATATTGACTTTAGAACTATCAACGAATGGATTTACTTCTTCTTCATAACCAGTTTGATAAATAACTTTAGCTTTGCACATAAAGTTAAACTGTTTACCTGAATAATATTTATCACGGTAATTAAGTACCTCTAATTTAGTCGCGTGTTTTTCTTCCACTTTTACTAAACATCTAAAATCAAATTTCACTTCATTATCTCTAGTGTTAATGCAGTGAACATATGTTTCGCCCGCTTTTAGGGCAACGATTTCGCCTTCATCATTAATAGAAACAATAGAGTCATCTTCTACTGAATAATGAGTGCCCACTAAAACGGTAAAGTGGTTATCATATTTTTTATCTTCTTCACCATCTTTTTTAGCAAAATAATAGAAACGATGTGGTTCATCAACCACTAAGGTTTTTTCATAATCAGAAAAATAACAATTATTTTGTTCTTTGGCGTATCTCTGTGTAATTGTGATACTGAAGGTAAATGAGAATCTTTGGAACGTAAGTTTGACTTCGTGTTTACCCGCTAAGTTCATATCAGGTACTTCAAAGGTACAATATTCAGTGACATCTTCTTCTGTATCATCAGTAAATGTCGCGATAACTTTTGGTTTAACAAATGTATCACCTGTAAAATAATTACCCTTATAACCATCAGGTAAATCAATCTTTTTCGCGGTTTTACCAATTGAGCCTTCACTAATAGTAATGTCATAAGAAATAGTCCAGGTAGAATATTTAACAGTGACTGTTTGTTTACCAGCGACATTCATGTTGTAGCCAGTGAATTCACATTTTTCAGTGACATCTTCAGTTGTGCCATCTTCATATGTAGCGATAACTTTTGGTTTAACGAAATCACTACCAACATTAAAATCTGTTTGTTTATTTTTATCGATTTGTAAATCTTTAATTTCCTTATCTACTTGTTTATAGGAATAGGTATTAGAATTACCACCATTGATGATGTCATTAATAAAAGAACAACCTGTTAACACTAATACTAGAGGAATAGCGATTAATAATTTTGATATTTTATTTTTCATAATAGTTACCTGATTCCTTAATATTTTACTACTTCATTAGTAAAAAAGCACCAAGCTTTCACTTAGTGCCATTGATCAATTTGATAAAGATATAATACTTTCTGGAGTAAAAACAGGTATCCCTCTATTTTCGTAATCCTTTATATTGTTCGTAACTACGGCATCAAGCATTTCTTCTTTTGCGGACTGTATCATCAGTTCATCTTCGTAATCTTTATAGTCTTCGTATATGGCATTAATGGCAGAATCAGCACTAACGCCGATAACTTTTGAACAAAGCGAATAAACGTCAGCTAGCACTGTGTTTGCTTTTTTCTTATCGTGTAATTTTCTCATTGCGACATATTCTACATCTCTCAAAGACATCGATGTAACGTACATTTGGTTTTTGTTTTGCTTGCACCAAACAAAAAACTTTAAGGCGTTTTTACAGTTTTCATCACGTTGGAGAACGAAATCAAGAAATACATTAGTATCTACTAATAACCGCATCTTTTCATAATCTCCTCTCCGATCATATCTTTATAATCTTCGCCTGAATCATATTCTTTCAAGCAACCACACAGCCTAACAAGTGTTTGATAATACTTTTTATCTGGATTGGATAAAACCGCTACAACTTCACCATTCTTAGTAATTTGTACATCTTCTGTCAAACACAGGGTGATGTAGTGGCTAATATTGTTTCTTAATTCAGTTACATTTACCTTACACATAACGAACCTCCAGTACATATTTATTATACTTTTATGTACATGTTATTACAATTATTATGTACGTTTGTTGGAATTCACATTATAAAAAACCACACTATCTATGAGCGTGGTCAATTATCTTATTTTTCAAATGGATTCTCAGTTGGATAAGGTAAATTTGCGGGCTGGTTATAACCAATCTTTTCCGCATTTAGATATTTAAATATTTCAAAGATGGTTTTGCCATAATGTCCAAAGGCCACCGCTCCATGATGTGGGAAGCCGTTTTCAATTAAAACATGTCTATAGAATCTATTCATTTCCTTAATAGCGAAGACACCGATGGAACCAAATGAATGTGTTGGTACTGGTAATACTTCACCTTCAGCAACATAGGCCAATAAGTGATTATCAGATGTACTTTGTAATCTAAAGAAGGTGATTTCTCCTGGTTTAATGTCACCTTCCAAAGTACCAAGTGTGACTTCCTTTGGTATAGCGTTTGCCATAATTTTTTGATATTTCATTTCTGGCTTACATAACAAGGCTGTGCATGTGTTTCCACAGTGGAAGCCCATAAACGTATCTCTAAACTTATAATCATATTTGCCTTCAATATCTTGTTTATAAAGATCTTTTGGTAAGGTGTTATTGATATCTAATAAGGTCACTGGTGATTCGCTGACACATGTACCAATAAATTCGGAAAGAGCGCCATAGATATCAACTTCACAAGATACTGGGATACCCCTCATTGTTAATCTTGAATTAACATAGCAAGGAACAAAACCAAAAGCGTCTTGGAATGCTGGCCAACACTTAGCCGCTATAGCGATATATTTTCTATAGCCTTTATGTTTTTCTACCCAGTCCAATAGTGTTAATTCATATTGGGCTAACTTAGGCAAGATAGAAGGAATCTTATTTCCAGCGCCTAAGTCTATAGCCATATCTTCTACGACACTAGGGATTCTTTCATCGCCTTCATGTTTCTTATATGATTCAAACAAATCTAATTCGCTGTTTTCTTCTATTTCAACGTTGATGTTATAGAGTTGTTTGATAGGCGCATTACAGGCGAGGAAGTTTTGTGGTCTAGGACCGAAAGAGATAATCTTTAAATCATTTAAGGCAATGATTGTTCTAGCAATTGGTAAGAAATCATGAATTCTATCGGCGAGTTCATCCGCATCCCCCACTGGTTGTTCTGGGATATAAGCATTAATATTTCTAAGTTTTAAGTTATATGAAGCATTAAGTAAGCCACAGTAAGCATCACCTCTATCAGAAGAAAGAGCGCCGATGTTTTCTTCTTCCGCGGCGATAAACATCTTTGGACCATCAAAGTGTTTGGCTAATAATGTTTCAGATATTTCTGGACCAAAGTTACCAAGGAAGACCACTAAAGCATTACAGTCATGAGCTTTAACATCTTCTAATGATTTGACCATATCTATTTCGCTTTCAAATATACAAACTGGACATTCATAAATATCTTCTTTGTTATATTTTTTAGCGTAAGCTTCCACTAAAGCTTTTCTTCTTTTGATTGATAATTCAATGGGAAAGCAGTCTCTAGATACTGCCACAATACCAACTTTTATTTGAGGAATATTATTCATAATTAAACTCTCCTAATCATAAATATTTAAGCACATTTCACTAATAGATACATTATGTTTACTTATCTTTATAAATAACAAAAATATAAAAAACAAAGCATTATGTGTCTTATATTTTTTTATTGTGTTAGAATAAATAAGCAATGGATGCGTTTGTAGACTTTCTTATCAAGAACTTTTTCTTGCTGTGTTTAACTCTCAGCGTCATTTTTTTGGTGCTCCGTAGTTATCGTAGTAAAGTCATTCCACCTTTATATCCAATCTTGATTGTGGTAACAGCATTACTATTATCAATTGTTTATTTTGTGGAAACACAAAGCGCTCCTCATGATAATTTGGTATTTTTAGCAACGTTATGTTGTTCTTTAGGTTTTATTTTAAGACCAGTTATCTTGTATCTATTTATGTGCATGTCCGTAAAGGAAAAGAATATACGACTAATCGCTAAAATATTAATCGCTATTAACGCAGTTGTTTATTTATTAGCGTTATTCTTATTCGCTCCAGGATTAACTCACGCTATCTTCTATTATCGTGAAGATCATGAATTTGTTAGAGGACCATTATTCTATACATGTCACGTCTTAGTCTTTATTATGACTGCTTACTTTATTGTTCGTACATTATTAATGCTTAGAGGTAGACATAAATTCGATGCGATTGCATGTTTAGTAAGTGCTGGCTTTATTGGTATTGCTGTTATTATGGAAACATTCCTTTTAGCGGCTTATCTATTAAACACCACCATCGCTATCGCGTGTTTATTCTATATCATCCATTTATATCAACAAAATTCAGTCACTGATGCTTTAACGGGTTTATTTGACCGTAAAGCTTATTATAGTGATTTAGATAAGATTAAAAGTAAAGTTACAGGCATCATTGTTTTAGACATGAATTCATTAAAAGTAATTAATGACACTCAAGGCCACCTCGCGGGTGATGAAGCGCTTAAAACAATCGGTAAAGCCATTATTAAATCAATTAATGAAAGAGAAATGGATGCTTATAGAATGGGTGGAGACGAATTCATCATTCTTAGCTTATCTTTAAAAGAAAATATCTTAGAAAAAACTGCGAACAAGATTAAAGAAGAATTAGCCAAAACTCCTTATACCGCGGCGATAGGCTACGCAGAAAGAAAAGACAACATGTCTATTCATGAATTAAGCCTCATCGCTGATGAAATGATGTATAAAGATAAGACTCATTATTATGTGAGCCACAACATTGATCGTAGAAGAAATGTTGATAGAAGAAAAAGCAATTAAAAATTATTATTGTTCAATTCCGCGAGGGTACTAGCCCTCACATGGAAAAACTTAGATATTTTATATACCATCTCATAATTTGCTTTAGAGATGTCTCTTTTTCTCTACTTAAGACTCAATAGTGTTTCATAGGAGATATTGGTGGCTTTTGCGACCTCTCTCATAGAAAGGCCATATTTTTTGCTTAATGTGCTAAGAACCGATTTCTTTTTAAACAACTTAATAAATTCATCAACAATTTGTGAAAAGTCCATTTCATGATATATAGAGAAATATTGATACATCATTTCAATAGGAATATATAAGAATATTGCTTCAAAAGTTAAGCCAGTGTTTTCTTGTATGTGTAAATAACTTTCCGCCACCCAAAGACATTGATTGTGAACTGGAACATTATCAAGGTTAATAGTGATTTCAGGAAAAATCTCTTTCATTAATTTGTTTTCAGTAGTAACTAGTTCAAAACCAGCACCTTCTTCGATATTTTGAAAATAAGTACAATAAGAAATCTGTCTTTCCAATGCCCCTAATGAGTATTTAGCTTCATAGGCTGCAGAAAGGACTCTTTCTAATCTGTTAACAAATTCATAAAAATAAATAGTGTTCATATTTCTTCACTACACTATATTTTATTATAATTATCAGTACTACAGTACCTATTTTTTACAACAATACTATTTTTCTTCCTTTTTCGCATCACTTTTAGAGATCATCTTTAATTCTGTCGCTGCGCGTTTTGGATTTTTAAATAAGATTCTAAACGCTCTTACTAACCACGCTACTGGGATAAGTACTTTTGTTTTATATGCCCAAGGATATAAAGATTTATAAATAGACATTGGAGGGAACACTCTCGACATCATATATTTGAATTTACCTTGTTCTTTAACTCCTTTAGTAACAGCGTGTTCTAAAGTGCCATAAGTACCACTACTAGCGATATATAGTAGTATTTCTTGTTCTTTATCTTCTATTGGTAAACCATTAAATAATTTATTGGATAAAGTAGATATCATATTAGAAAACTCTAATAAATCTAATTTCTCTAATTCTTTATTAATATAATCAAAATCTAAATTATTATTTTTTAAAAATTGATAGTAATCGATTAATGTTCTAATGCCACATCCTGAATTATTGAAATGCTTAAATGAATGGGCGGTAAAGTAGATATAAAAGTCTTCATGAGAGAGAACATATTCATGCCCGTCTTTAATATTTGCCCTATTAAAGATGTCATTATAATATTTCACTACTTTATCGTTTTTAATTGATTCGCCGAATAAAGCGCGATGCATTTCAAAGTTGTAGCAGGGCTTTTTCATATAGACATCATGGTTGCTCTTTTTAAATGATTCGACATCGTATTTTCTTTCAGTGAAGAACTTCTTAACGATTTCATCTTTATTTCTAAATAAGATATCGTTATCAGCGAATTCTCTAGTGTATTGATCTAAATAATAATCTTTAAGAATGATACCTTTTAAAGGTAAATAATCTATTTGGTTATCATTTAAATATTTATATAATTCTTTTCTTTCGTTTTCGAATAAAACAGCTTTCCTGAGATTCGCTAAATAATATTGTTCTAATTTATTTAAATATTCTTTATTAACATTAATCTTAGTGTCCCTCAAAGCTTTATAAAGTAAAGCGGTTAAAGAATGTTTTTTAGATAGATTAATAAAAAAAGATAATTCGTTATCATTAACTATTTCATCACTAACGCTTTTATTAAGATAAAGCCCTAATAGATGAATATATTTATTTAGATAATTATTAAATAATTCTTTATCCATTTATTCCCCTAGATCAATGACTTTATCAAATAATGATTCATCGTATTTATGATGAGATATTAAGATGATTGTTTTATTTTTCATATTTAAGATATTAGATATGACTCTTTGTTCGGTATTGCTATCAAGAGAAGCACTACATTCATCTAATAACATAATAGGAGCGTCATCATATATCGCTCTAGCAATCGCGATTCTTTCCATCTCACCAAGAGATAGACCACTACCTTTTTCATTTAAATAAGTTTCTTCTTTTAAAGCGAGATTATTAACAAAAGATAATGAATCACTTATTTCTAAAGCTTTATTTAATTGATCGTTATTAACGTTATCGCTAAATAAGGTTATGACTTCTTTAATAGTGCCCTCCATTAATAAATTATCTTGAGGAACATAACTAAATAAATGAGCGTAATCTTTTTCTAATTTATGTTCATCTTTATCAATTAAATTAATTTCACCACTTTCTGGTATTAATAAAGAAAGTATTAATTTAAATAATGTGGTCTTACCACCACCAGAATGACCTTTAATTAAGATCTTCTCGTTTTTATTAATATTTAAATTAAATTTATTAAATACTTGGACTTTATTACCATATTTATCTAGATATGAATAAGAAACATCATTAAGCTTAATACCAATAAATTCTTTTTCATAATAAGTATTAATATCTTCTTTAGATAAATAATGCACTTCTTCATTATTTTCCATTCTTAAGCGTTCCCCACTAGCGAGCAAAGAATAATATCTAGGAATAATAGAAGTAATATTACCTAATGGTCCTGTTAGCTGTGTAAGAAGAGCCACTAAAGCGGTCAATAATCCTATTGTCATTGCCCCTTTAATAATTGCGTTACCACAGAATATAATCGCTAAGATATAAAACAAATAATAAACAACAACAAAGCCAACTGAACAGATGACATTTAATGTGTTTCTTTTTAATCTAGCTTTCTTATATTCTTCTAAATTGTCTCTATTCTTTTTAGTAAATATATCTTCTTTAACAAAGGAATGAACAATAGATAAGCCTTGTAATGATTCAGATAAGAAGACTTTAGCTTTTCCGTCTTTTTCTTGCACTACACGATGATAAACCTTTAAGCGTTTACGCATGAAATAAGTTAATAAGATAACTAAAAGGATAAATGGTAATAAAGATAAACCAAATATTGGATATAAATAGATGATGGCCACTAAAGCGAGAATAAGCTGAATCACCATTCTACATAAAGAAGGTAAGATTGTTAATATAGATGACGCCACTACCGCGGTATCACTAGTTAAACGATGGATCCATTCTTCATCATGTGTCTTTTTAATTTCTTGATAATCTTTATTTAAGATTGTTTTAAATAAATTGTTTTTAAGTTTATTTTCAATATCGATATAACTAACTTCGTAAAATATACGATAAAAGATTTGTAAGCCGATTAAGAGTATTGCAATAGAAGCAATAATAATGACAAATTTAATTAATTCTTCGTTATTCTTATCTTCAATCGCACTGATGACATATCTAAGCATAAAGGAGAACGCCACAGTTAAAGCGCCTAATAAAGTTTGCACTATTGAAAGAAGAGCAATCTTACCTTTGCAGCCTTTAATATTAGAACTAATAAATCCAAGTGTTTCTTTATTTCTCATTTACTATAATCTTACCTTTGGTAAATGCTTTTGTGTAGATTTTTTAAAGTAAGGATTATATAAACAGTATTTTTTAAAGACCATACTTCAACTTCAGTTCTTCAAGAACCTTGTCTCCATCAGTAGTCTCGTTTTTTTCATAACTATCTAGTGCTTCGTTTACTAGTTTTGCTTCGTATGCTTGTCTTATTAGCTTTTCAAAGCATTCAATGTCCATTACAACTAGTTTTCCATATCCGTTCTTCGTGACAAAAACTGGCCCTTTTGTTTCCGAACAGAGCGTTTCGATTTTGACTGTATCTTTCAAATCTCTCATTGGCACTATTTGCATATTATTTACCTTGTGACTAAATTGTATACTATATTTAGCCACACATCAATATTTATGATAATGCTTAATTATTTTATTTTTCTAAGATGTAATACTTTGCCAATTAGTTGAAAGAATGCTTTAACATGAAAGAAATTAGTGTAAAAGAACCTCCTAGCTTTCTTATCCTTAGATAGGTCGATTATTTTACCATCCTTCTTAGTAATCGTTGTTAAAAGGCCTAAAACCTTATCTTTAGTAATAGGTTTATCTTTAAAGTAATTATAATCACCAGCAAGGATGATATTATCTTTCTTAATCTTTAATATTCTATGTAACACATAGTGGTCGACATGTGATTTATATAAAACCACATCACCTTTTTTATAATTATCAGTTTTAACAATTCTTAAAACATCCTCTCTTTGTTTAATAAGGGGATACATGGAATAACCAACATTAGTGAATATTAGTTCCCCATCTTTATCTAAGACATCTTCAAACTTAGTCAATGATTGCATGGATTTCTCTTAATTTATTGATAAAAGCACTTACGCCTTCTTTGATTTCATCTTTATCATCATTAGGGCATTCATTATAAAAATGATTAAGGATATCATCTAATGACATATCGTTATTTTCAATGAGGTGCACTATTTCACTACCAGTGGCGTTAAGTTTAACAACACCATGGAATCTTTTAGTTTCGTCCCCCACTGGGATAAGTATTTCACCATTATCACTATTATGGATTAAGAAGTTCTCATTTAGTTTCATTTTTAATAATCCTTTCATATGTCATCTGAGGGGCAGATATATCCATATTGACATTAATTTCATAAAAATTAAGTCTCTTTAATAATATATCAATTATCTTTAATGCTTTTTCTCTTTTATCTTTGTCTCGTGGTAAATAGATTTGAGACATTAATCTAAAATATATTTCTTCTTTATTATCTATCTTACGATATGTATTTTCTATTCCCCTATTAAGGAAGATAATTGCCTTTAATGATGATGAGATGTCATTGCCTCTTCTTTCTTTACCGTTCCACGGTGAAGAATGAATGAGGACATCATCATCTTTAATTTCTAATAAGGGCTTATCATCATTAATATATTGTAGTTCATCCCCTAAATATTGTTTTAATAATCGAACATGAGTGGATTTACCCACTCCTGAACGGGCTGTAATAATAAAACCACAGTTATTAACTCTAAAAGAGGAGCCGTGAGCGACGATTACATCTTGGTTAATAAAAGTATCAGCGATACGGCGATAAAGTGCGCTAATCTCCTCATTTACATATACTTTGCCATCGTTAGAAATATGTATCTCATTTTCTAAATCTTCTTTAGTCATGGTAATAACATATCTAGGTTCTTCATCACATAAGAAATCAACACAATACTTCTTAGTGGTTTCATTAAAAGCATTGATTTCAAATACTGTATTAGCAAGCTTAATTTTAAAGTTAACCATGCGTTAATTATAAATGTAAATAAAAGATGGAGCAACGCTCCACCTAATAGTTAATGTAGATAAACGATTGAGGCGCACATCTCACACCATAATCTTCAAGTAGTTTTGGCTTCTCATATCCATGTAGGCCAATAAAGATAATGAATCATCAAAAGCAGGTGAATCAAAACTTTTGTAAATATCATTTATATATTTTTCATCTATTTCCAAACCCCAAAATTTTTCTTCTACTCTTAATCTTTTTCAAAATCTATTACATCTAGAATTGATTCTTTTGTATACTTTCTGATTTACATAGTTTTAGAACATTCTTCATTATTTCAAATAATCAATCATAAATAATGGTAAATACAAAATGCCATCAACTATTTTTATATCCCCATCATATAATACAATTCCATTATTAACTGTATTTTTAAATGTATCTTTAAACTTAATAAGTGATTTTAATGTGATATCATCGCCAGATTTAACCTCTAAAGGAGTTATTTTTCTATTTTGAATTGTCAAAAAATCAATTTCAATTATAGTTCTATGAGTATTTTCATCTCTTTTTTCATAATAAAATAATTTTTTTTCATTATTCTTCAATGCTTGAGAGATATAGTTTTCAGCAAACATCCCTTCATTTAAATGCAATTTATCTAAAATCAATGACTTATAGAAAAATTCATCTTGATTAGTATCCATAAAAGATAATGTATATAATAAACCTGTATCTATTAAGTATGCTTTAAAATCAAATCCATTCATTGTTAATGTCGGTAAGACAGATGGATCAGTTGAGTTATAACAAGGATTAACAATATATGCTTTTACTAGCCAATTAAAAGCACCGTTATATTCTCTTTCTCTAGCTTGGCTATTTATATGCGTATATTTAAATCTTTTATCATGATTTGATAGTTCGCTTGGAATCATATCAAATATTGAGGCGACATAAATTGGATTTTCATTTTTTTGTTTAGCAAAATCATCTCTATACAATTCTATTATTTCTCTTTTGATTTCTTCTGCTTCTATTAGACTCTTAGTTTTTAAATAAGTCGATAATGGTGCAGGCATTCCCCCAACAAATAAATACTCTCTAAATTTTAAATAAATATTTCGATAAGCTGCACCAAGTGGTTTTTTCTTTACAAAGCAAGTATTCATTAATCCTAAAGCCAAATCATCACCACATGCTTTTAAATACTCAAAAAAAGAAATAGGATTTACATCTATTTTTGTTTCTTCACTAGGAAGTAAGTAATCTTCATCATCATTTGATTTTATAATTGAAGCAAGTGATCCAGTCTCAATTATGTCATATCTTCCATCAAGCAACAAAGTCTTTATCGCCTGCCTTGCTGGCTTAAAAAGTTGAATCTCATCAAGAATAATTAAAGACTCGCCTTCATATAATTTTTTTGAAAAAGTTGCTTCTAGTACAGAATAAAAATAATCTAAATCATTTAATTCATTTGCAAAAAGATTTTTTAAATCATCATTAGCTCTATCAAAGGATATTTTGATAAATGATTTATATTCTTTATGAGCTAATTCAAGAGCTAATACAGACTTGCCAACACGTCTAGCTCCTCTTATAAACAAAGCATTATGATTTCTTGCCTTCCTATTTTTCCAATCGATTAATTTAGAATAACAATCTCTTTCAATATAGCATCCTTTTTCTATAGCAAGTTCGTATTCATCCTTAAAGTTATTAGACATAATATCACCACCACACCAATATTATATTACTTTTACCACGAAAATGCAATTTGTCCGTTTGGTTTCACCACGAAAATGCAATTTGTACGTCGAGTTTTACCACGAAAATGCAAAAATATACAAAAATACGTTTATGTAAAAGATGGAGTAACGCTCCACCTAATAGTTAATGTAGATAAACGACTGAGGTACACATCTCACACCATAATCTTCAAGTAGTTTTGGTTTCTCAAACACTTTCACTTTTCCGATTCGATAAGCATGAGCAATTCTCTTGCCTTTAAAATATTCATCAAAGAACTTTTTATTAATGCCAGATTCTTCTTCAGTTAATTTCCATAATTCATCAGGAGTATAAGAAAGGATTGCTTCTATTTCCGCTTCCGCGACAACACGCTTGATTGGTGTTGTTTCATAAATAATTATCGACGAGATATCTTTCTTGGCAATATGGCGGCGATATTCATATTTCTTCACACCAGAAATAATCTTTTCTGTATACTCTGGTTTGATGGAAATTAATATTTTATTTTTCATATAATTCGTTACTTACAAATAAGATGGAGCGGCGCTCCACCTTATAATCACTTATTAATCTTTATCTTCAATTATAGGGAAAAATGGGATTCCACCTGGTTGTTGTTGTGGTTCGCCTGATGGAGGGCTTGTAAGAATAACATCTTCATTAGAGAATTCGATAATTGTTGCTTTTGGTTCTAAATATTTCTTTTTGTTTTCCATATTATTATTGTCCTTAATTTTGATTTGTTTTTAAAGATAATAATGCATCATGTGATAATTCTGACTTACCATCATGATCAATACAATCATCTAATGTGTCATTGAATGAACTATGAATTTCTCCTAAGAAGTAATAGGTATCATCAATAACAATGAATGGTGAAGCACAATATGTGATACCTCTATATGCTTCATCAGTCATATCAATTCTTACTGAAATCATATAGTTATTTTCATCGTATGATGGCAAGAGTGATAAGTTAACGTAATTAATAGCAAGAGTCTTATCATGACCATACGCATCCGCGATTGAATCTTCATGATATGTATTTTGTAATGTAGTTTCTTTTACCAACATCACACCACAGTTGTTTATTGTCCATTTAGCCGCAATAGCGTCCCAATTGGTTTTAGATATTGTCGTACCAAATCTAAGGAATGGTTTAGGTACAGAGATAGACTGTCCTGTATATGTAATAGATACATCAGTAAATCTAACTTGTTTGGTGCCACCATTAGAGAATGTAACTGAATTAGCACTACCAGACCAAACATTGTTGGTCAATGTACCAACATCAGGAGATAATCCACTTTCGTAGGTATTAGAGAAAGTAAATGTAATTCCTGTGATTGGATATTCTGAAACAAAGGTGACTGTGTTTCCAACATAGACACGAAGTTCATGGTTATCTACGTAATATCTAGGATTAAGTGAAGCATGGCTTCCTCTTTCGCCCACCAAAGTTATATCACCAATAGCAATTTCACCTATGCTTGCTCCATTAGATAAACCAGCATTTGCAAAATCAGAATTAACAACAAGGCCTTCAACATCAGAAATTAATTCCTCACCATATATAGTGGCAAAGGTATTATGAGTGCTAAGGTAATTAGTTGGCACATCTTCCGCTTCTTGTTCACTATAGAAATCAATAGATTGAATAAATCCTCTATTTGTAAAAAGGAATCTAACACTATCTGAAGATGTTATATCATATGTAAATGTTTTGATTGAGTTTGCATTAGTATACGCAACACCTGGGATTTGAGCGGCAGCATCACCAACTGTTAAATAGTCTGTTACTGTCCAACCCGCAGTATTAACTACCACTCTAGATACTTCTGTACTCAAATTAGCGGTAAAGTAACCACTATTCCCGCTCGATCCAAGTTTAAGTCCATAGCTAGTATAACTGGCTTGACCAGGATAAACTCTAGAACTATCGCTAATACTTTCAACAATGTCGGATAATCCTAATCCGGTTTGTGCGCTAGTCTGGAAACGAGCTAATAAGCCACTATCGGAATACGCAGTTGTTGAACTAAGAGTTGAAGAAAAGTTATATGACGCAACTTTTGATAACTGGGCAGGTGCAGTAACAGTAACGACACATTGCGCATAGATATTTTGAGATACTCTAGCGGTTATTGTAGAAGTGCCTACAGCAACACCAGTTACTAAACCAGCATTACTAACAGTAGCGACATCTGTATCACTTGATGTCCATGTTATTGAACCAGTAGCACCACTTGGTTCTAATGCAGCATTTAATTGCGTTGTTCCATTCACTTTAACGGAAGCAGTGCTTTTATCTAGTGTAATACCAGTAGGTGTTATTTGTTGACTGCCTGAACCAGGATATGCGCTCATACAAGCATTCTTAACTGAGCTACTTAAATTCGGAGCGTCACTAAATATCTTCCACGCTAATTCTGGATGATCCACAAATGGATTCCTATTTTGTTGTTTTGAATTTTGGGCATAATCATTTCTATTACCTTCTGAAACATCAGGTCTATCTTGGGTATGCCATTGTATTAATGTATTGTAATCACTAAAGATATCAAGAATATTGAGTGCATTATAATTTGGATAATCTGTATAAGCTGTCCAAAGATACATAATGATTCTAGCAACATCACCTTTAACACAATCTAGTGGTTCAAAATATGTGCTATTTGAATAACCAAAAAGAAGTTTGGTACTATCATTCGTTACTTCTTTTGTTGAAGGATCTATATAGCCTGGATTTGCTTTATTAACATCACCATACTTTTTATTGCCTCTAGATCTATTAGCACCTGGATAGGTAGGTCTTAAATGTAAAACATCAACACCACCATCATCTGTGCCCCAGTTACCAGTAGAATGATTTTGGCACCAAACATGTTCTCTATCCCAGTTAATAGCGTCAGTAGTACTATCTACCTTTGTAATTGAATTACGGGTATAGAACATAATCATATTGTTATCATTAATAGGATCTCTATCAGCGGTTTGCAAAACACTACCTAAAGCACCTGGTTTAGAACCACTATAGTTAAAGAATTGAGAAGGTCTAATCTTGGTGGATATATATGTTCTTAAAGCACCATTCATGCCGTCACCGGCATTGAAATCAATTTTCTTATCGATGTAGTAATTACCACTATAGATATATGGAGCATAGTTTTCAGCGTGCTGCTCCGCAACTACCTCTTTATGAGGTATGTTGAAATTAACTGTAAAGCCTATACCTAAGGCAAAGACAGTAGACAAAACTGCTATTCTTAATACATGTTTATTAATTTTCATATTAATACAATATCACCTTTAGTGAGTTTTTAATAATATATCTTAAATAACTATTTTCCAAGTAAAAGTTAATATTTATTTGTTAACATCTAGATAAAAGTTAACAATTAGGCATTAACTAGAAAGGCGAGTTCAAAAACCCGCCTTTAATACAATTTGTTTTTTTTAAAGAATAATTGCATTAATTATTCATTTTCATCTAAGAAACCTGATGGAGGAGCAGGATATTCAGGAATACCTTTTGCGTTTCCTGCGCCGACATCACTTGTTAAAATAATGTCTTCTTTAGAGAAGTTAATAACTTCAGCTTTTGGATTTAAAAACCTTTTCTTTTCCATAGTATTTCTCCTTTAGTTTCCTGCTGTTTTTAAATATGTTAACGCATCTTGTGAAAGATTTGTGTCATTATTGCTAACAGCTAACGAATTAACAGATGCTCTCATTTCTTCACCGAGGAAGTAATAATCTGTTCCGTTAACGACGATGAATGCTTGTGCAATGAAATATTTAGAATATTCAGATTCATCTTGATCGTCGAATTCAATTCTAGCGGTGAAAATGTAATTTCCATCCTCTGGAGTTGGAGCGACACCTGAACCTTTATTAAAGACGGCAACATATTCAGGATGTGTCTTATAAAGGGTTTGGACTGCTGGAGCAGTTTCAGCATAAGTAGCTGCTGTTTTATATAACATTACGCCATAATCTGTGATTTCACAATCTTGAAGATTGTTAATGGCATCCCATTTTTCAGTTGGAATGGAAGCACCAAATCTTAATTTTAAATCATCTACACGCGATGTCGCACCATAAGAAATAGCAACCGCAGCTAATTTCCAATGGCCGGAACCGCTGGATCTAGTAAATGTTACAGAGTGTGTGGATCCTTTCCAAGTAGAACTTTCGTTATTGTAGGTACCTTCACTTGCAATGTTATTTGAAGAAGGTCTATCAGTATTATTAAACCAGGTAAAAACAATTTTAGTAATGTCTTCAGTCGAAGTAATAGTGAATGAACCGCCAGCATAAATTCTTATAGCTTTTCCGCTGTCAAAATATTTACATCCGGAGCTGAATTGAATTGCAAAGTTGTTTCCGTTAAAAGGTTCAGTGTATTCAGTACTATTCTCGAGGTTTTCGTCTTCAAAGACGATTTCTTCTGCTGCCGCGCTCGAAGTTCTACGTTCCGTGCCATTAATGGTAGCAAGTGATGCAGCGCTCTTAATGTAATTATTGATTCTTGTTTCATTGCTAGGAGCGACATATGAAACCAAACTACTATCTTGATTAAACTGATTTGTATTGTTGTTATATTTTGATAATGTACCTGTGACCAATACTGATGCCAATTCTTCAATACCTGCTATTGATTCGAAACTTGCTCCAGCAATGCCTTTGCCTTTATAAACTTTTAATTGGTTTGAAGCACTACCAGTGTCACTGATGTTGTAAGTGATTGCACCGTTTGAAAAACTATCAACGCTAGAAACAAGACCACTAACATAAGCGTATGTGATTGTCTCATTTTGAGCTAATTCATTAATCGCTTGCATCGCTTGAGCGACGGTGTATGGATCGTCTTCCCAGCGTCCATGTGCTTTACCACAATTACCACTAATAGCAACGTTGCCAGTAACAGCAGCGATAGAAAAAGCACCAGTAGTAGGATTGTATGTATATTCAGTATCTACTGTTAAAGTATCTCCGCCCATTGTAACTGTAAGCGAAGTAGGTCTAGCATATCTATTATCAGCATTAATTGTAATATTTAAAGGATTGTTCTTTTTAACGCTACTACTACTACTTAACGAACCATTTTGGATTGTTCCTGTTACGGTGTACATAGTAGCCGGGGAAACTGTAATATTATAGGTAGCTGTTTTAGCCTTATAAGTTACAGTAATAGTTTGATTGCCTATCTCAGATGTATTGTCACCAGTCCAGCTTGATTTAGAAGTAACATCTTCATGAGAATCGTCGTCATAATTTGCCGTAACAACCATACCAGTATGATTAAAATCATCACCTTGTTCAAAAGCTGTTTGATATGAACCACTTAAAGAAATGCTTTGAAGGGTGATTTTTGTATAAGTAACAATGATGCTCTTTACATACAAAGCTTTCTCCATCAATGACCCTCTATCTATTCTTACAACAATATCGCCTCGAGCCTCGCCTGTAAAAGTATAGTCAACACTAGAGTTAGTCAATGTTGTTGACGCAGAAGTGAAAGAAGTGTTACCAACGGAAACAGATATTGTAGCTGTAGCTTGTGCATCTCTAGCGTTCACTACAACTCTTTTTATATCACCTTTCAAATCAGATGTAGAAAGTTGTAAATACGTAACTTTCGCGCTGTTTGTACCATAGTGAATACCGGAAGTGCCATCGTAAGTGGATTCTGTTCCATCGGAAGTCACTGTCCAAACTGTATTTCCGTTGTCAGTAGTTCCAGTACCACCACAAGATGAAGTAAACGTTAAGTTAGAGATGGTTTGTGTACGATCAGAAACGACTACATCAATTGTTTTAGAAGCAGGATTGTAGTTTCCATCTCCAGCAAAATTAATAGTTAATTCAGTACTGCCAACAGCCACAGGAGTAACGACACCATTTAATACTGTAGCGATATTCTCGTCATCAATATTATAAGTGTATGTCAAATTGTCTACTGGATTGCCACCAGAAGTCGCAGTAACAGACAAAGCGTAAGGTTCGTCCGAAATATCAAGTTCTAAATCGTCGCATGATAATATAACATTTGATTTAACGCTGCCACCAGTAGAATATGTTACAGCGATTGATTTGCAATAAAGAGCTTTTTTAGCACTTGCTTGAGTAATTGCTACAACAATATCACCAGAAGCAGATCCGCTAAGTGTATATGTAGCTGCGCTACTAGTTAAAGATTTTTCTGAGCCAAAAGCATTCCCGCCAACTGTGACATTAAGCTTAGCAGACGTTTTACTAGCACCAGAAGCATTTACTGTAATTTGTGTAATAGTCCCTGAGATATCGGAAGTTGTTAGATTCAAATAAGAAACCTCTATCTTGCTAGTTCCATAATGAATGCCTCTTTCACTATCAAAATTCGATTCACCAGCATCAGAGTCAACTGTCCATACTGCACCATCATTTGCAGTTCCAGAACCATCACAAGCTTCAGTAAAAGTTAACGTTGATGTACCTGGATCAGCATAGGCGCCTTTGGCTCTATTGCTCGCAACCCCCACACCTACGCCAATAACCATAGCAATGGATGCTACGACACCAGCGATTTTTGTTAAAAATTTGTTCATTGATTTTCTCCTTTCATTGAAAAAACCCAAAGGGATGAACAACTGGTTATTCTCTTATCTATTCATTCAAAAATATGAATGGATAGTATAGCAGTAACGGAGCTATGTAGAGACGGTCAACCTTACTATGACCATATACCCAGTTTATAACACTTTTATGATATAACGTACACGCGCATATATCAATAAATAAAAAAGTGACGTAGAAACCACCACCAAAATAATATCGAGAAATAATGCTAACTTTTTACAGTTATAAAAAAATGTAATTAGAAAAGTAGAATATTCGTCTTACTGTTTATTAACAAAAAACTAGCACTAAAAAGGTGGGATTATCTCCCACCGAATTAGTCTAGATTACCATAACTGATCAGTATCTTTTGGGAATAGGTCAATAGTGCCTCGATTAGTGTCACCAAATTCCCCAGAAGAAGTAATGATATCATCGTTAGTGAATGTAATGACTTCCATCATTGGTTTTATAAATTTATTATTCTTTTCCATTTTATTATTTCTCCTTATGCAATGCCGACCATATCCACGAGATGTTGTAATGATCCTCCAGCGGTATCTGAATCATATTCATCACTATTTAGATAACTAGAAGCAAGGTTATATACACTTGTTCTAACTTGACTGAAGAATATGTAATCACCACTAAGTAGTTTGATATATGCCGCAGCGGTATATTCTTTTGTAACATCAACAACACTACTAATAGTAACTGCTTGCATTAAGTTCCATGCATAATCATTATTAGATTCTGGAGGAACTGCCATTTCGCTTATAGACATATAGTGATCAACTAACTCAGTATCTAAATCAGTTGCGAACTCCGCTGATACAGCCTCATCAACATGCTGTTTGATTAAATATGCTTGTGATGGAATAAGTGAGTTAGTTGGTTTACCAGTAATCATTACACCAAAACCAGCAATATCGTAGTCCTCATCTATTTCATTCCATAAGTCTTTATTAATTCTTGCACCGAATCTAATAGAGGCATTTGAATATGTGAAGTTACCTAATTCATCTTTAGAGTAATGATAAGCAAGGCTTGTTTGCATTGATAGATTAGCTACTTCTGCTTCAGCATCCATTTTGACTCTAACAGTAATATCTGTATAAACACTATCGTCGCTAGCGTCTTTGATTCTAATAATGGCGTCGCCAGTAACATTTGATGTTTCAATGTGAATATTGGCTTGATTTAGATTATTAATTGTCGAGATAGTTACATCATCGATGCTAGCAGCACCACTAACGATTTCATAATCAAGATCTGTTACAAACGCTACTGTAGCGGTGATATCAGTGGAACCACCTTCCGATATATCAACAGATGTTTCATCAAGAGTAATTTTATGGCCATGACTTACCGCAACATAAGCAAAAAGTGGGTCATAGTGAGAAGGGCTAGACAATTTATTTGATGAAGATGAAGAGATATACCTATTTGTGCCATAGTTTTCTATCCCTAGATAGGTACCATGATAACTCAATATCCCTGGATAATCCTGATAAAGCACGTAATCAGGGTAAGAAAAATACTCATCGAAAGCAGGATAGGAGGTAGTGGCTAAGCGTCCATCTGAGCCAACATAATTCGTTTGTCCTTGAAAAGTATAAAACGCAAATCCTAGGCATGCCGAATAATTTAAATAAAATAGTGATGCCTGAGTTATATCATTAGTCGCACGAAGCCTTGGGCTATGATAAATATTTTCAACATATGCGAATTTGGTTTTGTCATTGTTTGCTATAAAAACTAGTAACTCATCATCTGGTAGTTGTAAGACTCTGTCACCAATCTCGTAACATTCACCGACATTAACAGTGAGTGAACAACTTGAAGTGTGATATCCAGCTTCACCATTATTATCTTTTGCGTTAATGGTTATTGTAGTAGAAATACCTTCAATAGAGCCCGCGGTGACTTCCAAATAATACTTGTTAGAAGCTTCAATAACTTCTGCTGTTGCAGCGTTTTCATTAGCGGTAGTTACTTCAAAAACAACATCACCATCTTCATCATAAACATAAATTTCGAAACGCATTGATGTTGAAGGCAATATATAAGCTTCATCTTCTTGAAACATAACCTCAAAATCTATAACATCAATCCAAAAACTGTTAGAAGTAACTGTTCCATTAGGGCCTTCAGCACTAACAGTCAGATATGTTCTGTTAGCATTGAGACCTTCGATTGTGGCGGTGTTACCTTCAGTAGCAATGATACTAGCAGCATATTCATTGGTGTGAGACCAAGAATAGCTGTACGCATCAGGAGTAAAGCCGCTGGCTATCGCTTCATAATTAGCTATCTCGCCAGCACGTATGCTATGTGGTCCTGATATAGTTAGAGTTTCAGTTGGATCTGCATAAGCAGGTTTAATTTGTTCTTTGCTATTCAATATAGCCACCATGGAGACGCCACCAATGACCATAGCAAAAGAAGCTATAGCAATAGCGATCCTTGATAATATCTTGTTCATAATAAGTTTTCTCCTTTCATGAAAAAACCCTAAGGGAGGAACAATGATAGTATGTGATTAGTAATCTAACGTATCAGTATGCACACACTATATGCCGCTATTCTACACGAAAAGCAGATATGATGTCACTATTTTGTTATACAAGAAAGGTGAGGTTTATGCCTCACCGTTAGTCTTATTATGTTTTTGTTCGTAAACGTTAATCGCGTTATCAAATAGCGACGTTAATGATTCACTATCGATACTATATTTTGTTCGATAGTTATGAGCGGCGCCATATGAATCATTCGTTGATGTTGATAATTCCACATATGATGGTTGTCCAACGATATTTAGAGAATACGTTAATGGTTGTTTGAAATCATCTAGAGTCACACTACCTTCAACACCAATAATACAAGTTCTAATTACATTAATTTGTCGATCAATAGTGTCGATTTTGTTATATGTCGCATTAATAATCTCATTAACGATTGAACCATCATCTTCTAGTTCATTATCGAAGTAAGAATAATCCTCTGCCGAATTCAAATAATAGAAAGACACTGTTAGTTGTTCTTTCTTTTTTAAATCATTAATTACGTCATTAATCGTAAATGCGGCTATTTTATCTTCTGCTTCTTTGCTCGCAGCGGCACGCATTGCTTTTCGCGCTTCTAGTTCTTCTTCTAGTATTCTATCGCGTTCATCCGCGTAGTTAACCACTGTATTATATAAATCTTCCGCTTTTTCTTTATCAAATTGATAAGAATAATAATCTGGTAGTTTTTTTCTTTCATCGTTATATTTATCAACATAGACATTGACATAGCCATCATAAAAGAATTCCATCTTATAACGCACTCTGCCCCACATCATAACGCTTCTTTCAACTTGATAGGTAAATGATTTATATGAGTTACTAGTGGAGGATGTACTTTTAAACGTTCCAGCATCAAGTATCTTATTCTTAAGTGAATCCACTATCTCATCACTAGAGCTAATGTAATACTCTTTATTGTTCATTGTTAAAGTGAACTCATGATACCGACCATTCATCACATTATGGGGATTATGGTCACGGACATTTTTATCACAGCCAGTTAAACCAAATACGCTTATTGGTAATAATGTCATTAGTAATATCTTTTTCATAATATTTATTTATATAAGGTATTGATTATTATTCAGCTTGATTATTTTGTGCTTCTTTTAAGCTGATGGCTTTATTAAATATCGCTTCAGATGTTTCTTTATCAATCTCATGAGATATTAATTCTGCATAATAAGATTTACCATATTTATCTTCTAGTTCTAAATTAAGATGCGCTATATTGCCCGCGCGATAAAGAACAAATTCATATTTTAAATAGACACGGCCTGTTTCATCTTTTTCTTCATTAGTGATAGTAATTGTTTCATATCTAACACCATAATCATGATGACCACTATCGTTACACGCATTATATGTCGCGTTAATTAATAAATCTTTAATTGTCCCGTCATCAGTTATTTCATAGCCTTTGTCATTCATGTTAAATGATTGTTCATGATAAATGAATGATAATGGGTCTTGTTCTTTAATATCATCAATCACATCAGTAATACTAAAGTCAACAATAATGTTTTTATATTTTCTTTCTTCTTTTTTCATGTCGTCATATATCTCAATAGCTTTATCAAATAAAGCGTGCATTGAAGTACGATCAAGTTTGAAATATAAAACGTTACTATAATGTCTTCCATAACTATCAGTCATGCTTTTAGTAATAGAGACTGTATAGTTTGCTTCATAAATAGACATATTGTAAGTACAGTAGAGTTTACCTTCTTGGTCATTAATACTCTTATCGTATTCTAATACGTCTACAAGATCATTACCGCTTGGTCTAGTGGTCTTTTCATAAGTACCATTAGCTAATATATCTTTCATCGCACCATCATCTCTTATATACGCAGCACGATAGTCATCAGATCTCGCTAGATACAAAAATTTTAATGGTTCTTCATTATTAACAGCGTCTAAGACATCAGAAAGTTTAAAGTCATTAACTTCTTCAGTGTATTTTTTATGTTCGTTTTCTTTAGCGATTTCTTCTTGACGATGAGTGTCCAAAACTGCGTAGACTTTGTTATATAGTCTATTAGCCACATCAGCGTCAAATCTGTAATAATAGTTATTATTAACTGAAGCAAATCCGTTTCTATAAAACTTCATTGTGTAGCTCTTTCTTCCCACCATAAAGAAACTTCTTTCAACATATAAAGAAAACATATCACTTGAAGTATTTACTTCACTTTCTTCAACGTGATAGAAATAGCCTTCACTTGGAATATAGTTATCAATTATTTCTTTCTTTTCTTCATTGCCAACGGAATCGTTAAAAGAATAGCTGTAGTTATCAATATCAATTTCGAAAGTAGAATAGCTATTGTTTTTAAGGATGTAACCAGGATTGTTTTCTTGATAACGTTCCTCGTCAGTTTTTTCATGGCTACCAAAAAGACATTTAGTTAATAAACCAGATCCTAATACAGGGAATATAGCTAATAAAGAAATAGGTTTCATAGGGAGCAACTCACTTTCAAGATTATAGCAAAGACACTTTGGTCTTTCACTAAATAAGACGAAAGCAAAACAAGAAACCGCTAAAAGATTTATATTTTATTTCAATAAGTCATTATCAACGATGACTTTAGCGTATTCCATACCGAGTTGGAACATATCTTTAGCCCAATAATGTTGTCCACCGACGCCACCATGGTCTACACCACTAGAATTTTCATTGACTTGTAATTTTAAACCACCTTCAATTTGCCACGAAGAATTAATGATATAGTTATTTTCTCTTTCTTCACTAATGGCCGTTTTAGCGTTATTTAACAATTTGATTTCACCAACAGTGACACCTGATGGTAATTTCGCAGAATCACTATCACCTTTATCGAATATATAGCAATCAATTAAAGCAATGTTTTCCCCGTCTTCATCAACCGCGTATTCCGCAAAATCAGTTTTAAATTGATTAAATAATTTATCAAAGCGTTGTTGATATTTAGATGAGTTACTCTTTTGTGCGTCGTTTTCGCCTTGATGCCATAAGAAGCCTTTAATAGTTGGTTTCTTGCCTTCTTTTTCTTCAATGAGTTTTAAGTTATTCTCTACGAATATTTTTAAATGATCTTTATATAAATTTGTATTAGCGGAAATATCCCAACTAACACCAAAACCACCTGAAGACATACCAGAACCACCGAAAGCGGATTTAATAAAATAGATAGGAGCCTCATTACTCGCATATTTTCTTAAGACATACGCTGCACCTACTTCTGGACCAAATTGTTTTTCATCCGCGCCCATACCTAATTTGGTATCTAAAAATAAACCCGCCATCTTATCTTTGGTGTTAGATCCACGAGTGTTATTAATATTGAAGGCCGGACCTTCATAGAAGCTTGTTTGTATTTCAGGTATCCCTTCATAACAACAATCAGCGTCGTTAATACCTAATTCTTCTAATCCTTCTTTTAAATAACCGTGACCATCATCAAATTGGGTATTGCCTTCCATATTTGATTGACCAGAAAGAATAAAAACATTAACTGGTTTTTCTTCTGGTTCTATTGGTTCTTTTGGTTGTTGATTGTTACATGCGCTTAAGCAAAGTAAAGATTGTAACGCAATAATAAAAGCAACTTTCTTCATAAAAAATTCCCCTGTTGCTTATATTATATTAATTAATATCTTCTTTTTAAATTGTTTCTAGCGTAATAATCCGCTTTATCTTGATACATCATTTCATCAGATTCTTTAATCATTTGTTCGATGGTCTTACTTCCATCTTCGTTTAAAGAATAACCAATGGAACATGTGTATCTAGTTTTAGCGACGTTATCGTTTATTCTTTGAATTAATTGTTCTAATTCTTCTTTATTTGTTTTACGACAGACAATAGCGAATTCATCTCCACCAATACGATAAACAAATTGTCTATAGTTAGCGGCTTTAAAAAAGCAATAAGCTAATGTTGATAAAGCAATGTCACCAGCGTCATGACCGCCTGTATCATTAATGGTCTTTAAACCATTCATATCAATCGTGATAAAAGCGGTTATTTCTTTATTGTAATCTTTAATGTAAGCGTAATAAGCTTGTCTATTTAATAAGCCTGTTAAAGCATCTTTCTTAGTTAACTGTAATATTTCAAATACATAATAAACAAATAAAGCAACAGCAATAGTTACAACGAAGACTTTGGAATAATCTTGTTTAAAGATAAACGGTAATACTAAGCCTGATAATAACGCAAAGCCTAAAAAGATAATTGGAATAATTTCCGCTGCTTGTTTATTGCACTGTAATAGCAATAAGACAATAAGAGCGGCACTATATAAACCAACAGCAATATATGGTAAATAGCCTAATGGGCCTCTAATTAAGTTACCAGTTTCACCAAGAGAAAAAACAATACCTGTAGGAATAGAAATAAAGTTCAGTACCGCAAAGGCAACCGCGGGAAGAAATGCCCACCAACGGGAACGTTTAACTAAAGCATATAAAATCATGCCAATAATTAAAGGTGTGGAACTATATCTAATAGCCATAAAGACTGTTCTAACATCTGGATAGATATTTTTATCCGCTAAATAGAATTCAACAAATACAACAATGGATAATAAAAGAACCATGCTAATTAAAACATACATACGCCTTTTGGCTTTCTTATCTAAAAAGACAGTAATACGCAAAACAATCGCAAAGGCGAGTAGTATGAGTATTGTTGCCCAGTTTTGTAATAAGTAACTAACTACCGGTTCCATAATTCAATATTATACACTTTTATTAATGAAATAAAAAGGAAGAGGGGATTGTTCTCTTACAAGAAGCATTACTTTGTTTGTTTCTATAATTCAGGATAGTTCAATGGTTCTAATATTGTTCCTTTGTGAAGATTGTCTACAATTTCACCTAATAAAAATGGAGCGGCATATTGAGGGACACTGATATAAAAATCGCCTTCACCAAAGTTTTCTTTTATCACTTTATAGCACGCTTCGGCGGTGTAAGCTGTTTTCCCCTCCATGACCAAACGAGAAGCAGTCATCTTACCATTTGTTGATTTTTCTTCTAGTAAAGTAATGCCTTTATCACTTTCAAAAATATAATCAATTTCCAAGTGGTCTGATCCTCTTGAAAAATAATAGAGAGGTAAGCCAGCCTTATTAATCATAGTCGCCATTAAATTTTCAAAAATAGCCCCTTTTCTACTTTCTAATTCATCTCGTAAGAACTCTTGTGAACTAGAAAGAGGATACATTGCCATCAATAACCCAATATCTGAAATAAAAGCTTTGAAAGATGTTTTATCTGCATTTGCTTCTAATGGCTTTTCAATAGCACTTAAGTTAAAGCATCTCAATACCAATCCCGCTTTTTCTAACCATTCAAAAGGTTCTTTGAATTCAGTGGATCTTCCACCACTTTTTATTTCGGAATACTTAAATTTATGCGTGTCTGTTTCTCTGGCTAATTGAGAAGGGATAGAATCAAATATTTGATTTAATTGTGTTTGAAGTTTGTAATCAATCACTTCTTCATTTTTTTCATTTATCATTCTTCCAAAATCAGCGCGATAATCTCTAATCAAACCTTCTAATATTTCCCTTGATTTAATGTAATTGTTTGTTTGTAAAAATGCTTTAACCGCATCAGGCATACCACCCACTACAACGTAGCGTTTAATCATTTCTTTATAGAAATCCGCTAAAGCATTGGGAAGTTGTTCTTTTTTATGAGTGTATTCTTTTAATATTTCTATAGTTTTTTCATCAATCCCATTTGCCCATAAAAATTCTTCAAAATCTAAAGATGACATATGGATAATCTTTTCATATCCAGTTGGTATATCAATTTTTGCCTTTTTACGATAATTTAAAACACCAAGTAAACTGCCAGTCGCTATAACAGAATATCTTTTATCTTGAGCAAAGCATTTTAAAGAAGTTCTCGCTAAAGGACAATCTCCAATCTCTTCAAATATCAAAATTGTTTTATAAGGAACAAATTGCTTATCAGTAAAGTATGGTGTTGAATTTCTAACAATCGAATCAACATCCAAACTGCCATCAAATATTTTTCTTAATTCTTTGTTATGCCTGAAGTCATAAGTAATAACGTTTTCAAAATTGTCATTAGCAAATTTATTAACAATATAACTCTTACCGACTTGTCGTAAACCATCTACGATTAAAGGCAACTTGTTTGGATCAGCATTCCAATTAACAAATTCATCATATATTTTTCTTTTTAAGTAGATGTTTTTATCCATATTAATTGACCTCACTACTATCATATCACGATTTCGTAAAATGTAAATATTTACACAAAACGATTTCGTAAAATGTAATTTTTCACACAAAACGATTTCGTAAAATGTGAATTGAAAACTGTATTCAATTTCATTGAATAACAAAAAAGGTGGGGATTTCCCCACCTCAATAGGTTGTTTTTTTATTTAAGCGATGGATTAACTTTTTCTCTAGTCTTGCTACTCCATTTGGTATCAAGATAGTTAACACGTTTAGCACACCAAGAGAGTGTTTCTGCTTCAGCTTCTTTATAATTAGCTGGATCTTTATATGGCTCTCTAATTTCATCGAAGTTGTTTGGTGGCATATGTGCAGCATCGTTTTGTGGCCATTTCTTATGGTCTTTTTGGATTTCGCCGTCATATTCTTTCCAGAATGTCGTCACCATATCGAACATTCCTTCGAATAATTTAGCGTCTCTAATTTCATTCCATTTTGTCTTAACCATATTCTTAAAGAATGTAAGTTTGCTGAATAAATAGAGCCAGGTGTTATATGTGTTATCACAGTATTCATCACCTTCAGCGTTAACATAGAAGTTATTTCTATTAGCGAAGTTACTATCGAAATCCCATGGTACGTCATATCTTAATTTCTTATCACCTGTTGGGCTATTATCAAATGACATATAGAATGAGGAATAGCCTAAATCTGGTGGAATAGAATAAGCATTAATGATATAGCCATCAACCCAAGCATTGAGATTGAAGTTCTTTTCCACTGTTTGTTGAACAGTTAAGGAAGTACTTACTACTTCATTATTATCATTAATATCTTTAGCCACACTCTTAGAGGCATTGTAGAGAACTTGATATAAAGCTTCCACTCTATCTCTAATGAATGATAATTGCTTACTGTTACTTGTTTTAGTGGCACTACTATCTGGGACACCTTGGTTATTAACTTTTGAATAATCCGCTTGGACATGGACGCCATCTGGACCATCAGTAATATCAGATAACATTGTATATGTACAAACTTGACCTGTCGCTAATGGGCCACTTGGACGACCTTGTTCCATTTTTGGAGAATATTTCACTCTGAATGTTGGATCCCCATCCGCGCCTTTTTTCACTTCGCTAGCTTCATCTTGTGAACCCGCACTATCAGCGTAATGGTCTAATTCAAAGCAATAACCGATATCAACGCCTTCGTATTGGTCAGTAGGAAGTGGTAATTCAACTCTACCTGTTTTGACTTCTTTTTGTTCGCATAAGTAATATAAACCCCAATATTGATCGTTTAGATAAACAGATACTGGTGTATATTCACTAGCCCAAACTTTATCGCCATCTTTAATGATGCCTTTAGCAAGGTATAAGCCTAAAGCAGTTCTTGTTAATGTTGTATCTTTAGCGTCAGCGAGTAAAACCCACTTTTTAAATTTCTTGCCATTGTTAAGACCTAACATATCATGTGCGGCATTAAATTTAATTCTAAAGCCTTTCTTTGACCAACCAGCGGTTTGGTTACCTCTAACTTTTAATCCACCTTTGACTTCACTAAACGCCATGGATGCATCACAGTTAGAAAGAGAGAATGTACCAGCAACTTCTGGTCTAGATAAGTCACTCTTTGTTGCTTTTGTGGCAAAGTCAGCATTTGCATCAGCCTTATCAAATGTGAATTTTAAGATTGGTAATGTCTTTTGAACGACTGGTAATTCTGAACTAGAGATAGTTGCAGAACTACTAGCAGGAGTAACACTACTAGAAGCTGGTAAAGCGCTTGAAGCTTCTGGTTTACTTTCTGGTTGCGAATCTTCTTTTGATCCACTTGCGGACGGATGAGCGCACCCTAAAAGCATAAATGGGACGGCTAAAACGGTAAGTTTCTTGAAAATATTTTTCATAATTCCCTTCCTGAGGAGCATGAACAAATGTCTATGTCCTCTCATTTCATGAAATAATGTTGTCGTCATACATTGTATAACATTTAGATAAATATTACATAGTAAACTTTAAATATACTTTAAAAGAGCATTATCCTATAAAAGTGTTAGAGAAACACACTTGCCTAATGATTTAAATAATTTATTGATTTTAGCTAATGTAGGATTGCCTATGCCTCTTTCGATTTTAGAAATATCACCTTGATCAATATGAGCTTTCTTTGCTAGTTCTACTTGAGTAATATTCATCTCATCTCTAGTCTTTGCTAAAAGTGAGTATATCGGTTTAATTGACCAGGCGTGACAGTCTAATTGACCACGCCCCTTAACACAAATAAATTAATCATATTTTTCTTATAAATCAACT
>CACYSA010000010.1 GCA_902777015.1 uncultured Erysipelotrichaceae bacterium | reverse complement strand
ATTTTCCCTTTCTTAACTTCTTCGTTAATGTTACGGCCAAATTTTTGAAGGACATCTTTATCATTTTCATAGTCAGGCATTTGTTCCATTTGCATAAATTAATCCTCCTTTTATAACTCTATTGTAGCACAAAATTAGCACTCAGCAAGTGAGAGTGCTAAAAATTTTGTTAATAACTTTGTTATTACTTTTTAGTATTTTATCTCGAAATACCCTTTTTATGCCTAAAAGCTTTGTCTAATTCTTTTGAACACAATTGTCGAAGACGCAATTACTAGAACTGTAAAGAAAGATGCTTATTCTTCCACACGAATATATTTTATATATTCCACCTGTGGATATTTATCTGAAACTTCCTTCATTTCGCACAAACATTGCTCATGGAGAAATTTTTTGTTTTCATAAGGTGTCAACTCAGGATTTGGGTAAATTGGTTTACAAAAGATAATTGTTTGTTTTGGTTTTCTTCCTTCTTTTCCTCTCCAAATTGTCACCGCTGGAACAACTGGTTTATTCAATTCCGCAGGATAGGTGAAAGAAACATCTTTAAAGTTTCTAATATGTGTGTAATAAGGCCAAATATGCGCTTCTGGATAAATCAATATGATTTCCTTTTCATTGATGTAATGATGAATAGCATCTTTTAGTTTTTTTAGATTACCAAAATCAGTAGGAATTGGTAATAAACCTAGCGCTTTGATTAAAGGTCTAATTGGTTTTAAAGATAAAGCATCGGAATATCCGATGATATTCACTCTTTTTCTTCCAATCGCATAAGCAGCGAACTTAAAAACATCTGCAATGGCAACGTGGTTAGAATATAAGAAATATCCCGTTTTCTTTAATGGGCGTAGATTTTTTTTACCTTTCACTCGAATTCCATGGAAGAAACAAAAGATACCAAGGATTGGTTTAGCAATAAGATAATAAGCAATCCACGCTAAAACATGGAATCGCCTAATGTAGCGGTAATTTTTCGGAACTTTTGGTCTTTCTTTTAGTACTTCATCAAAATCATCGTTAAGTTCATCAGACCAATAAATTGTTTTTGTTTTTTTCCAGTCTTTATTATTTCTCATTTTTACTAACCGATTTTGCTCTTTTATCTTTTATTTTTCCAGTATGTTTAATGGGTGTCCAAGTTTTTCTAACGCGCGGCACAAATAAACCATGCAAGAAAGCAATTAATAGATCAAGGAAATAGAATGGATAAGTGAGTACAGTTAAAATAATCATCCACCACTTTAATCTTAATTTATTGAAATTATGGGCAATCGTGGCAACTGCCGCTAAAGCGAATACAAAATACAAAAACGCTGCAAAAGTAATGATATTTATCAAAAACGCTGTTGAAACACTCGGATCTTGTCTTAAGGAGAAGACGTATAAAATCACTGCGCCAATCAATAACAATATGTCAACAACACAAGCAACAGCAAATGGAACAATGCCCACACGATACTCAAATATAGCCGCTCTATTAACAGCCTTACTTGTCGCATTATGCATCTTTCCGCCTTTAATAAATCTCTTGCGGTTAATCATAAATCCCCAAACCCATCTCACGTGTTGACTGTGATTTGTTTTAAGTGATGGAGATTGTTCGTCATAGAAATTGATTAATGGGTAATAACACATATTGATATTGTGATATTCACAATATGTCGTGAATTCGGTATCTTCTGTCATACCTGTAAATATCCAACCACCCGCTTCTTCAATAATGTCAGCATTTACATAATATCCAGTTCCAGCAATTAAAGCCTTCTTAAAAAGAAGGGTCCTATTTTTGCTGGTAAAGGAATTCATATATGTAAAAAGAATTGCGCTACCAGAAGTTAACCAGTTGGTATTGATATTAGTGAAGTTACGATAACCAACACCAACTTCCACACCGGTTTGTCTTAAATCATTCATCTTTTCGATATAGTCACGGTCCATGACATTATCAGCATCGAAGATCATATAGGCATCATAAACCAAGCCTTGGGCTTTAAAATGTCTAATACACTCTTGCAAGGCAAAGCCTTTAGTTCTTCTTTGCTCGGTCATTTCGTCCCTAACGAAATGTTTAAAACCAAATTCACCAGCGAACTTAATTGTGGGGTCATCATCTTTTTCGACGATAAACCACACATCAAAATATTCTTTTGGATATGTTTGAGCGGTTAACGTTCTCATGATATTCTTGATAACTTCTGATTCATTTCTAGCGGGAACCAAAACCGCAAATTTAGTGTATGTATCACTATGAGGGGCTTTTTTAATTCTTTTCATGGATAAAAACAAACCGGCCACATAGAACCAAGATAAACCAATCATGACTATAATCACGCTCCAAAATATGGAGGTCATAATATATAAAGCTAATTCGTAATCAATCATAAAGAAAATAATACCACAAAATAAAAATTGCAAATATATTTGAATATTCGCAAATCCTTGTCATATCTTGCCATAGCAAAACCCTTTTCTCTGACAGATTTTTGTCCAGAAAAAGGGGTACTGTATACGATGGCTAGGATGCTGTGTAATAATACAATTTCTACCCCTTGTTTTATTATTTTCATCCATAAAAGTTAATTTAATAATAAATTAAATTGATACATCGCGCGTTCAAAGCTATAATAAACGTGTATCTATTAGCAGACTATCGGCGCTATGAACTAGCATGAGCAAAGTCGACCATACGCAGGTAAACGATAGGACACCCTACTAGAGACTGCAAGATTGGATGTGTTAGGATCTTGCATTGTGGAAAGCATCGCCCAGAAGGTAAAGGCGGTACATAAATAAATGGTGACCATTAGGACACGGTTTATGTAGCAATATTACCCGCGCTCCACACAAATAGTTTATATTTGAATCAGAGGCCATCCAACGGAGGATGAAACACCAGTAACTATGGTTGATAGGGATATCAGCAGTTAGTTACAAAAGGTGTTTTTGAGTTGGATGGCTTTTATTTCCTTCTAGAAACACCTAGTCGCTAGAAATATAGGAGGAAAAGAAAATGATAGTCGACACAAATTTTCAAAAATGGGTAGAGAGCCTTTCCCAAAATTACAAAAAGGCACAAATTAAAGCTGCTATTCACGTTAATAGCGAACTTATCAAATTCTATTATGAATTAGGTGAGCAAATTTCAAAAACGTCATTCAAGGCTAGTTATGGAAATAGGTTTTACAAAACACTAAGCGATGAATTAATTAAAAGAAATCCAAACATTAAAGGTTTATCTCAAATTAACATTAGATACTCCGAGAGATTTTATACTATGTATAAAAAGATTTTTCCACAAGTTGTGGAACAATTGTTATCAGTGCCATGGGGCCACCACAGAATTATTATTGATAAGTGTAAAACACTAGAGAAATGCTTATTTTATATTAGAACGACTATCGAGAACAATTTATCTAGATATGACTTAGAAAGTCGGATTTTAGCGAACGTGTACGAAAGGAGTCAAAATACTTTAGACAACTTTTCAAAAACACTACCTTCTATTGAAGCTGGAATAACTAATCAAATTATGAAAGATCCTTACGAATTTGATTTCCTAACAATTAGAGAAGATTATGATGAAAAAGAGTTAAAAGATGAACTAACTAAGCATATAGAATCTTTTCTTTTAGAATTAGGAAATGGGTTTGCCTATGTCGGAAAGGAAGTTCGCTTATTTTTGGGTTATACCGAGATGTATTGCGATTTATTGTTTTACAATATCAAAGCTCATTGTTATGTCGTAATAGAAATAAAAACTGGGCCATTTAAACCAGAACACATGGGTCAACTAATTGGCTATACCGCCACCATTGATGCCACACTTAAAGGTGAAGAAGATAATAAAACCGTTGGGATATTGGTTTGTAAAAATAAAGATAATACCTTAGCCAAACACATCATTAACGGAATGGGGTTACCAGTAGGAATTTCTGAATATCAATTGTCAAATTTAATTCCGGAAAAATGCAAGAGTGCTCTCCCCACTATTGATGAATTGGAAAAGGAGGAGAAGAAATAAAAAAACTTTGATACCAGTTTGTATCAAAGTTAATCATATAATCTGGCACGCTTGAGGCGACTCGAACGCCTGACCCACAGCTTAGAAGGCTGTTGCTCTATCCAACTGAGCTACAAGCGCATGTCAGCGATAATTATATTAAATAATTCTCACTTTGTTTGCAAGTAATTAATATCGAAGTTTCATATAGAGGGCTTCTGCGACTTCTTTAGGAAGGAGCTGACTTAACTCTTCTATTGTCGCTTCTTTTAATAAAGCGATATCAGGATATGCCTTATTGATTAACTCTTTGCGTTTATCTCCTAACCCTTTAATATCATCCAAGATTGATGATTTCATATTCTTATTGCGTAATGATTGATGGAAAGTAATCGCGAATCTATGAACTTCATCTTGCATTCTTGTGAGCATAAAGAAGATATTCTTATTTGCAATATCATAGATATTACCGTTACTATCCATTAATCCTGCTGTTTGGTGTTTATTATTTTTCACTAAACCAAATAGATTAATTGCTACTTCCGCTTTTTCTAAGGCTTTACTCGCAGCGGTTATTTGATTAAGACCACCATCGACAAGTATTAAATCTGGGAAAGATTGATTTTCATCTTTCATCCTTTTATATCGACGATAAACGACTTCTTCCATGCTCTTAAGGTCGTCTCTAGCTTCATCATGTTCAATATGATATTTACGATATAACTTCTTCGCAGGTTCACCGTTTATAAAGACAACCGCAGCGCCAACAGGGGAAGAACCTTGTAGATGTGAATTATCGAATAATTCGATTCTTAATGGAGTAGGAATATTTAAAATATTCCCTAATTCCTCTAATAAGGCGAGTTTATCGCTATCAAGTTTAGAAGATAAGAAATATTCATCTAATGCATTGTTCGCGTTTTGTTTCGCGGTAAGAATTAAATCATGAATCTTACCTTTAGAAACACTATAGACATTTGGATCAATCAAATCAGAGAGTAAATCCACGACTGTTTCATTGTTAATAATGACTTCTTGTGGATAAGGAACATTTTGATAAAACTGCAATATTAAATCAGCGACTTGTTCTTCGTTATTGTCAAATTCTTCCACAATATAGACTTTTTTGTCCAAAAGCGTCCCTCTACGGAACAAAAGGACGGCAAGTGATAAATAACCCTCTCTTGTGGAAAAGGCGAAAATATCGCGGTCTTTTTTATCATTAGTCTCGACGTTTTGTTGAATGTTGATGTGTTCAATCGCATCTAAGATAGTTTTATAGTCTTTCGCAGATTCATAATCCATCTTTTCTGAGGCTTGTAGCATTTTATTAGTGATATCTCTCTTAACATCCGCGTTATTACCGCGCATAAAAGATTTCACTTGCTCTTTCATCTCTTCTTGTTTAGATTCTGGTATTTCGTTAATACACGGCGCTAAACATTGACCTAGATGATAATATAAACAGGCGGTAGTTGGTATCTTATTACATTTCCTTAAGGGAAATATCTTATTTAATAAGTCGATAGTTTCATAAGCGGAACTACTTCTAGGAAATGGACCAAAATAATCGTATTTCTTATCTTTAGTGTTCCTTTTGATTTGTAGATATGGATAGCCATCTTTTCTAATAGCGATATATGGATAATGACTACCATCTTTTAATAGTATATTAAATTTAGGATAATGGGTTTGGATGAGGTTCATCTCAAGGATGAGCGCTTCTTTTTCATTATTAGTAATAATCGTTTCAAAATATTCCGCTTCAAAGGCCATCTTAGCGACTTTACCCACTTGTGGTCTTAAGAAATATTGACTCACTCTTTTATAGAGGTCTTTGGCTTTACCGATATAAATAATCTTATCGTCTTTATCATGCATCAAATAAACACCAGGAAGATGCTTTAAATTATCAATGCATGACTTAATTCTTTCTTTCATTATTTAAAGAGCACGACTGTGCAACCTCCACCGCCTTCATGTTCACCACCCGCGCGATAAGTGAGATCTTTTTGTTTGTCTAAATATTCTCTAGTCATCTTACGAAGAGCGCCACTACCAAAGCCATGGATAATTCTCACTTGGCTTAAATGTTTTAATCGGCAGTTATCGATATATTTCATTAATGTATTGCTGGCTTCTTCTACTCTCATACCAATGAGGTTTAGTTCAATACCAACATGGGTATTAATCGCTAAATCATAATTGGTCTTTTTAACTTTAGAAGTGCCAACTTTTGGTCGATTCACTTTGTGAAGTTTAGATTTATCAACGTCAAAAGAGAAGCCACTATCGGAAACAATATGGGCTTTATTACCTTTTAAACGCATGACTTTGCCGTAAATATTCATGCTTGGAATAGAGACATAGTCATCAACGTTAATCTCTTCGTTATAGACTTCCTCTTCTTCTCTTTCTTCGAGTTCCTCTAATTGCTTTTTAAGTTCAATGACTTCATGGACTTTCATATCAGAGTTATGCATTTTAGAAATGATGTCAGATATTTCTTTCTTTGCTTTAGCAATGAGTTCTTCTTTTTCTTCTTTGACATCTTTCATCATGTTTTCTTTTTTAGATTCAAAGAGTTCTTCGTCATTAGTGAGTTTCTTTTCTCTTCTATCTAATTCGATTTGTTGTTTTTCTAAAGCGTCTTGAAGTTTATTAGCTTCTTCCACTTTCTTTTGTAAGATATCTAAAAGTTCAGAAGCATCATTTGTTTCGTTTTGTTTTAAGAATTCATGGGCTTTTTTAATGATATTAGCGTCAATTCCATATCTAGAAGCGACCTCTAAAGCATAGCTTTTACCAGGAACTCCTTGTTTAAAACGATATGTTGGTGAGAGGTTTTCTTCATCAAAAATCATTGATGCATTAGCGATGTTTTTACTTAAGAAAGCGTATTCTTTCATCGCTGCGAAGTGAGATGATATCATCGCTAAAGCGTGTTTTTCTTCTAAATATTTAGTGACTTCCACCGCGAGAGCTTCGCCTTCTTTAGGATCAGTACCGGTACCAAGTTCATCAAGTAACACTAAATCTTTACCACCCACTGCGTGAATAATTTCTCCAATTTGAGAAATATGCGCGGAGAAGGTTGATAAATTATCAGATAATGATTGGTTATCACCAATATCGATAAATATATGTTTAAAATAGCCAATCTTCGCAGAGCGGACTGGGACCATTAAACCCGCTTGATGCATGAGAGTGAGTAGACCCACTGTTTTTAATGAAACAGTTTTACCACCAGCGTTAGGACCAGAAATAATGATGATTGGTTCTTCTTCGCTTAATGCATATGAATTTGCTACGACTTTTTTAGGATCAATTAAAGGATGTCTCGCGGATTCTAAAATGATTTCTTGTTTATTTGAGCATTCTGCGATATCACCGTTTATTTCATTTCCATACATCGCTTTCGCGCTTAAGAAGTCTAATTTCGCAATAATTTTGTTATTAGTGATGATTTCTCCTTCTTGAAGGAGGACTAAAGCGGTCAACGCTTTTAATATCTTTCTAATCTCTTCGTTTTCTTGAACTTTTAAAGCGGTTATCTCGTTATTTATTTGGACGATTTCTAAAGGCTCAATAAAGGTGGTATTACCACTGTCAGAGACATCATAGACAATACCAGAGACTCGACTTTTATCAACAGTCTTCACTGGTAAAACGAAATGACCATCTCTAATGGTGATATTATCATCATTAAGATATTTACCATATGTGAAGGCTAAAGAGGCGATTTTACTTTGTAAAGTGGCTTCTGCTTTCTTTAATGATTTTCTAATTTGATTTAAATCAGGAGAAGCATTATCCGCGACTGTTAAAGAATTAGTAATTACTCGATGTATCTCTTTTTCTAAATTGTTTAAATCGATAAATCCTTCGGTTAATTGGTTAACACGAGGATACATGTTATCTAATTTCTTTAAGAATGTTGATATCTTACCAATGGTTAAAACATCTTCCGCGATAAGAGATAAATCTCTTGGAGTTAATAAACCTGTCTTTTTAGCTAAATCAATTAACACTAATGCGTTAGCGGAATTATGGATTGGTAAAGGACCGAAGCGAACGATAATAGAACTGACTTCCTTTAAGTCTTCTAAAGCGTTTTTAACTGCTTCAGCGTTATCGAACATCTTTAATTCATCGATATAGACTTTAGCGAGTTCAGTTTTCGCATATTCTAATAAGTGTTCTTTAATTTTATTAAATTCAAATGTTTCGTAAATATTTTGCATACTCTTTATTTTAGCATTAATAAAGTTAATTTAATATAGTATGATTATATCATGAACAAAGAAACTGTTTCATTTCCTATCACAAGCGAAAAAGTCGATGAATTGATAGCTTTTTATTTGCCTTATCAAAAACTTAATAACGGCGAATACATTATCTTTCAAGCGGATTATTCTGGAGTGATTATCACTATTTATAGGGATAAAAAGAATAAACACAAAGTCGTCTTCTTGGGTCCTGATGCTTTAAAAGAAGCACAAAAATGGAACATTGAAGCGGAGGCTAAAGAGAATAAAGCTAAACTTAATGGAGGTTGGCTTTGTAAAGATAATCAAATCGGTAGCGACGAAGTCGGTGTCGGTGATTTTCTTCTTCCTGTTGTCGTTGTGGCCGCTTTTGTCCGTGGCAGAGATTTAAAAGAATTAGAATCATTTGGGGTCAAAGATAGTAAGAAACTAACTGATGAAAAAATTAGAGAAATTGCCCCACATCTATTAAAGAAATTCTTTGTTTCTAAGCTTTGCTTACCTAATGAGCATTATAACGAATTAATCGCCCAAGGCGAAAACTTGAATAGCATTAAAGCCAAGATGCATAATCGCGCTTTACTCAATATGTTTAAGAAATTCCCAGACACCAAAAACGTCTTCGTTGATCAATTTGTCGCGGAATCTAAATATTTTGGTTATCTAAATGACCCAACAGAACAAAAAGTCTTAAATATCACTTTTAAAACTAAAGGTGAATCATATTATCCATGTGTTGCTTTAGCAAGTTGTATTGCTAGATATGCTTTCTTACTTGAAAAAGACGCTTTAGAAAAGAAATATAAGATGACTTTCCCTTGTGGGGCGTCATCTAAAGTGAACGATTTTTCTAAAAAGTTCATTAAGAAATACGGTTTAGAAGAATTTAAAAAAATCGCCAAGTTACACTTCGCGAATTTTAAAGAACTAATGAACGATTTAGCGTAAGCTAGCTAATACTTTTTCAAAATATTCAGGTAATGGAATTTCAAAGACCATTTCCTTTTTTGTTTTTGGATGAATAAGTTTTAACTTATAAGCGACGAGTAGTTGTCCGTTTTTATATAATTTATCGTAATTTTTACCAGCGTATAATGGATCACCTTCAACAGGATAGCCAATCGCGGACATATGAACACGTATTTGATGTGTACGACCACTGACTAATTGGCATTTCACTAAAGTGTGATTGTTAAAGCGTTCCACGACGACGAAATGAGTAATCGCAGGTTTACCATCCTTGACGACCGCCATTTTCTGACGGTTATTTTTATCTCTGCCTATAGGCATTTCGACTGTACCACTATTTTCTTTAATGACGCCTCTCACTAAAGCCATATATTCTCTAGCCATTGTGTGGTCTTTAAGTTGCTCCGCAAGGAAATGATGTGCGTTATCGTTTTTAGCGACACATAATAAGCCAGATGTATCTTTATCGATTCGATGAACAATACCTGGACGAATGACGCCGTTTATTGATGAAAGCGAATCTTCCATAAACATAAGCGCGTTTACGAGTGTACCTGTATAATGGCCATTCGCGGGATGAACAACCATCCCTTGTGGCTTATTGATAACAAGGATATCATCGTCTTCATAAACGACATCTAAGGGTATATCTTCCTCTTTAATATCGCTCTTTTGATCGACGATTTCTTCCACTTCTATGACATCGTTTTCTTTAACCTTAAATGATGGTTTTTCTACCTTACCATTGATAGTGATTTTGCCTTCATCAATAAGTTTAGTAATAAAAGAACGAGAAAGTTCGCTGTTAAGTAACGCTACAGCCTTATCTAGTCTTTCACCATTTTCTTTAAAGGAAACAATATATTTCATATCAATTACTAATTATTTACTAGTTATTCACTAGGTTCATCCTTTTTAGTTTTTGCTTCTTCAAGCTCTCTTTCAGTCTTAGAAAGAACCTTTTTAGGGGCATCTGCTTGTTTGACAACAGTCTTATTCTTCGCTCTATAGTCTTTAACCTCTTGAACGATGATATAAATGATGAGCATAAAGGCTGCAATAACGATACAGCAGTCCGCAATATTGAAGACATAACCCCAGAACCAATAGAAGTCAATCCAGTCCACTACGCAACCAGTAAATAAGCCACTTTCACCTTGTAAAGGACCATAGAAAATACGGTCAATCATGTTACCAAAAGCACCGACAATAACCATGATTAATGTCGCTCTAATGAACTTGTTCATGCCTTTTCTTTTGATGATTAAATAGCACATTAAACCGATGGAAATAATTGTGGCCACTACTAGATAAATGATTCTATTCGCAGTTGGATCGCCTGTGCCCATACCAAATGCTGCGCCTTCATTTAAGACATAGCTAATATGGACAAAGCCCCAGTCTGCGATGACACCAATATGATTATTGGATAAGGCCATCATTAACTGTTTGGTAAAGATGTCTAGTCCTAGAAGGACTAAACCTAACCAAATAAAGGAGTTAAAGAACCATTTAAGGCCGAATAATACTTTCTCTTTCATTATTTAACGACCTCGTTACAGCGTTTGCATAAATAGGTACCATCTTCTTGTAAGATAGCATCGCTTTCATAGTTCCAGCATCTTTCACAGAAGTGACCTGTATGATGGATGACTTTCACTTGTGCGTTTTGATAAGTCGCACCATCGTTATCTTCTTCTTTGATTTCACTAACGACGAATAATTGGTTTCTTAAATGTGCATCAAAACTATTAAATAGTTTTCTTAAGTCTTCATTGTTAAACTTGATGGAGACATAAGCTTCTTGAGCGGAACCGATAACTTTGTTGTTTCTAGCGTCTTCTAAAGCTTTTAAAACATCATCTCTTAAGAGTTTGAAGCTATCGTATTCTTTTAAGACTTCCTCATTCACATCATGATATTTTGGATAATCATAATATTGTGGATTAGAAGCGCGTTTACCTGGCATGTTGTTATTAAATTCATCCATTGTAAATGGAAGAATTGGATTAAGCAATCTTAATAATGCTTCACCAACTTGATATAAGACTGTTTGGACTTGTTTTCTTCTTAAAGAATCCTTACCTTCGCAGTATAAGACATCTTTATTGATATCTAAATAGAAGCTACTTAAATCTGTAGACATGAATGTCATGATGTCACTTGTGGCTTCACCAAAGTTATATTTATCGAAAGCTTCTGTGACATTCTTAACTAACAAGTTAAGAGATTCTAAGATATATAAGTCAACTTTTGCAAATTCATCGACTTTGGTATTTGGATCATAGTCCACTAAGTTCCAAGAGATGAACTTCAATGTATTTCTAATCTTACGATATTGGTCTGCCACTTGTTTGATTAAGTTTTCACCAATACGGACATCTTGTTGATAATCAACACTAGCGACCCATAAACGAAGAATATCCGCACCATAGACATTAGCGATCTTAGTAGGATCTACACCATTACCTTTAGATTTATGCATTTGTTCCCCGTGTTCATCTAAGACCCAACCATGAGAGACAACATTCTTAAATGGCGCGACGTCATGAGTGGCAACACTTAGAATAAGTGAAGAGTTAAACCAACCACGATATTGGTCACTACCTTCGAGATATAAATCGCTTGGATATTGGATACCTCTATCGTTAAGGACACCATTCCAAGAGGAACCACTGTCGAACCAGACATCCATGATGTCTTTTTCTTTCACAAACTTACCATTTGGTGAATGTGGGTTTGTATAGCCTTCTGGTAATAAGTCTTTAGCGTCTCTTTCATACCAAACGTTACTACCAAACTCTTTAAAGAGTTTAGCGACATGGTCGAATACTTCTTTATCAATAACTGGGGTTTCATCTTCAGCGTAGAAGATTGGAATTGGCACACCCCACGCTCTTTGACGGGAGATACACCAGTCCGCTCTATCTTTAATCATGTTAACCATTCTGGTTTCACCCCAGGATGGATACCATTTCACTTTGTGAATTTCATTTAAAAGCTTTTCTCTAATTGGTTCAATACTACAGAACCACTGTTTTGTAGCTCTAAAGATAACTGGTTTATGTGTACGCCAGTCATGAGGATAACTATGTGTAAAGGTACTATGCTTTAGTAAAGCATTGTTTTCTTTTAAGATTTCGAGAACGATATTGTTAGCCTTTTCATAGAAAACGCCTTCAAGTCTTTCTCCTGTACCTTTCATTAATTTGCCGTGTTCATCAACAGGACAATATGGTTCTAGTCCTCTACCTGGGTATTTTAAGCAGACTTGATAGTCTTCCACACCATGTCCAGGAGCGGTATGAACTAAACCAGTACCAGCATCATCAGTAACGTGTGTACCAACGATGACTAGTGAGTCTCTATCATAGAAAGGATGTTTGCAAACAACGAACTCTAATTCACTACCTTTGAAGCGTTTGATAAGTTCACATCTTTCTAAACCTAGTTCTTCTTGTAGTTTTTCGGCGAAATCAGCGAGGAAAACAAGTTTTCCCTTTTCCGTATCATACTCGCCATAAACGAAGTCAGGATGGGCTGAAATCGCTAAATTAGCAGGTAATGTCCATGGAGTGGTTGTCCAAATGACGAGTCTCGCATCTTGATCAACAACGCCTTTACCATCTCTCACAGGGAAAGCCACATAAATAGAATGAGATAAAACATCAGCGTATTCGATTTCTGCTTCCGCGAGAGCGGATTCACTACTTGGTGACCAGTAAACTGGTTTTAAACCTTTATAAATTAAGCCTTGAAGCGCCATAGAGGCGAAAACTTCAATTTGTTTAGCTTCGTATTCTTTTTTTAATGTTAAATATGGATTATTAAAATCGCCTAATAAACCTAAGCGTTTGATTTGTTCTTTTTGTCTAGCGACTTGTGTATAAGCATATTCTTCACATTTCTTACGGAATTCGCTTAATGGAATGGCTTTTCTATCAACACCACTTTTAGTGACTTGGTTTTCAATTGGAAGACCATGTGTGTCCCAACCAAAGACAAATGGTGTCTTATAGCCTTGCATATTCTTATAACGGATAACTAAATCTTTTAAGATTCTATTAAGCATATGGCCACAGTGCATGTCGCCATTAGCGTATGGAGGGCCATCATGAAGAACGAATTCTTTGGCCTCTTTACGATTGAGGTTCATGTTTTCGTAGACTTTTTCTTCTTCCCATTTCTTCACTAAAACAGGTTCTTTTTGATTGAGATTACCTCTCATTTCAAAATTAGATTTGTTCATTAGAAGTGTTGTTTTGTAATCCATAATTAACTTCCTTTCAATATAAAAGCGTCCATCTAAGGACGCTACTTAGCGCGGTACCACCTTAGTTCTAAAGATTCTATCTTTAGCACTTAATTACTTTCTTAACGATGAAGTTTTCGGAGGCTTACTATTAGTTCAGCTCTCATACAAAGAAGTGATACCTTCTTAATCTTACTGTTTGGCTTCCACCATCCCAAACTCTCTATTAGCAGACTTTAAGAAGACTTGTCTTCTAGGACGTCATAATTCTATTAGATTATTTCATTAAAGGCAATACTATTAATTTTTAATGATGTACTACCGGTAAAAATATAAGTGACTTGGCCTTGTAATGGTGTTGATGTAGAAGTTCCATACACTTTAGCGACATCTTTATTGTTCACAGTGACACTATTTAGAAGGACGTTGTCACCAACTTTAATTGTTAAAGAATAAGAACTACTTGTGTTACCAACGAAACATTTAATATAAGCCGCATCAACTTTATATGATTCTTTTGTCTTAAAGACAAATTTTGTTAATGGTTTTGTGTTGCTACCAAGAGTAACACCGATTGGTGAACCATCTTGGTTGATATTAGTAATGGTCATTGTATTACTTGAAGAGATATTCGCACTGCTATCGAAATTAAGAATGAATTTCTCATTGCCAAACACCACTTCTTGATCTTCTGCTTTTTTACCTTTATTAATGCCACTAGCGGATAAAGATATTTCACCACTTGAACAAGTCGCTAATGGATTAAGGGTAATGCGATATTTAAATGTATCTTCTCCAGCGGTAATAATAGCGTCAATCGCTTCACCATCATCAGTGGAAAAAGTATGATTTGTTAATGAATTAGTGTAACCATCATTAACGACTTCAGTATCGTAATTTTTTAATACTTTGACTATTTTATAGTCATTTGCTTGGATTTGACTACCTGGTTCATAACTTCTTTTAGCCTCTTTTAAAGCATAATGTGATAGTTCTTTATTAGACTTTTGTGAATTTAAAATAGACTCAGAAGACACGAAGTCATTTAAGTTACCTTGCTTATCTTTATTCTCACCATAGACATAATCAACGAGTGATGGGTAATCCACGAATGGGTTACGGTTACCTTGGGCAAAGCCATCAATCGCACTTTTATCCTGATAAACGGAAATGTTGTGTTGCATTTCTAGATAATCGACTGGATATTTTTTATTCCAATCAAGAAGAGTTGATAAATTACCAATAGCGAAAGCACCATTATTACCAGCGACATAAGTGACTGGATCTTCAACGATTTTTAAACCTTTCATGACGACGTTATTAACTTCATCTAATTCATCGTCTTTATACATCATTGCCATATAAAATATGGCACGTGCCACTCTGCCTTTATCTTTATCCGCTGGTTCAAAGTTTAACGAATCAAAAGAATAACCATCTTTTCCGTTTTGTGTCGTTCTATTTTGATATGATTCGGAACTCTTATCAGCGTTGCCATAATTCTTATTACCTCTAGAACTATTCGCGGAAGCTGAAGCCGCTAATAAATTATGGAAATCAGTCGCGCGTCCTACTCTTTTAACTGCTTCTGCAGTGAGACTACCACACATTAAAGAAGCACAAAAAGCGTGTTCTCTTTGCCAGCCTTTATTTGTTTCATTTTTATAAACATCAGTTTCGCTATAGATGACATCTAAATATCCAAAGTCATAATAAGAATGATCAGCGTTGATGTTTGTTTGATAGTTAGGCGCGGTATAATTTAATGCTTTATAAGTCTTATGACTTATGATGTTTAATTTTGTTTTTAATTCTTCACCGTTACTCCAACTAGTTAAATCATTATAATATCCTTCATAAGCAGGAGTGCTTGGCTGAGCACTACTACTTATTTGACTTGAGCTAGTAGGAGCACTAGATGATTTAATTTCTTCACTACTAGAAGGTGTAATTGATGAAGGCTCTAATGAACTTTCAGATATAGAAAAAGAACTCGATAGGCTACTTAAAACGCTTTTATGACCGCTACAGGCAGTCAAAGTAATAGCAATTAATAATAGCGGGAGAGTTCTTAATTTCATTAGTTTTGTAAAAAGTCTGGAAGAATGGAGTTAGTATCCATATCGTTTTCAGCGTTAGGATTAGCTTGTTGCTCGTCTTCTTTTTGTAAATTTGTTAAAACTGGATCAGGAGTTTGTCTTGCTGGAGCGGTATAACCACTTGTCTTAGAGAAGTCATATTCTTCTTCGAAGTCACTAGCGATAACGCTCACTAAGATTTCATCATTCAATTGATCGTTGATGGAAACACCGAATTTGACGTCAACATCATGACCAGATGCGTTAATTAAGAGGTTAACTGTATCTTGGGCATCGAATAATGAAACGTTAGGACCACATGTCACAGCGACAATCGCTCTTCTAGCGCCAGCGATAGAAGCTTCAAGTAAAGGAGAATTAATCGCTGCGTTAGCGGCATCTTTTGCTCTATTTTGACCTGAACCAACACCGAAGCCAATCATACTGACACCAGCGTCTTTTAATGTTGAACGGACATCAGCGAAGTCAAGATTGATAACGGCTGGAAGAAGAATCAAATCAACAACAGTTCTTACGGATTGAGCTAAAACTTTATCTGATTCATTGAAGGCTTGTGAAATAGCGGAATTTCCTGCAGTCATCAATAATTTATCGTTACTAACAACGATGATAGCGTCGACATTTTCTTTTAATTTATTTAAGCCAGCGATGGAATTAACCACTCTCTTTTTACCTTCAAAAGTAAATGGACGAGTGACAATAGCAATGACGAGCGCACCAGCGTCACGAGCAATACGTGCCACAACTGGAGCAGCACCTGTACCTGTGCCTCCACCCATACCAGCGGCAACGAAAACCATGTTGGCATCTTTCACGATTTCTCTAATGTCTTCTGCACTAGCTTCAGCGGCTTTTTCACCGATTTCTGGTTCACCACCAGCGCCTAAACCACCAGTGATTTCTTGACCCAAGATTAAACGATGGAGAGATTTACTTGTAGAAAGAGCTTGTTTATCTGTGTTAGCGACCCAGAATTCGACATTAGCGATTTCTTCATCGATCATTCTATTAACAGCATTATTACCAGCGCCACCGACACCGATGACAACGATCTTCGCTGCGGGTTCGAAATTATCTAAATCATAATTTTGCATATATTTTCTCTCCTTTATTTAACTTGGTTTCTTGATAAGACACCAACACGAGGATGGCTCTCATCATTTAAGTTTGGATATTTTGAATAAGTTAAGATAGCGCCTAAACAATTGAAGAATGTGGCGTTTCTCGCACCTAATGTTTTTGGCTTCACAACTTGCACTGTTTCGCTCATTACTTTTGGAGCGATATATTGGCATAAGCCATTAAGTTCAGAGCCACCACCAACGAGTAACATTGGGAAGTTAGCGTAAGATTTATCGTGTTGAACAACGAGGTTATGAATAGCTTCATTTAATTCTTTAACGAAGATTTCAAGTTCACCTTTAATGATTTCATTAAGTTCATCGTTATAATGGTGAACAACTTGTCCTAAATCATCTTCTGTTGTACAGATTGGGGCTTTAAAGTTCATTTGGCGGTAATCGATGCCGTACATGATCTTATATTTTTCCGCATCTGCTTCATTAATATTGAATCTTTCAATAATTCTTTCAGTAATGTTATCCCCGCCCCAGGCAAAATAAGTAGAGCCATAAAGAGCGCCGTTACCAATAAAAGATACGGTAGTAACACTTGAGCCAATATCAACTAGGATGTAGTTTTTAGGCATACCTTCATATGAATTAATTAATTCAGCAGCACCTAATGAAGAGATGACGTTTCTTCTAGAAACCATGCCACCACTCATTAAGACGTTTTGATAATTTTCCACTAAGATTTTTGGTAATGTTTGGACTTTTGCGGAAACAGTTAATGTGCTTGAAGATTCACCCATTGGTGGACGCGCAAAGATACGGCCTTGATCTAAAGTAAAACTTTCAGGAACAACATCCACTAAGGTTTTATCATTCAATGGATAAGCACTATTTCTAATTAAAGCATAGATATTTTTAATATCGAGTTGTGAGATTTTGCTATCTTCAGTAACAACTGTCGTCACTTGTCTAGTTTGATAAATACCTAAATTATATGGTGGTAAGCATAATAAAACATCAGAGATATTAAGTCTGAGCTTAGCGGAAGGATCAGTAAATTCACGAATGCTAGAAATAGTTTCACTAACTTTGTTAGCATCAACGAAGTTCCCGGCTTCAATTGCATTACCATAAGGTTTAGTTAATGTATATAAAACATAAATTTGGCCATCGATTTCATAGCCAACGACTAATTTCAATTTTTTAGAACCAAGTTCAATAGCGGCAATAGGTTTATCCATAATAAAATACCAATTTTCTTTATTTTAGATAATTTTTTTGCAATATACAACATATTAACTAATAAATAGTTAAGAAAGTGTTATTCAGCATTTTTTAATACCATTTAATTACTGAATATTTACTAATTTTAGACTAAAAAGAAAAGAAGCCGCAATGTCACTTACGACTTCAGTCCATGAGGAAATGGACAAATAAGGAGAAATTTTTTATTAATAAGAGGATAGTTCGATACCATCTTCTTCTAATAACTCAGGTTGTTCTTCTTCTGCGTGTTGCGCATGGTTGGTTATTTCACGCATAGTAATGTAGGTTGGGACTGCAACAATCGTACCAATCGACACTACTGCTAAAAATGTGAAGCCAAGTCTGCGTAAACGGTAATACATTCCTTTGTGATTGAATTTAACTAATTTATCTTTCATAACCATATGATTGTTGCCTCCTTTCTTTTCTTGCAATAATCCTTAATTTTGCACTAGCGCTGCGATGATTTCTTTCTAATTCATCTTCGCTAGCGGTAATCGGTTTATGATTAATAAGGATGTAATCCTTTGCTATAGTAGTCATTGGTCCATCCAATCTATTACCAACTTCTACTGCCGCTTCTTTGAAGATATTTTTTACGATTCTATCTTCGCCACTGTGGAAGGTGATCACGGCTAACCTGCCACCGGGTTTTAAGTGGGCTAAGGCCACTTTGAGTGTTTTTTCTAAGACATTGAGTTCGTCATTAACGGCGATTCTTAACGCTTGGAATACTTGTTTAGCGGGATGCCCCACTTTTTTAAGCTCTTTCATGGGCTTGCTTTTTTTAATAATCTCCACAAGTTCTAATGTTGTTTCGATTGGTTTAAGCTCACGAGCTTTGATGATGTTTTTAGCGATTGAGTAACTATATTTCTCTTCGCCATATATTTGAAAGATTTTTGTTAAATCTTCTAAACCATAGTTATTGATGATCTCGTAAGCGGATAATTCTTGTCTTTGATCCATTCTCATGTCGAGTCTGGCATCCTCTTTATAAGAGAATCCTCTTTCCCCTTTATCAAATTGTGGGGAACTGACTCCGAGATCCATCAAGATACCATCAACTTCTTTTATCCCTTTTTCTTGAAGAATTTCTTCAAGATGGGAGAAGTTATATCTTACTATCTCAAAGTTATTTGAGATTTTAGATAATCTGGCTTGGGAAGCTTCAATCGCTTCCGCATCTTGATCTACACAGATGAGGTGACCACTTTCTAAGCGAGACAATATTTCACTACTATGCCCACCTCTACCGACAGTCAGATCAACGTATGTGCCAGATGGTTTGATGTCTAATCCAGTAATAACTTCATTTAGAAGGACAGGAATGTGTTCATCCATATTAGTCCTTCTTAGCATCGATTTCTTCAGCGATACTTTCGAAATTATCTCTAATGCTGTTTTCGTATTCTTCGTATTTAGCTTTATCCCATACTTCGATGTGATCACCGATACCAAGAACGAGAACTTCTTTAGAAATGTTGTATTTAGTTAGCAAGGCAGCTGGAAGTTGAACACGACCTAATTTATCGACATCCATTTCATAAGTTGAAGCGAATTGGAGACGTAAATAGTCACGAACCTTTTGTTGATTGAAGGAAAGTCTTGTAAATTCATTAACTAGTTTTTGATAGCCACTTTCATCGTATAAAGATAAAGAGCCTTCAAAGCCTTTCATGATGTAGACCTTATAGCCTAATTCTTCTCTCATCTTACGAGGAATCATTAAGCGGCCTTTATCATCTAAGTTATGAGCAAAACTACCGAAATACATTTTTTCCCACTTTCTCCCACTGTATTACCACTGGTACATATATTATTTCATTCTATTTTGTGAATTGCAATACATTTTAAAAGAAATATTAAGATAAAGAAAAATCCCATTTTTTGGATGGGATTTGCTATTTAACTTATTTTATAAGTTATTTAATCATTATCATCAAATTCGATGGTATCTAAGATGTCAAAAGCACTGTTACCTTTGTGATTTTTTTCTTTTAAATAATCATCTTCGCTTAAGACACGATAACCATTACCGCTTTTTGGTAAAGAAGCACCACTTTTAGTTAATGTATGAGGAACTTCCGCAAGGATTAGGGCTAAGATATGGGGGTCTAAATCAATTTCCACACCTGATTCAAAGTAGCAATCTTCTGCTTCATTATCTTTAGAATCAGTGAAATAGAATGAATCTTTAAATTTCACATCTAGAGGAACATCCTCTAAAGTGTATGAACAAGAAGCAATAACATGAGCTTCCCCGCTTAATTGCACTTGCAAGACATCACCAAAATCAGTGGCCACAACTTTAACACTACAAGAATCGATTCTTCTCACATGATTTTCATCAAATGGGTATTTTGAAAAATCTACTTCTTCAGTATATGTTTGTGGTTTGTTATCGGGTAATGTTACACGATTTAATTTCATTAACTACGGATCTCCGCTTTAAAGTTACGTGATAATTCGAATTTAATCTTTTCTTCAGCATCACTAACTTCTTTTTCTGTTAATGTGGCATCATCTTTACGATATGTGACTGATATTGCCATGGACTTTTTACCTTCAGCGATATTAGCGCCTTGATAAATATCAAAGACTTCACAGTTAATAACATATGAGCCACCGACTTTTTTGACCGCTCTAACGATATCGCCTGCGGCAATATTAGCGTCAAGAACGAAAGCTAAGTCTCTAGAAACACTTGGGAATTTAGAAATTGGTGACATTTTAGTTTCACTAACTTTTGCGTCAAGTAAAGCTTCAACATCCATTTCTAACACTACTGCATTAGTTTTACCTAAATCATATTTATCGATTTGATTTGGATGTAATTCACCTAAAACACCAATCTTCTTGTTTTGGAAGATGATATTTGCCGCTTTTCCTGGATGTAATTCATGATTAGCGTCAACAAATCTTTCAAATCTATATCTAGTTGGTTCAATACCAAGTATTGTAAATAAGCCTTCAACAAGACCTTTCATATGGAAGAAATTATAATTTTCTTTCACGAGTTGACCTTGTCTAATATCTTGACCCACTAAGACGATGGCTAAGTGTTCACTTCTACTTTGTTTAGAAATCATGTTACTAGTTTCAAATAACGCTAAGTTTTTATTTTGTCTAGCAACGTTATAAGAGGCAGCGCCTAATAAGGAAGCTAAGATATGTGTTCTAAAGACTTCTCTTTCATCGGTTAATGGATTAAGGATGACATAATGCTCTTCATTATGTAATAAATTGAAGTCATTTTGTTTCTTTTTAGAAACAAGAGAATATGTTAAGCATTCATCTAGACCTTGAGATAATAAATAATGACGGATGTTCTTTAAACGTTGTTGTTTTAAAGAGAGCATACCAACTTTGGTGTCTAAGCAAGGTAAGATACTCTTAACATGTTCTAAGCCTAATAAACGAATCACTTCTTCGCTTAAGTCAGCGTCACATGTAACATCAAGTCTATAATCAGGAACTTTAACTTCAAAGCCGTCTTTTGTGTCTTTGACTTCAAAATTTAATCTAGTTAAGACATCAACGATTTCACTTTCTTTGAATTCTGTACCTAAACGATCATTAATGCGTTTAACGGAAGATTTAATAATCTTCTCTTTGTGTTCTTCTCCTTGATAAACGATATTATTACTATTTTCTTTAGCGTCACATAATTCGTTAATTAATTTAGCGGCATAATTTAAAACATATTCACTTTGGAAATGGTTTGTGCCTTTAACGAATCTTTGAGAAGATTCACTAGATAAACCTAATCTATTGCTTGTATGACGGATAGAAGCTCCATCAAAAGAAGCGGATTCGATATAAATATTCTTAGTATTTTCATCAACAGCGCATGCTAAGCTACCCATCACACCACCTAAACACATTGGCTTATTTTTGCAAGCGATGACGATATCACCTTTAATGACTTTATATGTCTTTTCATCAAGGGCGACGAAGTCACCTTCATAATCATCTTGGGCAGTTAATTTTGCTTCCGCGAGCTTATCGGCATCATACATATGTAATGGTTGACCAGTCATGAGCATGACATAGTTACCAATATCAACAATATTGTTAATGCTACGGACACCCATCGCCATTAAGTATTCGCTCATCCATTTTGGAGAAGCTTTAGTGACAATGCCCCTAATTTCTTTAGCGGAGAATTGGGAACAACGATTAGTGGCGGAGCCCACCACTAATTTAGTTTTAAAATCTTCTTTTAATTCGACTTTTGGTAAAGTGACTTTACGGTTATATAAAGCACCAATTTCTCTAGCGACATTGAAGATTGACAATAAGTCTGGTCTATTAGCTAAAACTGATAAATTTAAAACAACATCATCTAAACCTAAATAGCCTAAGACATCTTCTTCACCAACTGGAGCGTCACTTGGTAATTCTTCAATACCCGCTTTTTGGTAATCACTTAAATATTTAGCGTCAACACCGAGTTCTAAAAGTGAACAGCACATACCATGACTTGCTTCACCACGGATGACACCATCTTTGATTTCGATTTGTGGGAGTTTAGCGCCTACACGCGCAACAATAACTTTTAATCCCGCGCGGGCGTTAGGGGCACCACAGACGATTTGTGTAACACCATATTTAGGACCTAAATCCACTTTTAAGACATGGAGATGGTCACTATTTGGATGAGCAACACATTCTTTAACTTCACCAATGACAAGATTTGTGCCACTGGCTAATTTAACGATTTCTTCTACTTCGACACCGGCAAAAGTTAACTTATTAGCGATGTCTTCTGGAGTTAAGCCTTCTAAAGAGACATATTGACTAACGTTTTTTAAACTAACTAACATAATCTTTTTTCCTCCTTATTAGCTCATTTTCTTGAACTGCTTCAAGAATCTCACATCGTTGGTATAAAGTTTTCTAATATCATCGATGCCATAGCGGAGCACCGCCATACGGTCAATACCAACGCCAAAGGCGAAACCGCTATATTCTTCTGGATCATAACCATTCATCTTTAAAACATTTGGATGGACCATACCAGCACCTAAGATTTCAATATAGCCTGTGCCTTTGCACATATTACAGCCCTTACCACCACAGTTAGCGCAGTTGATATCAACTTCGACACTTGGTTCTGTGAATGGGAAATAAGAGCTTCTTAATCTAATTTCTCTTTTTTCGCCAAACATCTTTTTAGCGAATAATTCTAAGGTCGCTTTTAAGTGACCAATATTAATGCCTTTATCAATAACTAAACCTTCGATTTGAGCGAATTGATGTGAGTGAGTAGCGTCATCATCGTCTCTTCTATAAGTCTTACCAGGGCAAATAATTCTAATTGGAGCGCCTTTTTTAGCTTCCATAGTTCTTGCTTGGACTGGAGAAGTATGAGTTCTTAATAACTCATTATCATTGATATAGAAAGTATCTTGCATATCTCTAGCAGGATGATCTTTAGGAATGTTTAATAATTCAAAGTTATATAAATCCTTTTCCACTTCTGGACCATCAGCGACTTCAAAGCCCATGCCTAAGAAGATTTCAATCATCTCATCTTGGATGACATAAAATGGATCTCTACCACCTGGTTCATAAGAGATACCTGGTAAAGAGATATCAATTTGTTCTTTGGCTAATTTTTCTTCTAATTCCTTATTTTTTAAATAAGTCATCTTTTCTTCTATTGCGGTTGTAATCGCCACGCGCACTTCCGTTAAGGCCGCACCAAAGGATTTTCTTTCTTCTGGTGGTAATTGACCAATTTGGGAAGTTAAAGAAGATAGTTCGCTTTTCTTAGATAAGTATGTGTTTCTAACAGCGTTTAAAGAATCAACACTATTAGCATCACCTATTTCCTTAAGAGCGGCGTTCTTTAGATTTAATAATTTTTCATTTTCCATAAAGACCCTCACTTACAAAATCGTTATTGATTATAGCACAAAAAACCATATTACATATGTTTATTTGTAATATTGTTTTGTAACTTAAACTTACTGGCGGCGTTAGAATTGAAAATTAACTTTCTTCACACCATCACCGTATATGGTCTTAAAGTCATTTTTCATTGAGATGATGTTATATTTTGCTTTTTCCCAGTTAGCTTGTCTTTTAGCGCCTTCTTCTAGATTAGCGTGATCTCTTTCGTTGTCGTCCGCCACTAACATAAAGGCTTGTGATTTATATTTATCATTAGCCATGCAGTAATTGTGCATTGCACTATCACCACTGGAGTTACCAAAAGATAAGACTGGTACTTTACCTATTTCTTTAGCGATGGCTTTAACTTTATTTGTTTTAAGATTTTTAATAATTAGTTCATCACTTCTGATTAAATTATCTTCGGTTGTGTAGGTGTAATTAACGCCATCTACATCACCTTGTTTGTCACTCTTTAAAGTGACATCCATACCGATAACACGGTTAGAAGGGATATTAAGAGAATCCACTAAAGCGCGGCAGATAAATCTATCAGAACCAGAGACCACATAATATGTGAAATCATTATCTTCTAAATATTCAAACACTTCTAACATTGGTTTATAAAAACTATCAGCGTAAGTCATGCCTTCAAAACCATTTGGTGTCTTTTTAGCGAATTCTTTAACGTAGTTATCAAATTCTTTAACGCTCATACCAGCGTAAGCTTTCGCCGCAGCATAAGCATGTTTTAAATCAAAACCATATTCTTCGTTATATCTTGGTAAAGGTGTGCCGTTTCTGACGAAATCTCTAATATCTTGCGCGGTTTCTTTAACGTCCGCGGGTGCTTTATCTTTGTAAGATGGATCTTCTAAAACACGATATTCAAGCATGTTATATTCAAAATATGTTGGATATAATTCACCAATGAATGTTCCATCCATATCAAATGTGGCAATACGGTCTTCTTTAGGAATGTAATTCTTATTATTTTTATCTGTTACTTCCTTAACAAATTCTTTTAATACAGTTAAAGAATTGCAATTATTCCATAATTTAAAATAAGTCTTTTTAGGAGCATTATTACACCCCACTAAAGACATCATAATTGGTAGAACCAACAAAATTACTTTTGCTTTCATAAACTAACCCTCCCTTTAAGTTGTTTATTTATTTATAAAAGTTCATTAATATTCCCGCGGCTATGGCCACGTTAAGCGAATCAATATTATCGCTCATTTCAATTTTAACAAAATCAGTGGCTTTTTCACATATCTCTTTAGAGACACCATGACTTTCATTACCTAACACCAAGACAAAGTTATCTGGTTTTTTAGCGTTATTAAGTGGCACTGATTTTTCATTTAATGTGCTCACGATAATTGGATAATTGTAGTTATCAATATCATCGTTAAATATATCGATAGCGAAGATTGCACCTTTAGAAGCGGCGAGCACTTTTTCGTTATATATTTCTACACTACCTTCGCTTAATATTACCGCATCATAATTGAATGCCACTGCGGTTCTAATAATTGTTCCTAGATTACCTGGATCAGAAACGTGATCTAAATAGATTATCTTATGGTAGTCTTTTTTATCTTTTTTAGGTTTTAAGAATTCACAAACGAAGACTACGCCTTCTGGGTTTTCTGAACTAGCGAGTTTTCTGATGATTTCTTCATTAACTTGATAGACTTCAATATCTTGTTTACCGATCTTTGGTAAGCCAACACTAGTAAATATTATTTTAACATTACCAAAACGTAACGCCATTTCTAAATTCTTTAGTCCTTCCATTAAGAAAAGACCTTTTTCTTGACGGTACTTCTTTAGTTTTAAAGAAGCAGCGTCTTTAATCTTTTGATTGTTTTTGGAAGTAATCTCTAACATTAGTTAAACTCCGTTTTGATAAGTTTCTTTCTTAAAATATTATAATTTGGGCAATACTTGTATAACAAGTGATAAAAATTATCACTATGGTTAAAGACAAAACAATGTGTTAATTCATGCATGATCACTGAATCAATAACATCAGGAGTATGATGGATGAGCATAAAAGCATAAGTAATCGTTTTACTTTTTCTATTATTGCTACCATATCGACTCTTCATATCTCTAATCTTGACTTGATATTTAGGAGCGTTCATCTCTTCTCGATAATATTCATTTTTATAAGTGAGATATTTTAAGAATAGCTTTTTAATCTTCTTATGGAAATCATCCATATTTTTATATGTAAATGTTTCATCTAAGAAAGTAAATTCACCAGGAAAAGTTAAATAATATTTTTCGCCAAATATATAAATATAATCTTCCCCAATGGGTGGCTTTTTCACTGTTCTTTTGATGAGCTTACTAGCGAATTTATCTAACCCACTTTTGATTGTTTTTAAAGACACTAAACGTGGGCAAGAGATAATGAAACGATCATCTTTAAAACGATAATGGATATTTCTTATACGCTTATAGATGACTTCGACTTGATAGATTTTATCATCTACTTGATATTCAAAAGTTTTATTAGCTAACATATTTATTATTTTATCTTTCAAAGACTTTGTTTAAAATACTTTTATGGAAAAGATTTTAATCTCGGCCTGCTTAGTGGGTGATAACGTCAAATATAATGGGGGTAATAACTTAACTCCTAAACTTGACGCTCTTTTAGAAAAATATGAGCTTATTCCTTTTTGTCCTGAGGTAGAAGGTGGCTTATCCACACCGCGTTCACCAGCGGAACGTATTGGAGAAAAAGTCATTAATCAAGACGGGGAAGATGTCACTGATTTTTATTTAAAAGGGGCCGAATTAGCATTTAATATCTGTTTATTTTTAAAGATCAAGAAAGTCATTCTTAAAGAGAAGTCACCATCATGTGGTTCTAAGATTATTTATGATGGTACTTTCTCTCATAAAGAGATAATAGGCATGGGAGTGACCGCGGAATATTTAAAAGAAAAAGGAATCGAAGTCTTTAGTGAAGATGATATCGATTCCCTCTTATAAGCACTTAGGTGCTTTTTTAATAATTAGTGTCTTGACGGTGATAATTTTCACCAAGTTTTTTATAATAGGCTTTTTCCACGGTTGACCATCTAACTTTAAGAAGAACAGGAATGTTTAAGAAAGCTTGGAAGGCTTTAATATAACTCTTTTCATCTTGCTTCTTATAGAAGATTGACGCTAAACGATAAACTTCTAATATTTGTTTAGTTAAATTATCAGCGTGTTTAGTGTGGTTATATGTTTTCTTGCTTGTATTGATATCAATACCTAATGATAAGAAGAAATGTAAGCCATCCACATATTCATCTAAAACGATATCTTGGCTTTCACTTGGTTTATTAGACCAATATTTAAAACATCTAGTCGCGTTAGCAAATTCGCCGATTTCCACAAGTAAGGCTAAGATGCGTCTTTCTCTAGTAGTAGCGTAGCTAACGTGATGATTTTCCGCAATACGAGCGTCTAGTTCCGCTTGCTTAGCGTAAAGGGAGCTTAAATCAATTTTCATAACTATTTCACTTTCTCTAAGTGCCAGATTTCTTCAGCGTAGCTCTTAATTGTTCTATCGCTGGTGAAGAATGAAGAATTAGCGATATTAATTAAGCACATACGATTCCATAATTTTCTATCTTTATAGCGGCGTTCGATTTCTTCTTGCGCTTTCGCATAGCTATCAAAATCAGCGAGAATGAAATATTCGTCACGTCTATTCATGATTTCATCGAAGATGATGGTGAATTTATCATGACGATAACCCGCCCATGGACCGTTGAATAAAGAATCTAAAACATTCTTAATACGGGAATCATTGTTATAGACATCCCATGGATTATAATCTTGATTACGATAATGGGCTTCAACTTCTTCACTTCTTAAACCGAAGATGACGTTATTTTCTTCTCCACCACGTTGGACGATTTCGATATTCGCCCCGTCCATTGTGCCTAAAGTAATGGCCCCGTTCATCATGAGTTTCATATTAGATGTGCCACTTGCTTCTTTTCCAGCGGTACTGATTTGTTCAGAGACATCTGCGGCCGGAATAATAAGTTCCGCAAGAGTAACACCATAATTTTCGATAAAGACGACTTTTAAGAATTGATTTGTTTCTTCATCGTTATTAATGACTTCGGCGACAGCGAGAATTAATTCGATAATCTTTTTAGCGTAAACATAGCTAGGCGCCGCTTTAGCCCCAAAGATATATGTATGAGGATAGATTCTAAAGTTAGGATCAGCCTTCATTCTTTGGTATAAGTAAATGATGTGGAAGATATTTAATAATTGTCTTTTATAAGCGTGTAATCTTTTGATTTGAACATCAAAAATACTATTCACATCAATTTCAATGCCGTTATTTTCTTTAACATATTTTGCCAAAGCAACTTTGTTTTCGTGTTTGATGTTATCGAGTTTCTTTAAGACTTCTTCATCATCTTTATATTGCTCAAATTCTTTAATTAAATCCATGTTGGTAATCCATTTATCACCAATCTTTGAATTAATTAATTCTGCGAGTTTTGGATTAGCGTAAACGAGCCATCTTCTATGAGTGACACCGTTTGTTTTGTTGTTAAATTTATTCGGCATGTAATTATAGAAATCTTTAAATGTGATTGTTTTTAAGATTTCAGTATGTAAAGCGGCGACACCATTCACGGAGAAACATGTATAAATCGCTAAATTACACATATGGATTTGTCCGTCTTTAATAATGCTCATTTGATATCTCGCATCCGCGGGAACATCATTTTGATGCATTTCAATATCAAAACGACGGTCAATTTCTTCAATAATCATATAGACACGTGGAATGAGTTCTTGCACATATCTAACAGGCCATTTTTCAAGAGCTTCTGGCATGACTGTATGGTTTGTAAAAGCCATACATTGTTGCACTTCTTTCCAAGATTCGTCCCAACCCATTTCATATTCATCAAGCATGATTCTCATCATTTCCGGAATAGCTAAAATTGGGTGAGTGTCATTGAGTTGGAAGACATATTGTTCATGGATACCAATGAGGGTACCATGATGGCGGTAATATGACGCTAATGTGGATTGTAGACCGGCGGACACTAAGAAATATTGTTGTCTAAGTCTTAAGATACGACCTTCTTCAGTACTATCATCTGGATAAAGACCATGACATAATTCCGCAAGGGCATTGCAATATTCTTTAAAGGAAACGTTTTTTGGAAGATGATGGTTACTTGGTTCAGCGTTCCATAATCTTAATGTATTAGTGACATGGTTACGATAGCCAACAACTGGGACATCATATGGGACCGCTCTAACGTTAACGGTATTAGCAGTTCTAATAGCGTAGCTACCATCCGCTTTTAAATATGTTTCAGGATTGCCGTAGAACTTAACTTCAACAGCGTATTTTGGTCTTCTAATTTCCCATGCATTACCATTACTTAACCATTGATCTGGTAATTCAATTTGCTTGCCTTTGACAATCTTTTGACGGAAGAAGCCGTATCCGTAACGGATACAGTTACCGTGACCGACATAACCTAAAGAGGCAATACTATCTAAGAAACAGGCGGCAAGTCGACCAAGACCACCATTACCTAAACCAGCATCGCTTTCTTCTTCTTCTAATTCATGGATGTTGATGCCAAAGTCGGCTAAGCCTTCTTTAACGACATCATAGATGCCCATGTTTTGTAAATTATTAACTAGTAAACGACCAATGAGAAATTCCATTGAGAAATAAACTAGTGCTTTTTGTTTTTTAATTGTTTTATCGTGTGTTCTGCCCCAGTCCACGTTAGCGTAGTCTCTGACCATTTCGCCAAGGACTGAATATCTTTCAGTAATATGGCTATTTTCAACAGTTACACCATATGTTTCTAAAAGACGACGTGCATATTCGGTTTTGAATTCTTGTTTATTATTAAACATAAATAAGATCCCCCTTATTTGATTTTCTTAAAGATACAAGCTCCAAAGCTTGCGAGTTTGATGTTCATATGAGCGGGTAAACCTTCAAAGCTACCTGGTTCACTATCGATTGGTAAACCATTATATTGGTTATCACCACCATAGACATCTTTATCAGAATTAAATATTTCTTCGTATGTGCCTGATTCCATTAAAGGAATGCCATAATATTCATAATAATTAGTGGTCATATTAAAGACGAAGATTAAAACATCGTTATCTACTTTCCTTTGGAAAGCGTAGATAGAATCATTCGCGTTATCCACCATTAGCCAATGGAAATGCGCTGGATTATGCTCTTCAAAATACATCGCCTTTTCATGACGATAAATGAGGTTTAAGTCTCTCATTAAGCGAGAAACACTATCATGAGATGGGAATGTTTTTAAAACCCATGGTAACGATTTCTTTTCATCCCATTCATCAAATGAGGCGAGTTCGTTACCCATGAAGTTAAGTTTCTTACCTGGATGAGCGAATTGATATGTATATAAGTTTCTAATAAGACCAAATTTTTGATGATAATCGCCCCACATCTTATTGATGATTGTGCCTTTCCCGTGCACTACTTCATCATGAGAAAGAGGAAGCATAAAGTTATCGGAGAAGAAATAGGCCATAGAGAATGTGATATTGTAATGTTCCCATTTCTTATAAACTGGGTCTTTTGAATAATACTTTAAAGTATCATTCATCCAGCCCAAATCCCACTTGTAGTCAAAGCCTAAGCCACCATATTCTGTTGGTCTAGTAGTACCTGAGAAGGCTGTGCTATCTTCGGCGATCATCATGACTGAGTCATGAGCGATATGCATTTTCGCGTTTAATCTCTTAATGAATTCGACCGCACCATCGTTTTGACCGATTGAGCTATCGCCGTTGTAATAAATGATATTGCTAACAGCGTCCACTCTAACACCATCAAAATGGAAATAATCGACGAAATAATTCATCGCACTCATTAAGAAACTTCTCACTGGATCTTTACCTAAATCAAATTGGTAACTACCCCAAGGAGATATTCTCCATTTATTAGAATATTCATATAAATATGAACCGTCATATTTCACTAATGCCCATTTATCCGTAGCAAAATGGACTGGGGCAAAGTCAATAATCGCGCCGATTCCCGCTTGATGGAGGCGGTCAATAAGTGACATTAATTGGAAAGGATTACCATATCTAGAATCAATAGAATAGAAGCCAGTTCCTTGATAACCCCATGAGCCATCAAATGGATATTGAATTAATGGCATAAATTCCACATGAGTAAAACCATTCTCTTTTATATAAGGAATAAGGAAATCAGCGATTTCTTCATATGAATATGAATGACCATCATCCGCGACACCTTTCCACGAACCTAGATGCATTTCATAGATGGACATTGGAGTGTCAAAGTTTCTTGTTCTTTTCTTCATCCATGGATCATCATGCCAAGCGAAATCTCTAATATCGAATAAGCGTGAGCATGTGCCAGGACGAAGTTCAGAATAAAAAGCATATGGGTCAATCTTATCGACATATTTCCCAGATGCATTTTTAAAATGATATTTATAGCATTGATAATTTGTTAAATTTGGAATTGTGACTTCCCAGACACCACTGTCATCAATCTTTGACATTTTGTCTTTAGTGACGTCCCAGTTGTTCCATTCACCGATGACAGAGACATCATTTGCCATAGGTGCATATAAACGGAAGGTAACATAAGTCTTACCATCCTTATTAGAAAAATGGGCGCCGAAGTAGTTGTGTGCTTCAATGCATTGCCCATTGAGGAAGTCGTATAATAATCCAAAAGCCATAAGTAAATTCCCTTTTAACAATTATTTATTATAAATAAAAGTTAGTCACTTTCCAAAACTTTTCATTAAGAAAAGACTTAACTCATGAGAAAAGAAGGGGGATATTTAACCTATTTTTATTAATTTTTGGTCATTGTTTTTGATTGAGTTTTTTCTTGTTTTATTTTCCAATAGTCTAAAATTCATATAATGAATTGAAACAAAAGCACAACTATGACATAATATGTAGTGCTTTGAAAGGATATTATTATGGCTAAAGTAATGACAATAAACTCTGGTAGCTCATCATTAAAGTTCAAACTTTATGAAATGCCAGAGGAAAAAGTTTTATGTTCTGGTAACTGTGAAAGAATTGGTCAATTAGTGGTCAAATCTTTTATCGAAAAAGGTATTATTAAAGATTTTAATGAAATTAAGGCAATCGGTCACCGTATCGTTCAAGGTGGTAAATACTTCTCCGCTTCTGCCTTATTTAATGAAGATACAGAAAAGAAGATTGAATCTTTGATTCCACTTGCCCCACTTCATAACGCCGCTCACTTAACATGCTTTAGAGCGTTTAAAGAAGCTTTACCAAATTGCCCAGCGATTGCAACATTTGATACTGCTTTCCATCAAACTATGGCGCCAGCGGATTATACTTTCCCAATTCCATACGAATTAACAGAAAAATATGACATCCGTCGATATGGTGCGCACGGTACATCACATAAATATTTAGCCCAAGAAGGTCTTAAGTATTTAAAAGGCGTTGAACATCCACGTATTATTTCATGTCACATTGGTTCAGGTGCTTCTATTACCGCGATTAAAGACGGTAAATGTGTGGCGACATCAATGGGCTTAACACCTCTAGGTGGTATCATGATGGGTACACGTACTGGTGATATGGACCCATCTGTCTTCAACTATGTTGTGAGTGTCACTGGTAAATCCGCAGAAGAAGTTTACCAAATGTTCAATAAGAAATCTGGTTTCTTAGGTGTGTCCGGCATTTCTAATGACTCTAGAGATGTTCTTGCCGCGGCGGAAGCTGGTGATAAACACGCTATTTTAGCTAACGAAATCTTCAATAGAAGAATTGCTGATTTCATCGGTCAATATTATGTGAGATTAGGTGGTTGTGATTTAATTATCTTCTCCGCTGGTATCGGTGAAAATGAGCCAAGAACTAGAAGAGATGTTTGTAAATTACTAGAAGAAGCATTAGGCGTTAAAATTGATAATGAAATCAATATGCCAATCCACGGTAAAGAAGCTTTAATCTCCACTCCAGATAGTAAGATTAAAGTCGCTATCATCCCAACTGATGAAGAAGTGATGATTGCCCGTGATGCTTATGAAATGTGCGTTAAAGGAAAATAATATGAAACTTAACGCGACATTAACTGAATTTGTAAAACAAAATAAAAGAGATATCACTCGTATTTTAAGTGCGATTAAACGTTACGATAGAATCGCTATCTTTAGACATGCAATGCCTGATTTTGATGCTTTAGGCTCACAAATGGGTTTAGCCACTTGGCTTAAAGATAACTTCCCAAATAAGGAAATCCATGTTCTTGGTGATAACCATGTGACATTTACTCCACGTCTATATCCAGAAATGGATCGACTTCCTGAAGAATGGTTTCAAGAGCCATTTTTAGCCATTATCTTAGATACCGCGAATACTTCACGTATTAGTGATCCAAGATGGAAAAAAGCTAAATTCAAAATCAAAATCGATCACCATCCAGAAGTCGAAAAATATGGCAAGATTCAAGTTGTTAGAACAGACGCTTGCGCTGCGGCTGAAATCTTAACTGATATTATTCTTTCCTTTAAAGGAAATTATGTCTTAAGTAAAGAAGCAGCTTCATATTTATATTCTGGTATTGCAGGGGATTCAGGAAGATTCCAATACTCTTCCACTTCTAAAGCGACATTCATTACCGCTTCTTATCTTTTAGATGCTGGTATTGATTTAAGTAATGTTTATAACAGAATGTATCAAAAGAAGATTGATGACTTAAAAGTGACCGCTTATATTCTCAATCACTTTAGTGTTTCTGATCACGGCGTTGCTTATTACGTGTTAGACGATAATATTCAAAAAGAACTCAATATCACCACTGAACGTGGCAAAGAAAATGTTAACCTATTTTCTAACATTGAAGGCATTAATGCTTGGTGCTCTGTTACTGAAGATCCAAAAGACAATTGTTGGCGAGTTTCCATTCGTAGTAAAGGGACACCAATTAATGGTATCGCTGCGAAATGGGAAGGTGGCGGTCACGCTCAAGCCAGTGGCGCGAAGATTGATAATCTCGCTCAACTTCCAGCCTTTATTAAAGACTTGGATGACCTCTTCGCTTAATAAGAAAACTAATCGATAAAAAGGTGCCATTAAGGTACCTTTTTTCATTCTCTTTTATGCGCAAGTGCGCTATAGTAATTGTATGAATAATTTCGTCCCACTACGTGTTGTATCTTGCTATTCTTTTCTTCAAAGTGGACTCACCATGGAAAGAATTGCTACTGGCGTTAGTAAAAACGATTATTTCGGTATGGGCTTATGCGATAAAGGTGTGATGTATGGTGTCCCATCATTTATCAAGACTGCAGAAACAATTAAAAAGCCTTCTATTATCGGTATCGAAGTTGAAATAGAAAACGATACTTTATGCTTATATGCGATTAATGAAACTGGTTATCGTCATTTATTAGTTATTTCTTCTGCGATTCAAAAGAAGGAATTCGATAAGAAATTATTAACTAATAATACTGAAGGTTTATTAGCGGTCCTAGTCACTTCTTCTGGCTTATTTAAAGATAAATTCGTTAACGAAGAAGAAGATTTTACTAGATATTTACTCAGCTATAATAACTTATTTAAAGATGGCTTTTATTTAGGTATTGAAGTCGTTAAGAAGGAAGATGTTAGCTATGCTAATAAGGTGAGAAAATTCGCTAATGAGCATTCTTATGAATGTGTGGCTTTCCCCACTATTAGATACTTAAAAAAAGATGACGCCATTGTTTTAAGAATCGTTGAAGCTATCGCTAATGAAGAGAGCATTAAAGAAAAGAAACTTGAAGGGCAAGAATATTTCATGCCAATAGCAAGTTATCAAAAAATTTATACCGCTAGAGAAATTAATAATACGCAAAAGATTTTAAATAGCTCATCTTTTGACTTCCATCAAAAAAGAGGAGAGATACTCCACTATCCTGTAGACGATGCTGTTCAAACATTAAAAGATAATTGCTATAACGGTCTTAAGAAATTAGGACTAGATAACAAAGAAGAATATTTAAAGCGCTTAGAATATGAATTAGAAACAATTATATCTTTAGGCTATGCTGATTATTTCCTAATCGTTCAAGACTATGTTAGCTTTGCTAAAAGTCATGATATTATCGTTGGTCCAGGTAGAGGCAGCGCGGCTGGTAGCTTAGTTTCATATTTATTAAATATCACTGAAATTGATCCATTAAAATACGGCTTACAATTTGAAAGATTTTTAAATCCATTTAGAAAAACAATGCCTGATATTGACGTTGACTTTATGGATATTAAACGTGACTTAGTTGTGGAATATATGAGAGAGAAATACGGTAACGACCATGTCGCTAATATCGTGACTTTCCAAACTATTCAAGCTAAGCAATCTTTAAGAGATGTGGGTAGAGTATATGGCTTTCCTGATAACCATATCAATTTATTATCTAAGCGTATCACTAATCCAAAATATTCTCTTAGAGAGGCATATAAACACTTACCAGAATTTAAGAAACTAGTCGATAGCGATGCTTATTTCTTACAGATTGTTTCTTTAGCTAGTAAGATTGAAGGCTTGATTAGACAAAGTGGCTTACACGCCGCTGGTATCATTTTAAATAATGATTCTTTAGAATCATCTTTACCTGTTTTAACTGATTTTAGTGGCCACTATATATCGCAATATGAAATGGGATATTTAGAAGAACAAGGTTTCTTAAAGATGGACTTTTTAGGTTTAAGAAACTTAACCACAATTGATTATTGTGTTGATTTAATTAAGAAGAATCATCCTGATGTCAATATTGATACATTACATATACCTTATCGTGATGAAAACATCTTTCCTTTAATTGCTTCTGGTCAAACAATGGGTCTTTTCCAAATTGAAACATCAACGATGAAAAGAGGAATTAAGACATTAAAACCAAATTGCTTTGAAGATATTGTCGCTTTATTAGCGTTAAATAGACCTGGTCCAATGGAATTCTTACCAACTTTTGCTAAACGTAAAGAGGGTAAAGAACAAGTCATTTATGATGATCCTTGTCTAGAGCCTATCTTAAAAGAGACATATGGAATTATTGTTTATCAAGAACAAGTCAATATGATTGCCACCACGATGGCGGGGTTCTCAATGGGCGAAGCCGATATGTTTAGAAGAGCGATTTCTAAAAAAGATATCGATAAATTATTAGAAAATGAGAAAGCCTTTATTGAAGGTTCTATTAAAAACGGACACGATGAAAAAACAGCGAAGAAAGTCTTTGACTTTATTAAGAAATTCGCTAATTATGGCTTTAATAAATCTCACTCTGTTGTCTATTCAGTAATAGCCTGCCAAATGGCGTATTTAAAATATTATTACCCACTTGAATTTTACGCAGCGATATTAGAAACAAGCAGTTCCACTGATGACACGAAATTTAATGAATATGTCAGTGAAATGAAGAAAAGAAACATTTCTATCATTCCTCCTCATATCAATTATTCCGCGAAAGATTTTATCGTTTATCAAAATGGATTATTGTTCCCTCTTAACGCCATTAAAGGTATTAATGAAATACTTGTTAATAACATTATTGAAGAAAGAACATCTAATGGAGAATTCAAAGATTTCTTTGATTTTGTCTCAAGAATGTATCGCTTTAAGATTAGCGAAAAACAGATTACTAGATTAGTGGACGCTGGATGCTTTGATTGTTTTAATCCTTCTAGAGCCTCCTTTAGAGTGAGCATTAGAAGCGCTTTACAATACGCTGAATTATCATTTAAAGAAGATGGCCAATTAAATATCGGATTTTCTGATTTAATAGCCCCATATTTAATTGAGGATCATGATGATCCATTAGAAAACTTAGATAAAGAATATGATGCTTTAGGTATCATGCTTTCTAATAATCCATTACATTATAAAACCGATATTTTAAATGCGAAAAATGTCACCCCTATAGTGACCGCGAAAGAAGAATATAGCGCGAAGATCGCGGGTTTAGTGAGAAGCGTTAAAACAATTTCCACTAAAAAAGGCGCCACAATGGCGTTTGTCAATTTAGTTGATGAAACAGGAGATATTGAATTAACTTTATTCCCTGAAACATATGTTAATGGATTACCACTTTTAGAAAAGAATAGTCTTATTATCGCTAATATCAAACGTGAAAAACGCGATGATAATTATGACTTTATATGCAATAAAATAGAACCACTTGAGGAATAGCCTATGCCAAAGATTACAATTATTGATGGAAACTCCTTGCTCTTTAGAGCATACTTCGCTACCGCCTATCCAGGCGTAGAAATTATGCGCTCGCAAGATGGAACCCCCACTAACGCAATATTTGCCTTCTCTAACATGATTAATAAGATTTTATCTAATCTTAAAAACGATGAAGGCATTATGGTGGCTTTTGATGCTGGTAAAGATACTTTTAGAAAAGAACAATTAGAATCTTATAAAGCTAATAGAAAACCAACACCAGAAGATTTAGTAAAGCAGTTCCCTATCGCTAGAGACTTTTTAAGAGCATTAGGTATTTTCCAATTTGAAGAACATGGCTTTGAAGGTGATGATATCGCTGGTACTGTCGCTAAGCTCGCGGAAAAAGAAGGCTATCAAGTAACAGTTTATACTTCTGATAGAGACTTCCTCCAATTAGTGGATTCTAATATTACCGTTAATATTATTCGTAAAGGGATGAGCGATATCGTCGCTATGACGCCTGAAGTTGTTAAAGCAACATATGGTTTTGAGCCTTTACAAATTATTGATTATAAAGGCTTAAGAGGCGACGCTAGTGATAACCTACCAGGTATTAAAGGAATCGGTGAAAAAACTGCGGTTAAATTGATTCAAGAATATGGCTATTTTGATAACATTATCGCTCACGCAAGTGAAATTAAAGGTAAGATTGGTGAAGCCATTATTAATGACCAAGACAGTGGCCGCTTATCTAGAGATTTAGCCATTATTAAGACCGATGTTCCTTTACCGTTTAACGTAAAAGACACAATTTATCAAGGTTATGAATTCGCTTCGATTAGTGAATTCTGTCAAAAATATGAATTAAAACAATTCATGTCTAAAATCGTTCAAAAATGGAAAAAAGTTGAACTAGAAAATACCGAAATTGAAGTTAAAAAAGTTAGTTCTTTAAAAGATCTTAAAGAAGAAAAAGAAATTGGTATTGCCCTAGACTATGAAGATGATAATTATTCTTTAGGCTTAATATATGGTTTAGCTGTTGCTAGTGATAAAGGTGTTTATTATATTAGCCTTGATGATTTAAAAAATGATGAATTTTCTAAGGCATTATTAAACGATAAAAATGTTAAAAAATATTGCTTTGACTATAAGGCTATTAAAGTAGCATTAACTAAAAATGATATTGCTATTTCTGGATTATATTTTGATTTATTAGTGGCCTCATATTTAGTGGATTCTTCACTTAATAAAAATGATGTCACTGTCGTCATGAATATATATGGCATTGATATATCCACAAGTGGAGAAGGATTATCATTGTTCTCTAATGAAGATCCACAAAAGACTGGTAAAATCGCATTTTTCTCATGGAAATTATATGATCGTGTTGCTTCTGAACTTGAAAAAACTGATTCATTAAAACTATTCCAAGATTTAGAAGTACCACTAGAAGATACACTTGCGGATATGGAAATTGAAGGCTTCCCAATCGACAGCAAAGTTCTTGATGATTTTGGTGATGTTTATAAAAAGAAAGCCGATGAATTATCTAAAGAAATTTATGAACTCGCGGGCACCACTTTTAATCTTGCTTCCCCTAAACAAATTGGGGAAGTATTGTTTGATAAATTAGGCTTATCGGCGAATAAGAAATTATCCACTTCCGTTGATTCACTTAAAGAAATACAAGATGAACATCCAATTGTTGGTAAGATACTTGAATATCGTAAATATTTTAAATTGATCACTACTTATGTTGAGGGATTAAAAAATCATATACATGAAGATGGTAAGATCCACGCGAAATTCAATCAAGCGCTTACCACAACTGGAAGATTATCTTCTTCAGAACCAAATTTACAAAATATATCGGTGAGAGACGAAGAAGGAAAACTCATTAGAAAAGCTTTCTATTACGAAGATGATAATTATGAAATTCTTTCTTTAGATTATTCGCAAATAGAATTACGTGTTTTAGCCTCTTTATCTAACTGTCCCGCTTTAAAAGAAATATTCCTTTCAGGAGAAGATATTCATGCAGCTACTGCGAAGAAATTATTTAACCTCCAAAATGAACCAACTTCCTTACAAAGAAGAAAGGCTAAGACAGTTAATTTTGGTGTGGTGTACGGCATCTCCGATTGGGGTTTAGCGGATCAACTTGGTATCTCTAATAAAGAAGCGAGAGATATCATTAATTCTTTCTATTCTTCTTTCCCAGAAGTCGCTACTTTCTTCCAACGTATTGTTAATGATGCAGTTAAAGATGGTTATGTCTCCACTATGCTTGGTAGAAGAAGATATTTAAGAGAATTACATGATGCTAATTATCAAGTTAGAGAAAGCGCTAAAAGAGCGGCAATGAATGCACCTGTACAAGGTACAGCTGCGGATTTAATTAAATATGCAATGATTAAAGTCCATCAAGCTTTGCTTGATAATAAATTAGAAACTAAGATGATTTGTCAAATCCACGACGAATTAATATTTAAAGTTCCTAAGGCTGAAAAAGAAAAAGCTTATCAATTAATTAAAGATATTATGGAAAATGCGTTAAGTATTGATGTTCCTCTTGAAGTTGATGGAGGATTTGGTCGTACTTGGTATGACGCTAAATAGGTAAAATATTATGCCAGAATTACCAGAAGTAGAAACAGTTAAAAACGTCTTATTACCAATTGTTAAAAATAGAACAGTTATCAAATGTGAAGTTTTAAGAAAAACAATTGTTAATAATTTAAGTGATGAATTCATTTTATTTATTTTAAATGAAACATTTTTAGATATTTCTCGACGTGGTAAATTCCTTATCTTCCATTTAACTAATGACAAAGTATTAATCTCTCATTTAAGAATGGAAGGTAAATATTACGAATTAGATGAAAATGAAGAAAACACTAAATATTCTAGAGTGGTCTTTCATTTAGATAACGGACATAAACTTTGTTATGACGATTCAAGATCTTTTGGAAGAATGATTATGTCTAATGAATCTAATTATTTAAAAGAAAAAGAAATTGCTAAATTAGGACCTGAACCTTTTGAAATTGATGATGTCTCTACCCTAGTTAAACAAGGTAATAAAATATCTCTTCCTATTAAGACCGCTTTACTTAATCAGACATTAATGACTGGCTTAGGAAATATCTATGTTGATGAAGTTCTTTTCGCTAGTAAAATTCATCCTTTAACACCGACGAAATTTATGGACAAAAACGAATGGGAAAATATCGTTAAAGAAGCCAAAAGAATTTTAGCAATGGCCATTAAAGATGGCGGCTCCACGATTAAGTCTTATCATCCTGGTAAAGACATCTCTGGAGAATTCCAAACAAAACTGCTCGCTTATGGTCGAAATGGGCAAATGTGTGTCTCACGTCACGCTTTTATGCGCTTTATTAAGGTAAATGGCCGTGGCACTACCTATTGTCCAAAGTGTCAAATTAAGCGTGGAGCGCCTATAAAAATCGCTATTGTCGGTAAGATTGCTTCAGGTAAATCCACCGCTTTAGACGTCTTTAAAAAGGCTAATTATCTAGCCCTTTCTAGTGATGAAATTGTTCATAATTTATACGCTAAAAAGGACATTCAAGAGCTAGTCAATAAGAGACTAAAAATTAAGAGTGATTTACCTTTTGTGGACGCTTTAAGAGAGCATCTAAAAAGTCATCAAAAGGACTTAGATAGATTAGAAAAAATCGTCCATCCTTTAGTTAAAAAAGAGATAGAAAAAGAATTCAAAAATAGTAAATCTCCTCTTCTTGTTTGTGAGGTTCCATTACTATTTAAAGCTCATATGCAAAATATGTTCGATGTCATTATCGGAGTGGACATTTCTGAAAGCGAGCAATTTAAAAGATTACAAATTAGAGACAAAGAAAAAAGCGCTTTTTTAAAGCGCATTAATGATGATAATAATTATTTTGAAGAACATCGTTTAGATTTAGACTATATCGTTATTAATAACGATGATGTTAAGAGTCTATCTAAAGAAGTTAAGAAGATTATTAATATAATTTTAGATCGCCTATATTAATTTCTTCACCCGCCATTGCTTTGATAGTTTTGACGATTTGCTTGGAGATAATCGCGCCTCTATTGGAGGTGGTATAGAGCACTTCAACTTCTCCTAAGGAATAGTTGCTTGTAAAGATTGTAAATAATCTTTTATTGCAACGTGAAGAAATGATTTCATTAATAATGGCGTCACGAATGAAATCGTTAACAAATTCATGACCGAAGTCGTCAATTACTAAGACTGGAACAGTAGAGTATTGTTCTAGTTTTTTCTTGAATTCATCGTTATTCTTTTTATTTAAATCATTGAGTTCTAAGATGCGTTTAGCGGAATTAATGAAGCAAATTGGGACTTTGCCTTTAATCGCTTTTTTCGCAAGTTCAATGGCCATGACCGCGGCGATATAACTCTTACCAGAACCAATACCACCGGTAATATAAATCCAGTTAGTTTGTTCGTCTTTAACATATTTATTAAAGGCACTGAAAGCTTGAGTTCTCGCTCTTGTTTTATTGACATCGCTCATCGTTTCATCAAGCCATTCATCTGGGAAGTCTTGGACGAGGAATTGTCTTTCAAAACTGACACGTTTTAAAAGAGCGCGACATGGAATGAGTTGGGTTTCCACCACTCCGTTATTAAATGTCACTTTACTATTTAAGTAAGCATTTTCTTTAGTGCACTTTTTAATACCAGGACACTTATCACAGTAATTAATGTCTCTCACAAAATCATAGATTTTGATAACATTTTCTTCCATGATTTCTTCACTCATCCCTAAGCTCTTACAATACTTAATTGCTTTTGGACAAGCATAGAGTGCCTCTTTCATTTGATCCACTAAAGAGTCATCTGCTGAAATTTTGTAACTATTAATCTTAAGCCTTTCCACCGTCATCACCTCCGTTTAGTTCATCCATGATTCTGTCCCAATCAGATTCCCAATCTTCGTCTTTATCAGCTTTGTTGCTGTTAACGACTTTTGGTTTAATTTCTTCTACTGGGAGAACTAGCGTTTTATTTGGCTTTTTACCACGAGTTTTCTTATCAACTTTTCTTAAGTAATTCATCGCGTCCACAGCGGTACGCGCGTTTTCTCTTACGAGTGATGCTGCAACTTTTTCAGCGTACGCTCTACTTAGAACGTTATCCGCTTTTGTTAAGACATAATCTACAACTGCGTTAATGACTGGATTTGGTAAATGATAATTCTTTGATAAATCATTAATTAATCTAATGTCCGCTTGTGCTGGTTTAGTGCCATCTTGTAGGTAAGCAAGATAATCTTTAGGAGATTTTGTTTCCATTAAATTGATCTTCTTAGCTAAATCTGATGTACCAGTATTGAGGTTTGGACCTTCATCGATATCTTTACCTTTATAACGATATTTGTAGTTGGTCTTTTCTTGCATGATGGTCGCTAGTCTATCAAAGTTTAAGCGTTGACCTTTTGGTTTATCCAAGTCATAGACTTGATTGACTAGATGAGCGGCATCTTCTTCGTTAACACCATTTAATGTCGCGAGACGCTCAATTTCTTTCATTTCTTCTTTTCTAAAAGATGCCTCTTTTAATTGACTAATACCTTTTAAGACTTCGAAGAATGATTCATAGCTGAATTCACCTTTAATCTTGGCTCTATTACGACCTTTAACTTGTTTAGAAGGTTCAGCCGCTTCAATAAAGGCTTCATCATTGAATTCAGGATGGAATACTTCAGAGAATTTAGCGGTGATTTCTGTGCCATAGTCTTGTTTAGCTTCTAATAAATAAACTGACTTTAATCTTTTAGCGTTGTTTTCACCGATGCTTCTAATAAGCATGCCATATAATAAAGCATCATCGAAAAAGCCACTTGGTGATTTAGGAGCGTACAACTCGTAGTGATAGATTTTATAGTCATTACCTTCACTGACGAATGTTCTTAATAGACCAGTCGCTTCTAAATACTTACGAGCATCTACGAACGCACTTGCGGGCATTCTCATACGTAAGAACACTTGCTCGTGTGTACATAATGGAGACACTCTTTCATTGTTGGCTTCACTCCATAAAGTCATGTACAAAGATAAAGCCTCGAAACCAATCATTGGTTGGTATAAATTGCTCAAAGTATCGCGATCATAATCGGCGATCATTGAGGCTAATCTTACTTCGAGGAAATCTTGATGTGCTAATACTTTCATGGGAGTTTTTTCGATGTGGGTGACGCTATTATTGCATGAAGAAAAAGCAAAAGTAAAATGAAAAAGATATACACACTTTTTATAAAATATTTATCCACATTACGTGTATAAGCATTTATATATTTATATATAAATAAGTCAAGAAAATCTTTATTTTTGCCACTTATCCACATTAAAATTTGTGGAAAAAAGCGTTTTTAAAAAGACATTTATAAAATTGAGTATATAATGTTAAGCGTAATAATAAGATTATTATTAAGGAGAAAATAGACATGATAAGAAAAATTGCAATTCTCACAAGTGGCGGCGACGCCCCGGGTATGAACGCTTGTTTACGCGCTTGTATACGCGCTGGTTTATACCAAGGTAAAGAAATGTATGTCGTATATGATGGCTTACGTGGTTTAGTCGAAGGTGACATTAAACAAGTCAATAAAGACTTCACACAAGACATCATTAATAGAGGCGGCACAATTATTAGAAGTGCTCGTATTCCAGAATTCAAAGAAGAAGCTGTTAGTAAGAAAGCCGCGGACAATTTAAGAGACTTTGAAATCGATGCTTTAATTGGTATCGGTGGAGATGGCACATTTAGAGGTTTACAAGCTTTATCAAAACATGGCGTTATTTGTGTTGGTATCCCAGGCACTATTGATAACGATGTCGGTAGCACTGATGAAACAATTGGCTTTGCCACCGCATTAAACACTATTTGTGACTGCGTCGATAAACTTAAAGATACATCTGGTTCTCACCAACGTTGTTCTTTAATCGAGGTTATGGGTAGACACTGTGGTGATCTTGCAATGTTTGCGGCTCTAGCCGAAGGCGCTGAAGGTGTGATTTGTGTTGAACACCCACTTAAGAAAGATACCTTATTCCGTAAATTAAGAAAAATGAAAGCGCAAAATAAGAGCCACGCCATTATCATTGTCTCTGAAAACTTATTAGATATTAATGAATTAGCAAAAGAGATTGCTAAAGAAACAGGCTTTGATACAAGAACTGAAGTTCTTGGTAGATTACAAAGAGGTGGTTCTCCAACCGCGCACGATAGAATTTTAGCCGCTAGATTTGGTTCTAGAGCGGTTGAAATCTTATGTGATAAAGAACCAACTAGCCGCATTGTTGGCATTAAGCAAAATGAAATCGTTGATTATCCAATCGACGAAGCGGTTGAAATGAAACATAGGCATACACATGGATTAAGAGACTTAATCGATATGTTGCAATAATTAGGCAATATGCCAAAAGGATAAGCCCGCTATTGTATTGCGGAGGGAAAGAAAGAATTTATGAAAGTACAACAACATGATGGTTCCATTATTGAAATGGAAAAAACAAGTGCAGAAGCATTAGAAGTATTAAACCATTCAACTTCTCACTTATTAGCGCAAGCTATTACAGAACTATATCCAAAAGCCTTATTTGGTTTTGGACCTGCAATTGAAAATGGTTTCTATTATGACATCGATTTTGGTGATGTCACTATTACAGAAAACGATCTTCCTACTATTGAAAAGAAGATGAAAGAATTAGCGGGTAAAGATTTAAGAATTGTTCGTGAAGAATTATCTAAAGAACAAGCACTTGAATTATTTAAGAACAATCCATATAAAGTGGAACTAATTAAAGAGATTAATGAAAGTATTACCACCTTCAAGCAAGGTGACTTCGTTGATTTATGCCGTGGGCCACATATTATGTCCACAGGTTTAATCAAACATTTTAAACTACTTTCTCTTGCCGGTGCCTATTGGAGAGGCAACAGCAAAAATAAACAATTAACAAGAATTTATGGTACCTCTTGGTACACCGCTGAAGATTTAAATAAATGGCTCGAAATCTTAGAAGAAAGAAAAAGAAGAGACCATAGAATCTTAGGTAAACAATTAGGCATCTTTATGTATGATGACCTTGTTGGTAAAGGCTTACCAATGTGGTTACCTAATGGTTTCATAGTGAGACGTTTATTAAGCGATTACATCATGGATAAAGAAATAGCCTTAGGCTATAAACACGTCTTAACTCCATGTTTAGGTAATATTGAATTATATAAGACTTCTGGTCACTGGGCCCACTATCAAAAAGATATGTTCCCAAAAATGGACGTTGATAATGAATCATATGTCCTTAGACCAATGAACTGTCCTCACCACATGGTCATGTATAGAAGTGCTTTGCACTCTTATCGTGAATTACCATTAAGAATTGCGGAAATCGCTGCGGACTTCCGTTTTGAAGCATCAGGTGCTTTAACCGGTATTGAAAGAACAAGAGCGTTCTATCAAAACGACTCTCATATCTTCTGTATGCCATCTCAAATTGGTGATGTCTTTAAAGAAGTTACAAAGCTCATTCTTGATGTCTATCATGACTTCGGATTCCAAAACTATGAATTCCGTTTATCTTTAAGAGATCCTAACGATACCGAAAAATATTTCGGTAATGATGACTTATGGGAAAAGAGTGAAAACCAATTACGTGAAGTTTTAAAAGATTTAGGTGTCGATTATTATGAAGCAATTGGTGAAGCGGCATTCTATGGTCCAAAACTTGACGTTCAAGTTAAATCTGCGATTGGTCACGATGTCACATTAAGCACTATTCAACTTGACTATCAATTACCAGAAAGATTTGAGCTTACCTATATTGATGAAAAAGGTGAAAAGGCTAGACCAGTTGTTGTTCATAGAGCAATCTTAGGTTCATTAGATCGTTTTATCGCCTTCTTAATTGAAGAAACTAAAGGTGCTTTCCCAACATGGTTAGCCCCAGTTCAAGTTAACCTATTACCAGTTAACAATGATTATCATTTAGAATACGCTAAAGAGTTGTTAGCGAAGTTCAAAGAAGCTGGCCTTAGAGTGGAGCTTGATGATTCTAACGATAAGCTCGGTTATAGAATGAGAAGTTCACAAATGAAGAAGATTCCTTACACTCTCGTTCTTGGTGATCATGAAAGAGATGATAAGACAGTGACTTATAGAAGATTTGGTGTTCAAGAACAAATCACTGTCCCTGTTGATGAATTCTTAAAACTTATTAAAGAAGAAATCAAAAATAAAACTTACTTCAACGTTGAAGAAAAGAAATAATTGATTAAATTTATCAAAACTAGATATCTCAGAAACGGGATATCTTTTTTGTTTTTTTGCATTAATTTAGCAAATTTTTAATTAAATTCGTAATTATTAATAAAACTTGATATAATCTTGTTAATGTTGATTAGATGTATTCTAATCGACCGCTCTCACAGCTAGGAGTAAAAATGAATAAGAAAAGAATTGTTCTATTATTAACGGGTTTATTATCAGTTTCTATAGGAGCTTGTCAAAATAATGGTAGTTCTTCTACTAGTAATTTAAGTAGTTCCTCTTCTTTTGCACAAACTTCAAAGATGATTAATCCCACTAGTGTACCATCTAGTTCATCCACTATTTCTTCCTCGGAAAGAAAGCAGATTGATCCTGAAGAAGCTTTAGAATTTTCCTCGGATATGGGCATTGATGGCGGAGTTAGTGTAAAAGCCAAAAACACTGATATTGAAGGTGATTTAGTTATTCCAAGTGAATACAACGGTAAGAAGGTCACTTGTGTTTATTGCTTTGGTTTCCAAGGCTGCAAAAAACTCTATTCCGTTGTTATTCCTGATACTGTTGTTGAAATACAGTGGGACGCTTTTAGTGGCTGTGAACGTTTAGAGAGCGTCACATTTGGTAAGGGACTAAAAAGTATAGATAGCTACGCTTTTAGATATTGCGATTCATTAAAAGAAGTAGTTATTCCAGATAATGTCACCCATTTAAGTGAAGGTTCTTTTGGTAGATGCCATTCTCTTAAAAGTGTGATAATTGGTAAAGGCATAGAAATAATTAGTGACTATGCATTTGAACTTTGTACCAGTCTTGAAAAAGTCACATTACCAGATACTGTTAAAGAAATCGGAGAGTTTGCTTTTAGTTATTGTTCATTAGCGGAATTCAATCTCCCTAATAATTTAACTAGTATTGGGCGATTCGCTTTCAGTCATTGCGGAAATATCACTAAATTTAGCATTCCTAATAGTGTTACTTCTATTGGCGATGGCGCCTTCCTTGGTTGTGATCAATTAAAAGAAATTAATATAGTAAATAATAACGCTGCTTATTGTTCTATTAACGGCGTAGTTTATAACAAAGATAAAACCACATTAGTGTGCTTCCCAAATGGTCTTGACAAAGACTTCACTATTGAAAATAGTGTCACCACTATTGGTAATTATGCATTTGCGGGTTGTAATCGTTTAGGGGAATATACTGTTCCTAATCATGTTGTCACGATTGGGGAACTTGCTTTTGCGTATTGTGAATCATTAGTGCACATCGTTGTTCCAGATAGTGTTACCACTATTGGGATGTACTGTTTCTCTAGTTGTCATTTATTAAGAAACTTCATATTCCCAAATAATATCAAAAGCATTGAAAGTGGCATGTTTAGTCATTGTACTTCTTTAAATTATGTTGGCATTCCAGATGGGGTTACTTATCTAGGTAGCAGCGCTTTCCAGGATTGTAATGCTCTTACATATGTGATTTTACCTAAGAGTATCAAACAATTTGGTATTTGGATCTTTGATTATCCAACAAAAGAGATCTTCTATAAGGGTAACGAAGAAGAATGGGACAGCATCGAAAAAAGCTCATCAATTTTTGAACACTCTTGGCAAGAGACCACTATTTATTTCTATAGTGAAACTCAACCAACTACACCTGGTAACTACTGGCACTATGTCAATAATGTCCGTACGATATGGAATAATATAGACTAAGTTTTCTAATTAGAAACTTATTGAGATATAGACTATTATTTTCGATTATTTTTGCTTGTACATAAAAGCTTCTTTTAGTTATAATTATTATGTCGGTGGAGCGACCTATATGTTAAGAGCAATTTTAAATGAGAAAAACATGTCATTATACAAATTAGAGAAATCTAGTTTAGTTTCGCACGCCACATTAAACGACATTTATAACGAGAAAATAAACATTAACAATTGCACGATATCTGTGATGAGCAAGTTAGCAAATGCTCTTAAATTAGAAATTGAAGATTTGTATAGAATGCTGACATACGATGATATTTCACTATTCACTTACAATGAAGACTTTGATTTATTCAAAAGTAGCACACTTCAATATTTAAAGACTATGGACGAAGTTTCATTTATTGCACGTATAGTTTCATCCAAAGAAATTGATAATTATTTTTCAAATAAAAAATACTTAGAATCGTTGTATTTGCTTTCATTAATTGATTATTTATCAAATAAAAACAACATTCCTTTGCTCAAGCAATATAATCACATTAGAGATTATAAATGCAAAAAAATATACGTATCAAAGAGCATTTACTTATTGCTAATGATGAAACAAATTAAAGTGACAGAAATTTATAAAAACGCTATCAAAGAGTTCTTGAATCATAACATTATAGAAGCGGAGATAGAAAATGTTGCATAATTTAGCAAAAGAACTCAAGAAAAAATCGAGAAATGGATATTGACACATTATGTTAATAATGATACTATCTTAACGCAAAAACGTAGAAAGCAGAGGCACCCGCTTCTCGCCAGACTGACAAAAGTTAGTTGGCTAACGCTACTTCTTATGGGCTAAGAATGTTAACGGGTGCAATATGCATCCGTTTTTTAAATCAAAAAGGAGTGTGATACTTATCATCGACAATCGCTTCGCCAATAACAAAAAACCTGGCAACAACCAAAACAAAGATTTAGTGAATGAAAACATTCGTTTTCCAGAAGTCCTTTTAATCGGACCAAACGGGGAACAAATCGGTACAATGTCTTCTCGTGAGGCACAGTTCAAGGCCAATGAATATGATATGGACCTTCTCTGTGTGGCGCCTAACGCCAAACCTCCGGTTTGCAAGATTATTAATTACAGCAAATATCGCTTTGAACAACAAAAGAAAGCTAAAGAAGCCAAGAAAAACCAACACGTTGTTGAAGTTAAAGAAGTCCAATTAACACCACAAATTGGTGGACATGATATGGACACTAAAGCCAGAGCGGCTATCAAGTTCTTAGAAGCCGGTAACAAAGTTAAAGTTGGTGTGCGTTTCCGTGGTCGTCAAATGACTCATATTGAAGTCGGCCAAGAAGTCATGGATAAGTTCATCGCTCAATTAAGTGAATACGCGAGCATTGAAAAACCATCAGCGATGGAAGGTCGTTGGATGTATGCAATTCTCGCCCCAAAGAAGAAGTAGGAGGAATTATTTATGCCAAAAATGAAAAGCAAAAGAGCTTTGATGAAAAGAATTAAGCTCACAGGCACAGGCAAAGTCGTCAGACATCACGCCTATGTTTCACATTTAGCCCCACACAAAACCACAAAACAAAAGAGACAC
>CACYSA010000009.1 GCA_902777015.1 uncultured Erysipelotrichaceae bacterium | reverse complement strand
AATTTCTCTTAATAAAAAGTCTGGTGGCGATGGCGCGGTGGACACACCTGTTCCCATCTCGAACACAGAAGTTAAGCACCGTAGTGGCGAAGATATCCGCAAGGACAAAATAGCGAGCCGCCGGGCTTTTTATTTTACACGGATTATTTTATAATTATTATGATGAACATTAATTTAAAACCTCTATACAGTTTCCTCCATAAAAATAATAAAGATATCATTAACGATGATCTTCTTTTTGTGGATGAAATTAATAACTTCTTAATGGATGAAGATTTGATCATCCAAGAAAAGGCCAAGGACGCGATTTTTGATATTGTCCTTATCGGTTCAGGTGGAACAGAAAAACTCTTCTTAAAAGAGCTTAATAACCTCAAAGAACCATTAGTTATCTTATCCACAAGTAAGAATAATTCCTTACCAGCGTGTTTTGAAATCAAAACATATTTAGAAAATCATAATAAATTATGTTTCTTGCTTTCGGGTGACGAGAATCACATCGCTAATATGATTAAGCATATCGCGACGATCATTAATGCTTATAACAATTTAAAAGATAATCGTTTAGGTTTAATCGGTGGTCCTTCTTCATGGTTAATCGCTTCACCAGTTGACGCTAAATCGATTCATATTAATTACAAACAAAATATCGTGAAGATTAAGATGAGTGAATTAGAAGAACTTATTGATGAAACAGAAAAAGAAATGCTTGATATCAATGAATTCGCTCATTCAACAGAACTCATAAATAAAGCGGAAGATCAAGACGTCTTACATTTAGCGCTTGTGATTTATAAAGCTTTAAAGAAATTAGTTAAAAAATATCAATTAGATGGGTTAACAATCCGCTGCTTTGATATTCTTAAAAAATACAAAAATACCGCTTGCTTAGCATTAGCTTTACTTAATGAAGAAGGTATCACAGCGGGATGTGAGGGGGATGTGCCAAGCTTAATTACAATGCATATTGTTAATAAATTAACAAATCGTTCAACATTTATGGCCAATCCTTCAAAATTTAATTACGAAGATCATTCATTAATGTTAGCGCACTGCACAGTGCCTCTTAACATGGTCACATCATTTAAATTAATGACTCATTTTGAAAGTGGGTTAGGAATTGGAGTGAAAGGTGAACTCCCAGAAGGACGCATTACTTTGTGCAAAGTTGCTCCTGATTACACCCTTGAGAATACCCTTTGTATTCCAGCAACCATCAAAGAGAATTTATCTTTGCCAGGGTATTGCAGAACGCAAATCTCTGTTGCTCTTGGTGAAGAAGGAATTCTTGAAATATTAAAAGCCAGCTTTGGTAATCACATCATCGTCAGTTATGGTGATGTTTATCAAGATTTCTTGCCATTACTATCTCTTTTAAGACGATAATTGGTAAAAAAGTGTGACAATCTTGAGTTTTTGAATTACCTTGTTTGACATAATCGCATTTACTATGTAAAATATCACTACTTTATGGAAAAGAAAAATGTCAGTGCCCAACCGGCCTATTATCATACATTAGATATCAAAGAACACACCAGAAATGCCGCCTTAGCATGCTATGGTGTTGTTGATGTCGCCAGACGCGAAGATATTCTCCGCGCTGACAAACGTGTTAAGAAAGGAATTATCGAAGATGCTGCGATTTATGTGAAAAAATCACCAAATCGCACTTTTGCCGTAGATGTTTATTTAGTGCTTTCTAAAGAAGTTAAATTAACCGAAGCTCTTGTAGAATGCCAAAAAACCATTTTATATCAATTAAATAAATGGTGTGGTGGACTTTGCACCGCAGTAAACGTTTTTGGTGAATCCCTTGCATCCAATTAATCATATGAAAACATTAGACGGACAATCCCTTAAATTGCTACTTCTCTCTGGTAGCAATAATTTATATAATCACTACCCAGAAGTCGATGCTTTAAATGTTTTCCCAGTCCCTGATGGTGATACTGGTATGAACATGAATTTAACACTTACCTCTGGTAGTAAAGAAATTTCTAACCGTAGTGATGAATCTGCTTATGAAATTAGTAAAGTTTTCTCTCGTGGCTTGTTAATGGGCGCAAGAGGTAACTCAGGCGTTATCACTAGCCAAATCTTTAGAGGCTTTTCTAAAGGCTTAGATGGTTTAGCAGAAGTTAACGCTTTAGCCTTCTCCGCTGCTTTCCAAAAAGGCGTTGAAGTTGCTTATAAAGCAGTCGTTAATCCAGTCGAAGGTACAATCCTTACAGTTATTCGTGAATCTTCCCAATTTTTAGCGGATAACGTTAAAGAAAATATGAGCATTGAAAAATGCTTAGATCTCATGCTTCAAGAAGCAAGAGAATCATTAAAAAGAACCCCAGAATTATTACCAGTCTTAAAAGAAGCTGGCGTTATTGACTCTGGTGGTGCAGGTTTAATTCGTATCTTAGAAGGTATGAGAATCGCCGCTGGTGGTGACTTTGTTGAAAGAAGTCAAGCAACCGCGACCGAAACTCAAGCTCCTGTCGCTGACGAAGAAGAAGAAAGATATTTATTAGAATTCATCTTAAAATTATGCAAAGATAAGAAACCATTTAATGAAAATCGTTTCGGTAATATCTTATCTACACACGGTGATGATTTAGTAATTAACGCTACTGAAGAAAATGTTAAAGTTCACATCCGTGTCCTTAACCCAGGTGATATCTTAAATTACGCTCAACAATATGGTGAATTCACCAAAGTGAGATTAATTAACTTAAAAGAAGAAGATGCTGGTGAAGGCTTAGACTTCGCGGAAGAACAAAAAGAAAAGACTGAATACGCAATGATTGGTGTTAGTGCTGGTCAAGGTATTGAAGATTTCTTCAAAGAAATTGGTATTTCCATCGTTGTTAAAGGTGGTCAAACCATGAACCCATCTAGTGAAGACTTCGTTTCTGCAATTAAGAAAGCTAATGCTAGAAACGTCTTCATCTTCCCAAATAACTCCAATATCGTTATGGCGGCTTCTCAAGCTTGTGATATGGTGGAAGACGCTGACACAAACGTTTACGTCATTCCAAGTAAGACAATTCCTCAAGGAATTAGCTCCGCGATTATGTTTAATCCAGAAGCCGATCCAGAAGAAAACTTCCGCAGCATGAAAGCAGCGCTTAAAAACGTCAAATCCGGTGAAGTTACATTCTCTATCAGAGATACCGAATTTAACGGCTTAAAGGTCAAAAAAGACGATTTCATTGGTATCTATGAAAAAGACATCGTCGTTGATAACCCAGATAAGATGGAAGCCTTAATGCAATTACTCGATAAGATGATTGATGAAGATTCAAGCATCATTACCATCTTAGTCGGTCAAGATGTCAGCGAAGAACAAATGAACCAAGTCGCAGAAGCCATTGGTGAAAAGTTCTCCGATCTCGACTTAGACATCAGACAAGGTAACCAACCAGTCTATTCATTCTTAATCGGTGTTGAATAGAATAAAGAATTATAGATAAGACCACATAAAAGTGGTCTTTTTTAATATTTTTGCTCTTTAATACGATTTATAATCGTGACATAATAAGGTTGAATATAAAAATACGAGGGAATTGTATGAAAACAAAATTAAAACTTTTTGCTGCCCTTGCTTCGACAGCATTACTCTCTTTAACTGCTTGTGGTAACACAAAATATGCTGAAGAAACTGATGAAGCCATTATTAATCAAATTGAGGTCGTCAATCGTGAAGATGGCGTTTATGGAAATATTTATCTTCCAACTGAAATTGAAGGCGCTACTGTGACTTGGAAAAGCTCTGATCAAAAAGTCATCGACGCTAAAGGTAACGAAAATATGAAACCAGGCATTGTCAGTAGACAAGCCGAAGACAAAACCGTTAAATTAACAGCGATTATCGATAAGGAAGGCGTGAAGAGCCAATATGAACAAGAAGTCTTAGTCAAAGCCGCTCCTGAAGAAATCAAAGACGAAGATTATAAAGCCTATTTATTTGGTCACTTTGTTGGTGAAGGTTATGGTAAAACTTCTGGTGGTCAAAAGGTCGCTACTGGTGAACAAATGTTCTTCGCTTTAGCCGATGTTGGTCAAGGCTTAAAATTCAAAGACATGAATAAATCCACAATGAACTCTTTAAAGCCAGTCTTATCAAGTAAAATTGGTGAAAGAGGCGTGAGAGATCCATATATCTGCCGTTCACCTGAAGGCGATACATTCTATTTAATCGCTACTGACTTATCAGTCTATACAAGAGGTGGTTGGAACAACAACGCAGGTCAAGCCACTAAAACAGGTAGTCACTCCATCGTTTTATGGGAATCCCATGACTTGGTCAACTGGACAGAAGAAAGACTTATCGAAGTTGCTGATCCTAAAGCTGGTATGGCTTGGGCTCCTGAAATGATATATTGTGAAGAAACTGGTGAATATTTAATCTTCTTCTCTTCCACAATCTTAGATGATGTTTCTAAAGGCGTTAACGCTAAGATTTTAAGACGTGATAGTGTTTATTACACAACCACAAGAGACTTCCATCATTTCACTGAAACAAGACAGTTTATTCCAAACATTAAATATCAAGATAACATCAAAACAAGAAACGAATCTGATCAATATGCTGAAAATAATGACTTTAGAAAAGTCATCGATGGTTCAGTTATGAAGATTGGTGATTGGTACTACAGTGCTTGTAAAGATGGTGGCAACAATGAAGATGGTGGTGGCATCAGAATTCAAAAGACACAAAATCTTTATGATGGCGAATGGGAATTTGTCCAAAACTTAGCGGATGCTGGCTTCAAAGCTGAAGGTAGAAACGCTGATAATAAGTGCCTAGAAGGACCAGAATGGTTCTATCTAAACCAAGCGGACAGAACTGATCCAAACGTTCCTGAAGTTGGCTTAATGGCGGACTTCTATGCAAACACAAGCATCGGTTACATTCCATGGGCAACCACAAACGTTGAAGATATCAAAAATGCCGAAGGCAGTTGGAGACAACTCAAGTCTGGTACTGGTGAAGGTAACTTTAACTGGGATAAGCAAACAAAACGTCATGGCACAATCCTTAGAATTACTGAAGAAGAAGCCAATAGACTTAAAGAAGCATATCCAATTGCTTAATTATTAATAAACTAGATTAGAGGCTATAAAAGCCTCTTTTCTTTATATTTTTATTGTTAATAAAACTATTATTATTCATAATTTAATTATGGATAAATTAACCAAATCACCGAGACTTAATTATCTTTTAGGAGGGATGGGTATTTTTAATTATTACGATGTCGTTAATCATTTACCACATCGTTATGATGATTATTCCTATACTGATGAAACTAATATCCAAGATAAACAAAGAGTGGTTCTTTTTGGTAAGGTCATTTCTATTCCAAAAGTTATTAGGGCAAAAGGAGTAACGATTGCTACTTTTGATTTTATGAGTCAAAACCGCCGCTACTACAAAGTCGTATTTTTCAATCAACCATATCTTAATAACTCTGTCAAAATCGATGGAGAATATTCCATCATTGGAACATTTAATTTAAAAAGAAATGAAGTTGATGGTCAAAAGATATTAAAAGGTGAAGTACCTACTGAAGAGAGGTTAAAGCCTGTCTACTCACTTCCTAAGGAGTTCCAGAACTATTTATTCGCCAAATTAGCGCTTAAAGCATTAAATGAACTGCAAGGTAAAATCTACCCTTTGGTGCCTTATGATTATATTAATAAATATCGCTTAGTTAATAAGGAAGTAGCGCTTAACTGGGCGCATCATCCTACTAACTATCAAGAAGTCACTCAAGCCCTTCGTCATCTTAAGTACGAAGAAGCTTTATTATTCTCTATCAAGAACCAATTAATTAGAGAAAACAACAAATCATTATCAAAGATAAGAAAAGAACCAATAGATCTAGATATTTGCAAACCTTTCTTAGACACTCTTCCTTATAAATTAACCGAAGATCAACGTAAAGCTAGTGAAGAAATAATTAACGATATGAACCAAAATGCTTTGATGTATAGACTACTTCAAGGTGATGTCGGAACAGGTAAAACTTTGGTCTCTTTTGTGGCTTTATACGCTAATCATTTAAGAGGAGATCAAGGCGCTTTAATGGCGCCAACAGATGCTTTAGCAAGGCAACACTACGCTAACGCTTTAAAGACTTTTAAAGATACAAAATTGAAGATTGCTTTGCTATTAGGTTCAACTCCTGCTAGCGAGAAAAAACAAATCAAAGATGATTTAAGAGAAGGTTATATTGATATCATTATTGGAACACACGCACTATTCTCAAAAGATGTCCAATATTCATCATTAGGTTTAGTAATCATTGATGAGCAACATCGCTTTGGCGTGAACCAAAGAATTGCTCTTGCTAATAAAGGTGAACACGCCGATTTATTAATGATGTCCGCAACCCCAATTCCACGTTCCTTAGCGTTAACTCTTTATGGTGATTTAGATATCTCCACTTTATATACATTCCCATCCACTAAGCGCGATGTGAAAACAATGATTTTTAAAAGCGATAATGAACGCATTTTTAAAGCGGTCGATTATGCTTTAACAAATGATAAACAAGTTTATGTCATCGCGCCATTAATTGACTTCAGTGAAGACGGTCGATTCTCTGTTGAACAACTATACGCTAAATACGCTTTTAGATATAGAGCGGCAGTGGGTCTATTGCATGGCAAAATGAAGCAAGAAGAAAAAGAAGAAATATTAGATAAATTCTATAAAAATGAAATTAAAGTTTTAGTGTCCACACAAGTCGTAGAAGTTGGTATTGATGTGAAAAACGCTAATACAATGGTCATCTATGACGCCACTCATTTTGGTCTAGCATCACTACATCAATTAAGAGGCCGTATTGGTCGAGATGGTTCGCCAAGTTATTGCATCTTAGTGAGCAATGATGAAGACGCTGATAAATTAGATATTTTAACCAAGAGTGAAGATGGCTTTGTTATCGCTGAAGAAGATATGAAACAAAGAGGACCAGGTGAATTAACTGGTTTAAAACAATCTGGTATTCCAGACTTTGCTTTTTTAAATATTATTGATGACTACAAGATTTTTGTGGTGGCTAGAGATGACGCTAAAGAAATAATTAAGAATAAAGAAGATAAGAAATATCAATGGCTGATTAAGCACGCTACCTCATTAATCAACCAAGAAGATATCAAAAAGGCATAATTATGAAATTCATTGAACTTAAAAACGATAAAATTACTGTCACTCTCTGCTCCTTAGGAGCGGCTATTTATCGTCTTATTTATGATCATAACGATATGATGCTTTCTCCTATCAACGAACAAGACTTTGATAAAGAAGGAGTCTTTTATAATAAGACTATTGGTCGTGTTACAGGAAGAATATTAAAAGATAATAAAGTCATCCTCCATGGTGGTCCGCATGGCTTATGTCATCAAGAATTTAACTATGTTAAGGAAGATAACAGAGTCATATTTACTTATGTCTCTTTAGGTGATGAATCTTCTAACGAAGGAACATTAAAAGTCAAAGTCACATACACTTTAATCGATAACGCTCTTATTACAGAAACAGAAATCACTCCTGATCAAAAGATAGATGCTTCTTTAACAAATCATTCTTTCTTCTGTTTAGGCGCTAAAGACATTAACGAATTATCATTAAGATTCAATAGTGATTCTTATGTTATTTATGATGAAAAATTATTAGCCATAGGAAAAGAAAATATCAAAGATAAATATAACTTCTATGAATTCACTAATGTGATGAAATATGGTGATATTGATAATTTTTTCTTATTAAAAGAAAAAGAAGTATTATTGCACAGCAATAAATATCAATTAAAACTCATCACTGATTATCAAGGAGTTCATCTTTTTACAGATTATTTCCCTGATGGAGTTAAAACTAGATTGATCATCACCGCGCTTTAGCGATTGAGCCTCAGGATGATAAAACTATTAATTTAGAATTAGCCCCTAACAAAGTAGTTAAAAGAACAAGCAAATACATTTTCAGTAAAATTATTTAGCGATTTTTAATTTTGAAAACGTCTTGTTTAGTGGGAGGGCAAAACTCATCCAAATAAACAATTCTGGTGAGAGAGTATTGTTATGAACAAAAGAACGAAAGCATGGATTGCCATTGGTTCTGTCATGGGTGGTTTAGCCCTTGCCCTTGGTGGTTTTATCATCTTTGCGCTTTCTCCGATTTCGCCATTTATTCCGAGGGGTGGCGGATTAGTTAAAATTGACGCTAAAAAGATTGGTAAAACCGCCACATTAGTGGAAAAGAAAGTTAAGGTCAAAGACCATGAATTCACATATTATAATGTGAAAAGTGATAACGATGGTAACTGGATCTTAGTGGATAAATCTAGTTACATTATTAATACTGATATTCAATTTGGCTTTAGATATAAAAATGCTGGAACAAAAATTGCAGCCTACGATAAAGGAATGGAACCTCGTGATATGGGCCCATTCTATAAAGATGAAACATATAATTCTTATCAGGTAGGTTTGGGTTTTAAAATCACCATTGATGAATCGTTAGATATCAATAATGTCAATCTAGGTATATTCGAGCACTGGTGCTAGTAAAAATGACTGTTCTTAATAGACAGTTATTTTTTCTTTAGGAGTATTTGCTTAATCATGCTAGAATATTAAATCGAGGATTTAATTATGAAAATAGCGATTGATGCGATGGGTGGAGATAACGGTAGCAAACCAGTTATCGAAGCCGTCAAAGAATTCTTAAATAAGTATCCAGGCAATGAACTAGTAGTCTTTGGTAAAGAAGAAGAGCTACAAGAACTAAATGGTTTATGCCGTATCGTTAACGCTCCTGATGTCGTTCCAATGGAAGCGGGAGCTTTAGAAGTTTTAAGAATGAAAAATTCTTCAATGTGCAAAGCTATTAGCACAATGAAAGAAGAAGGGTTTGACGCTGTCATATCCGCTGGTTCAACTGGTGGATTTTTAAGCGCTGCTACTTTAATTCTTAAAACAATTCCTGGAGTAAAACGTTCCGCTTTAGTTACAGCTTTCCCAACCAAGATTAAAGGCAAGAAAGTCGTTGTTCTAGATGTCGGTGCTAATAACGAAAATAACGCTGAAGAATTATTGCAATTCGGTTATATGGGTAAAGCCTATGATCAAGCCTTATTTAGCGTTAAAGAACCTAAAGTTTATTTATTAAGCAATGGTGCGGAAGCTCACAAAGGTTCACCTTTGGTGAAAGAAGCACATAAGATGTACTTAGAAGATAAGTTTGTTGGCTTCCAAGGCAACATGGAAGCAAGAGATGTTTTAAATGGCGACTGTGATGTCATTGTTTGTGATGGCTTTTCTGGCAATGTCTTGTTAAAAGGTATGGAAGGCATCGCTAAAATGATGTCTAGTATGATCAAGGCTAACTTTAAAAAGAACTTATGGACAAAGCTAGGTTACCTACATGTTCGTAAAGGCTTTAAAGATATGTCTGAAACAATGGACTATAAGTCAGTTGGTGGTGCGATGCTTTTAGGCATCAATGGTGTTGTTGTTAAAGCGCATGGTAATAGTGATGCTTATTCATTCTTCAGCGCCTTAAAAGTCGCTAAACAAATGGTGGACTTTGAAGTTGTTAAAAACCTTAAGGAGAGTTTTAAAAATGAGTAATATATGTGATTTACTTAAAAAACTTCATGTCACATATAAAGATATCGCTATTTACGAAAGAGCTTTTACTCATCCTTCTTTTAATGGTGATAACAAAACCAAACACCAAGATTATGAAAAATTAGAATTTATGGGTGATGCGGTTTTAGGCTATGTGACTGCTGATTTGGTCTATAAAAATAGGCCAGAAATGTCTGAAGGTGACTTAACCAAATTAAGAAGTGTCTTAGTTTCCACCAAGCCTTTAGCGGCCTATGCCCGCAAATTAAAACTCGATGAATATGTTAAAATCGGTCACAGCATTACCGCTAATCAAGTTAGAGAAAGCGATAAGATTTTAGAAAATGTTTTCGAATCTTTAATCGGCGCAATCTATTTAGATGCTGGTTTAAAAGTTGCTTATCGTTTAATCAAATCAGTTTTATTAAAAGATATCATTTCGTATGACGCTGATAACTTGACTGATTATAAAACTAAATTACAAGAAGAAATCCAAGCGGAACATCGTGATGCTGTGCAATATGTCACAATTTCACAAAAAGGTCCTGCTCATGACCGTACTTTCACTGTGCAAGTTAAATATAACGATATTATCTTAGGTACTGGTGAAGGAAAGAGCAAAAAGAAAGCCGAAGAAATGGCAGCTAAAGATGCATTAAGTAAAAGGAGTGTTTTGTAATGGGACTAATCGCGTTTCTTAAAGAAAAATTCTCCAAAAAAAATAAAGATACAAAAGTTGATAAATATCAGGAAGGTTTAAGTAAATCTCGTAAGAACTTTTCTTCGAAATTAAACAGTCTTTCTGAACGCTATAAAACAGTTAATCAAGATTATTTTGATGAATTAGAACAAATCTTAATTGAAAGTGATGCTGGTATATCATTTACATTAAATGTTATTGAAGATGTCTTAAATCAATCTAAGAAAGAACACATTACTGATCCTAAACGAATTAATGAAATCTTAGTAGATAAGATGTTTGTTGGTTATGCCGAAAAAGGAGATATTCAAAACGATGTCGTTTTCAAAGAAAACGGCCCAACAGTTTTATTAGTGGTTGGTGTTAATGGTGTGGGTAAAACCACAACAATCGCTAAATTAGCGTATCGCTATATTAATCAAGGTAAAAAAGTCTTATTAGTCGCCGCTGATACATTTAGAGCGGGCGCAGTTGAACAACTCACTACATGGGCTGAAAGATTAAAAATTGATATCGTCACTGGTAAACCAGAAAGTGATCCAGCTTCTGTGGCCTTTGATGGTGTCAAAAAAGCAAAAGAAAATAACATTGATTTAGTCATTGTTGATACCGCTGGTAGATTACAAACTAAGAACAATCTCATGCTTGAACTTGGCAAAATTAAACGTGTGATGGGCAAAGAAATTGAAGATGCTCCACATGAAACATTCTTAATCGTCGATGCGACGACTGGTCAAAACGGCGTTGTTCAAGCCAAAGCCTTTAAAGAAGTTACTGATTTAACTGGTATTGTGATTACTAAGATGGATGGCACATCTAAAGGTGGTATCATCTTAGCGATTAGAGATGAATTAGGTGTTCCTGTTAGATTCATCGGTCTTGGTGAAAAGATGGATGATTTAGAGGAATTTGATTTAGACAAATATCTCTATGGTTTATGTGTGGAGAATAATTAATGGATAAGATTAAAAAGACTGTTCGTTATAATTCATTGCTCCATATTTATGGTAATTTATTGAGTAAAACTCAATATGCCTTCGCTGATGCCTATTTCTCTTATGATTTATCGTTAAGTGAAATCGCTGAAGCTCATGATGTCAGTAGAAGCGCTGTTGAAGACGCTATTAAGAAAGCTCTTAAGAAATTAGATGAATATGAAAAAGAGCTTAAAATATTGCAAAAAAATGAAAAGATTCTCGAACTAGTGGCGAAAGCAAAAGATGCTACTGGAAACGAGAAAATAGAAGCACTCGAAGAAGTAGAAAGGATTATTTATAGTTATGGCATTTGAATCATTAACTGAACGCCTTTCTGGCATATTTAAAAAGATTCGTGGTCAGGCACGTTTGACTGAAAGCAACATGGAGGACATGCTCAAAGAAATCCGTGTCGCTCTTTTAGAAGCTGATGTTAACTACAAAGTCGTTAAAGAATTCACCACAAACGTTAAAGAAAAAGCCTTAGGCCAAGATGTATTAAGTAAACTTAATCCAAGCCAAATGCTTGTTAAAATCGTTCATGATGAATTGATTGAATTATTAGGTAGTGACGATTCAGAAATCAAATATCAAACAGGCAGGCCAACAATTATTATGTTAGTCGGTTTACAAGGTAGTGGTAAAACCACAACCGCTGGTAAACTAGCGTATTTATTAAAAAATAAATTAAAGAAAAAAGTCTTATTAGCCGCTTGTGACGTTTATCGTCCTGCCGCTATTGACCAATTAGATCAAATTGCTAAATCAGTTGGTGTTGATATTGTTAACATGGGTACAAAAGTTAACCCAGTTGATATCGCTAAAGCGGCTAAGAAAAAAGCTTATGATGAAGACTATAATGTTTTAATTATTGATACTGCTGGTCGACTTCAAATCGACGAAGCCTTAATGGATGAATTAAATAACATCAAACGCGATGTTGAACCACAAGAGATTCTCCTTTTAGTGGACGCTGCTGCTGGTCAAGATGCCGTCAACGTTGCTAATGCCTTTAATGATAAAATATCATTAACAGGTTGCATTATGTCTAAGTTAGATGGTGACGCACGTGGTGGTGCCGCTTTATCAATTAGACATATGACTGGTGTTCCAATTAAGTTCACTGGTGTTGGTGAAAAAGTCACTGATTTAGATATCTTCCATCCTGATAGAATGGCGGACCGTATCTTAGGTATGGGCGATGTCATGACTCTTGTGGAAAAAGCTCAACAAGAATTAGATGAAAAAGAAGTCAAACATTCCATGAACAAAATGATGTCTGGACAATTTGACTTAAACGATATGTTGGCCCAGATGAAGCAAGTCAATAAACTCGGTTCATTAGGTGGTTTATTAAAGCTTATTCCAGGTATGCCAAAAATCACACCTGAACAACAAGAAATGGCGGAAAGAGAAATGCGTAACTTTGAAGTTATCATTAACTCGATGACCAAGGAAGAAAGAAAGCATCCTGAATTATTCAAATATTCTCGTAAGCAAAGAGTCGCTAATGGCTCTGGTAAGACCATGCAAGATGTTAACAAGGTCTTAAAGAAATACGAGCAAATGAAAGAAATGATGAAGAAGATGGAACAATACCGCAAGACCGGTAAGATGCCTCCAGGTGGCTTAGGCGGAATGGGTGGCATGGGCGGACTTGGTGGTTTCCCAGGTATGTAAAAAACAAACCTCGTATCGTTATGACACGGGGTTTTATTTTTAATAATAAGGTTTATGCGCGCGTAAAACACTAGTCCAAAGGAATGGTAATTTTAACTGCTGTTCCACCTTGTTCTCCAGAAGAGATTTCTAATGTTCCTTTACACATCATTTCTAATCTTTGACGAATGTTATTTAAAGCGATATGTGGCTCATTATCGTCTTTTGGTTGATAGCCCGGACCATCATCTTCCACGATAATTTCATTAGTGGTTTCAGTTTTTCTTGTTTTAACCGAGATATGGATTGGTTTATCACTTGCAACCATTCCATGTTTAACAGCGTTTTCTACGATTGGTTGAAGTGTGAGTGGTGGAATCCTAAATAATGTATGAGGGGTATCAAAATTCACAAATAAAGTTTCTTCAAATTGCGCTTGTTCCACCGCTAAATAAGCATGCGTGTGCTCTAATTCGTCAGTGAAAGCGATAGTTTCTTCGCTCGCGATAGCGGCGAAATTCTTTCTTAAATATGTCGTAAAATCAAGGGTAACTTGTTTAGCTTTGTGTGGATCTTGTTCGCAAAGATAATAGATACTAGTCATCGTATTGTAAATAAAATGTGGTCGCATTTGTAACACTAAAATGTGGGCGTTTTGATTAGCGATTTCTTTTTGTTGATTAAGATATTCAATGGAGTTTTCTTTAACGACAAGAACAAGAATTGTTAAAGCCCATAAACCAATCGCTAAAACAATTAATAATTCTAAAGAGAAAAACATATGAAGGAAGGCCGCAGTCACTAAAGGTGGTAAATAAATGAGGAAAGCGATAAAAAAGCCTCTTAATATTTTCTTTCTAATGACAAAAACACCAATAATATCAATTACTAAAGTAATAACAATAGGCGCCATTAAAAGCGGGAAAAGAGGACCACGGATAATTTCATTATCCTCTGTGATGGAATAAAAGATATCAGTAAATTGACCAATGACAAGCAAAACAAAAGCTGTGATAGCGAAAACAAAGGCTAATTTAGCAAGAAGTCCGTTTTTAATTCTTTCACCAGCGTAGTGCGATAAGAAAACTGATGGCATGATAACAATCAATATCAAAGAAAAGAATTCAAAAAAGATATTAGCCTTTTCTAAAACAACCATATTAGGATTTTGATAAGTCAAAAGATCGATAAAACATGTTGCCATGCAAAATAATTGGAAAGAAGAAAGAGTCACTAAATAACGTTTATTCCATTTATCTAAAACAGGGACAACAATAGAAAAAACAATACTTAGGATATTAATTAGGATTAAGGCACCAAGGGTAGAATAAGCAAAGATGTAATACCATTCCATCAGTTACTATCTCCTCCAAAAAATGGATATCTGAGGTTTTTAAGTTGTTCTTTAACGCCTTCAACAGTAATGGGTTTAAGCATAAAACCAGAGGCCCCAGTATTCCAAGCATCAAGAGAATATTCGCTATATGCTGTTAAAAAGATGATATTCGTGCGTGGATTAATGTCTAATAAAATCTTACATAAATCTAAGCCACTCATATTTCTAATTTCAATATCAAGGAAGGCTAAAGCAATAGTGTTATTCTTCGCATATTCAATGGCTTGTTCTGTATTGGTATAGCCAACAATATTCGCGTTAGGTAAGGCTTTTTCTAAAACTGGTAAGCCACCAGTTAAAACTGGTTTACGATCATCAACCATTAAAACATTAGGCCTTTCATCACTTTGTGATGCAGCGGACATTAAGTAATCAACATTGACACCTAAAATCTCCGCTAATCTTCTGATCATCATTGCATCAGGAAGTCTTGTGCCGCTCTCCCAACGTGCAATCGTTGGTCTAGTCACAAACATCATATCGGCTAATGATTGTTGAGATAAACCGCTTTTAGTTCTTAATTTTTTTAAAGTGTTAGAAAAGGATTGATTCATCAATATCACCAAATGTCTTTGTCTTTGTTATTATTATAAACAATTATTGAAAATGAATCTTTAAAAAATGTTCCAATGTGGAACACCCTATTAATAAAATTAATTTAAAAGAATACAATATAGTTGAACTTGCAGCCAAACGCTGCATTATACATAGCATAAATCAATTTAAAATTTGAAAGGGAGATTGTAAATTGAATTTATTATTAGTTGCAAACATCATTGTTTGCTTTTCCGCCTTTTTCGGGTTCGTTTATGGCGGAATATTATTCTTTAGACCTAAAAAGGCCCTATATTCCCAAATGATTACTCTTGCAATGGGAGTCATTGCTTTTGGGAGACTATTCTTAGTAATACGTATTCTTACGGGAGGAGAAATTACAGAAACATTCCAATTAGGCTTTATTGGCATGATTGGTAGCTTTATGTTCTTCTTTTCCGCTAATTACGGTGCGATTGACTCACTTATTGACACAAATAACATCGATGGAGGCCCATTAAGCAAGTTAATTAATTTCTTTGCTCCAGTCGTTGCTATTGCCTTATATTTAGTTTTCTTTATCTTCGCTGATGTCTCATTGATGTGGCGAATTTTTGGCGGTGTATTAACCGCTTTTATCGCATTATCAACATATTTCAATTTAAAACATCTTTTAGCGCCTGATGTTGATAAAGGTGTTGTGACATGCTTAAGACCATATAACTTATTAGCCTTAATCTACGCGGCTTCTGTTTTAGTAGAATGCATTGGCTTAAGTCACGGAAATGATGTCCTTACATTTGTCGCGGGAATCATATCTGCGATAAGCATTATTCTCATCATTCCACTTATCGAGAGAGGAGTTAAGAAATGGCTAATTTAATTTATATCTTGTTTATTTGTATGCTTGCTCCTCTTTTATTAACTCTTCCTTTGATGAAGGGTGCTTCAAGAAGAGTAATGCTCTATCTCATTATTGGTATCTGTGTCTCTTTATTCATCTCAGAAATCAATGGACGCATTCTTATTGCTTTTAATAATCAAATGATTTTGGTTACTACAACATTCACACCAATAACTGAAGAAATAATAAAAGCATTGCCTGTTCTCATATATGCATTCTTATTCTCAGATGATAGAGAAAAATTATTACCATTAGCGTTTGCTACTGGTATTGGATTTGCCTTATTTGAAAACACCGTTATCTTAGTACAAAGTATTGATAACGTGTCAATTCTTTGGGCAATTATCAGAGGTTTCTCAACCGCTTTAATGCATGGCATTTGCACCGCAGCAGTGGGATATGGCATGAGCTTCGTAAGAAAGAAAAAGAAATTATTCGTTTCTGGTACTTTCGCTTTACTCGCTTTTGCAGTTATTTATCACGGCTTATTTAATATGCTTGTTCAATCAAAGAACTTACAATATGTTGGATTCTTTATGCCTGCAGTGACATATATCCCATTAATTATTTATCTCGTCTTCTCTGTTAGAAATAAGAAACAAAAAACAACCATTGTTAAGCCTTCTTAAAAGGAGTTAATAAAATGAAAAAGATATTTAAAATAATTGCTGCTGCCCTTATTACATCACTATTTTCAATAGCGGCTATTATAACCACAACTAATAAAAATGCCACTCCTACACAAGTGGAAGCGGCATCTTATTCAGGATATAAAGTCAAAGTTAACTGGAGAGTTACTAATGACTCTGACGACTGGAACGGCGCTGAGATTGGCGTTTGGGTTAAGCCAAACAATGGTCGAGGAGAAGAACACTTTAAATGTTGGTCAGACGACTTTAAAAACAGCGTTTCTTATTCTGGTGCCGACTATACAACTAGTGAGATTGACTGTGGGACAGAATTTCCACACAAAATAGTCGCTTGGACTGACATCGGTACCTGGGGTCAGTATCATTATGGCGAAGCAGATATTACTGTGTATATCAACGGCATTAACGTCGCTAGTAGACATATCTCTTATGGCGGTTGGAGCCGTAACAAAGATTGGAACTGGGTGGAAATCAGTGAAACTAAATTCCCATACCCAGTTCAGAAAAAAATAAATATAGATTATTCAGAAAATATTGACACTAAAGATGAGTTAACACAACTAGTTAAGATAAGCGCTACTGATCAATATGGTGTTGAATGGACAACTCCAGCTAGTAGCCCTATCACAGTGCATAATGAATCTTATCCAGGTGAAGATATCGCGGAAAGACTTGATGATTATGGCTTTCAATGGAAATTAAACACTTCTAAGACCACTGAACATACCAGTAATTATTATTTCTCTTTTTCGACTGGCAGTTCAGTTTATCCAACTGTCGAAAAGATGATTACAGTTAGATTTGCTTTTCCTCTACATCTCACTATCAAAATGAATGGTGAAGTGGTTTATAAAACTATTGGTTATGAAGGAGATATAATTGATCTTCCTGATTTAGAAACCCCTGTAGGCTATTACATTAAAGGTTATGATAAAAACAAAACAGACATGGGTACAGTCGCAAAAGATAAAGTCACTGGTAAATTTACATTTAAGTTTATTTCTGGTGATGTGACATTAACTGCGAAATTAAACACCATTTCTTATAAGATACATTTTGATAAGAACGGAGAAAATGTTAGTAAAACAATGAATGACAAAACTGTCAGTTATAATTCGAACGCGACTCTTCCGATAAATTATTACGTACGTGATGAATATAAATTCCTTGGCTGGAACACAAAGGCTGATGGAACTGGAACATTCTTTGCAAATAAAGCTAAGATTCCTAACCTTTCTTCCACAGCGGGTGAAATAGTTGTTTTATACGCACAATGGGAACCACTCAATCCAAGTACAACCGCCTCATTATTCACAGAAGGCTATTTTGGCCTTATTGTTGGTGGAGTAATTGCTTTATGTGCTGCTACCGCGATTGTTGTCTTGCTAGTGAATAGATCTAAAAAACGCAAAATGTAATGAAAGAGTGAGGTAAGCGCATGAACAAAAAGACTTCTTTCAAAACATTAATGGCGTGTTTTGCCACAAGTTTCCTTTTAGGAGCTGCGGCTTTTAGTGGTTATAAAGCACCTAGCCAAGTTATAGCTGCTAGCGGGAAAACACGTGTTATTGTTAATAATACTAATGTTTATGAATTTGATACTCCTAGATTAGGATGGAACGACGCAACTGCTAGAGCTAATTCCACTGATGAAGTAAAACTCATCCTTGGGGATAACTGGGAACACGATAGCCAATTAGCTCTTGGCCCAAATAAAAAACTCGCTGTTGACCTCAATGGTCATTATATAAAACGCACAAGAGATCATAAAAAGATTAGCGATGGCAGTGTTTTCCTTGTGGAAAAAGGTGCCACTTTAACAGTTTTAGATAGCGATCCTGATTCAGTAGGATATGATGGCATACAAGGTGGAGTTGTCACTGGTGGCGCTAGTGGTAACTGCGCTGGTGGAGTCCATATTGAAGATGAAGCACATGTCATCTGGGAAGGTGGAACTCTCTACGACTGTGTTACCGACTATCATGGCGGTGGTTTTTATCTAGATGGATCATCAGAAAAAACAACTTTAAAAATGACAGGCGGAAGAATATACAGTTGTCAAACTATCGATAGCGCTGATAATTGCCATGGCGGTGCAATTTATGTGAAAAATGGCACAGTCGATATTGATAATGTCAGTTTCGATAGTTGCTATAGTGAAGATTATGGTGGCGCTATTTATGTGGATAATGGATATCTCAATGTCTATAACTCCTTATTTGCTGCTAACCAAGCCATTGATTATGGTGGCGCTGTTTATCTAGCTGGTGACGCTCTTATTTATTTTAGAGATTGTATCTTTGCTGGCAATAAAGCCGACGATGATGGTGGAGCGTTATATATCAATAACAACCCATCTAAAGATAAAGCTAATCAATATCCAAATTTAGATAATCCAGCGACACTTTTTGATGGGTGCACTTTTAGAAATAATGAAGCCACTGATAAAGGTGGCGCGATATTTATCGATGATGATAATGTCGCTTTAATTAACGTTACAATCGATAATAATAGAGCCAAAACCGCCGGTGGTGGTATTTGGGTTGATAGTTTAAGCGATATCACCTTTAAAGGAAAATGCATTGTCAATAATAATACTTGCACTAATAATTCAGCTTTTAGAAACGTCACACTACAAAAAGGTGTAGCTTCACAAGCTTATGTTTATAGTGCGGGCTTATACGCTGGCTCATATATTGGAATTAATTCTGACTCTAGTTCTGATGACGTAGTAATTTCCTTAAAAATGAGCAAATATCAAATGCAATATTTCCACGCAGATAGTGGCTCTTTGGTAATTCGCGACGAGAAAGAAGAAGAAGCACCAATGGTGGTCACTGCCTCATTATTCAGTAATGGTGTTTTCTGGGTATCCGTTGGCCTTGGTGGTGTTGGTATAGCAGCGGTAGTTTTCGTAATTATCTATCGTAAAAAAATTGCTAAAAAACCAAAAGTAGAAGGAAATACTGGAGTAGAGGAGGATGAATAAGATGAAAAAACGTTTTAGTTTAACTGGCATAATTTGCTTTATATTATCCTTATTTCTCTTTATAGATAGCGCGAACCCTAATAGATATAAACCAGTTCTTGCTCAAGACCAAACTGTCTATTTATCAGAAGTTAAGATGTATGAAGCTGATAATGAAGAAGCAGCGAGAACAGAATGTACAAACGATGGTTATACATTTATTAGTAAAGATGTTAACTCTGGTACAGGTAAAAAACCTGTTTATTTGGGTTATAAAACCACATTAAATGAAAAAGAAGCGATTTATGAAATAAGAATTCTTGCTATGGACCGCGGCTATGAAATTAAAGATAAAGCCTCGATGCAACAAGAATACATGAAACAGCAAACCGAATTAGCAGAAACATTAGAAGCCGCTTCTATTGAGTTTGTTTCTAATTTCTCGGATGAAAGTCCAAAAGCTATCGATGCTTATAACGGTATGAATATGATTGTTGTTCCGGAAGAAGGCAATCAAAAATTCGGTGATTTCTTACTCGCTGGTAAAGGCACAAAAGATTTCTACGCTAGATTTATCGTTCAAGCTAGCTCTTCCACATTAAATTCAGTTATTAGTTATCTTTCTGCTGGTTTAGCCCCATATGATAAAGACGCTGAAGAAGCTGGTGAAGATAATAGCTGGGCCGCTAAAGTTATAGATAGCCCATTATGGGACATCATTGAAGATGACTTAAGCGAAGATGAAGAAGATGATCTTCGTAAACAATATGATGATTCCGCTCAAGGATTACATAAACAATTCCAAGAATTCGCATCTAATGTTGATAATGCTTTGCAACGTTATAGCGGCAAAGAAATTACTGCGGAAGGAAGTGTTGAAGAATACGTGGAAAATGTTGAAACGGTTGAAAATGATGAAACCGATTCTTTATATATTGATATTTATGAAAAATTAAATGAATACCAGGCTACTGACGCTATGCCTTTAGGCGAATATATTTTTAACTTAGGTAAAACTACCAAAGATGCAGTTGACCTTAAGTCGATTTATCCAATCATCGATTCCATGAGCTATGCTCAGTGTAAAATGACGATGTATTCAGGCTTAGTCGGTGCTGCATCTAACCTTAGTAAAAATGAGCGTTCTCCTCAATTTAATGAATTATTAGCTAAAGCCAAAGAAAAACTAAGAATCATGACAGAAAATGATGTTTATTCTATTTGGCTAAATGCTGATCCAGATTTTGAAAACGCAAAAGTGGCGTATACTTCTGATGCGATTAGAAAGAATGCAGCGCAAACTGCTTTAGAAAAAGATACATCTAACGAAGGACATGAGACAGTTGAAAGAGTTTTGAAGTGGGTTGGTATTGCTTCAAGTGCCTTAACTGTTGTTTCCTTTATTATTGGTAAATACGCTTTAGTTGGTCTATTAACCATCATTGCTAAATTCGCTTCAGCAGCAGTGGCGTCTACATTATCTAGTGTTATTGGTGTATTAACCACTATTGGTTCAGTTTTAGGACAAGTATGTATGTTCCTTGGTTTATTAATCTTAGTATTCACGGTTGTTTACTATTTGTGTAGATGGATTATCAACATGATTGAAAAGAGCAAACCAAAAGAATATACAGATATGCCCGATTATGTTGTTGATGCCCCTACAACTAGTAGTGGTAACGCTAACATCAAATATAAAGCTGTTAGAAACAATAAAGGAAAAATCGGCGATTTAAACGGCTACGAAGGACAAAAGGGTTGGGTTTGTATGTATACGACAAAAGATACCCGTGTTGGTAGTCCAATTATCGCTGATGATGAAAATAAAATCTTTAATATTGTCTATGGAAATAGTGAAAAGCAAAATGGCTACAGTTCAGTCAATTTCTTTGGTGAAGTCAGCCCAGGTAACTGCAACACATTTGCTAAGAACGATGATGTGAATGGCATCTATATCCATTACCATACTGCTAAATCTCTCAACAATGAAATGGTGGAAGCTCCAGAAGGCTATACTCCAACAATGACTGGTAAACAATATTATGGAGATATTATTGTTAGAACTGGTAAAACAGAAGCCGAAGCTAAAGATAGAATAACTGTTAAAGGTTATTACATTTTAGACCGTAATCTTACTCCTTCTCCAAGTACTACAGGTAGTGCACATTATTTTAGTGATGATGAGACATATTACACTTATATTGGCTATCAACTCACAACCGATCCTAATGATGCAATTCGTGATATAAGAGTGGCAACATTCTTACCTGATGCTACTCCTAATTTTGGTGATATAAGCTATGGTTGTGCTGGAGTGCTTGGCTATAAAGCTAATACTAGTGAAGAAGATGAAGACTGTCCTGGTAATTTAACTGGACTATATGTCACTAAGAGCGCTAAAGCGGGTACTCCAATCGAAGAAGGAAAACTACATATTGTCACCGATTATAGTGAAGCAAAAGCTGGTTGGGAACCAGTCACAACCTTCTCTGGTGCGCCATATGATTTCAATACTGTTTATATTTCAAGTGGTCTTTTCTCTACTATTGGTATCAGAATGTATAACAATTCTAATTCATGGAGTCATACCAAAACCCTTATCTATTTTGAACCAGAAGTGAAATATACAAGTGGTACAAAATATCTTTCTGGTATCTACTTCCTCCATGGTTTTGATACTGATTTGTCAGGAGGTAGTTACCCAATTAAACTCAAATCATACATGAGAGATCTTGTTAATGAAGTGAAAAAGGTACCAAATACTGAGGTAATATCTGATAACCTTGCTTCATCAAGTAGAGCGAACGATCATGATACTCATAGCTCACAAAAATATATGTATATTTGTTATACATATAGTTACAATCCTTATCGCGCTTTATACGATATGGCTATATATCAGACTTCACCTTATGTTGAAACTTTACCTTATACACTTTCTAAAGCGTCGACTTATTCTGATAAAAAAGCCGGTTCTGCCGAAGCTAATATCAATTATGTAGCAGCAAGCGTTCTTGCTCATCAAGGTGTAGGAGGCAATTTTGCCTCTAGAGGATATCTACCTCAAAACGCATATATCAACCAACGTTTGCTGACTACTGAACTTTTTGATGATATACACACTAGAGACCTTCCTGAAGGCATTGATTTTGGTTATAAAATGTTAAATCTTTTGCCAACTGGTTTATATGTCGCAGGTTATACAAAAGGCAAAAACCCATTAACTCTTGATGATGTGATTATTTCTTCTAATTCACATTCAGGTAAACTCGAAGATAACACAATTTCATTTGATGTCAGTGGTGAAAAGACTTTAAACGGCCAAGAATGCACTGGTGACTTTGTTTCTATTCAAGAAATGAAAAACCCATATTCATTAAAAGCCTACAATATCGCCTATTCTGATATTTATTATGATGACGATGATGACGATGTTTGGAAAGCATCCACAACAAAATATATTTATTTAAGAAAAGAAATTATTAAAGGTAAATATATTTCTCGTGTATTTGTTGGTTCTTACTGTAAAGAAGATTACACCCCAACAAGTCAGAAAAAAGCTGATGATGAATATGAAGAATTAAGTAAATCTACTGACCATCAAGCAATGATGATTGCCAGTCAAGCTGGTTCTGGCGAAGTTATTGTCTATAACATGGGTATTACTAAAGAATATCAATGGACTAACTACTCTAATAAAGACGGGATATCAAAATTAGAACCCGCCAATAAATATCAATATGCATCTTATATCTCAGTAGCCCGTACTGATAAAGAGCAAGATGCTGTGACAGGATTATTACTCTTTAAGAGTAATGAAAAAGCCGTTCCTGAACAAATTCAAATTCAAGGTATGACGTATTACTGTGCTAGTAATACAACTCCTTTAAGAATTGTGAAAAATGATAAAGATGGAAACGATCCTAAAAAGGGTAAGATGGAATATGAGAGTTATTATCTCTATTACACTTACAATAAAGGTGCTAATCCAGGTAAACCATTAACAGAATTATCAATTAGTAGTGATCCATTTACTTCTGGACAAGCGACTGTCCTTTGTTGTGATAAAGAAGATGTTGTCACATATGAAGGCGGTAAGAAAGTTATTACCGAACCAGCAGAAATGTACGGCAATGGTAATCTAAATGCCTTTATCCATGCTGCTTATGAACATGGCAATAATACTTATTTCAATAAACTATATATCGCTGAAGGAAATAGTAAAAAAGAGGCAATGCTCTCATTATTAGAGCAAGGCTGTACAGAATTCTGCGATATGGATTTAAACGTTGATTCTGGTGGCAAATATGTTTATTTCGGCTATCGAGGTTACACGATTGATTACGATAAGGTCAAGATGCAACCTACTGAATCCGCTCGAGAAGCAGAACTTAAAAAACAACAACAAGGTGCTGTTTATGATATCGTTTGTACGATTGGAGAACCTTTCCATCCAGAAGGTATCAATTCTGAAAGATATCAAATACATTATGCGCCTGTATCTAATATTAATTTGAATGCAGGTACGCAAGGACCAGAAATCTATATGTACTATACTTCTACAGCAGTTGCTACTTCGTATAATAGCAAAATTGGTCTAGATTCATCTCAAATCAAATCAAACGATCCTGCCGATATATTCACCGCTCCAATCACAAAGATTGCCTTTGCGAGATATGATAGAGTGCCTTATCTAAAAGACGCAAGTGTTGAAGGCGATGGAGAAAGTAATATTTATAGATGGGAGTATATTACGAGCATCGATTTCAGAACCGTTGTTGATTTTAACGCTGGAATTGTGAAATTCGATGATGATCATGTTCCAACTGATAATAGAATTACTGCTTTCATTCAACGTGAAGATGGTAGTGCTAAGTCATGGGGCGAAATCACAGGTGGTTTCGTTTCTGAATCCATGACTGTTGGAACGATTCATCGTGTGACTAGTAATAGCAACACCGCAGCAAATAAATTACAAGTTAATGCACAATATCACTTTAACTTATTCGACAATTTTGGTGGCTATCGTTCATACGAAGATTTATGCCACGGTCGTATCGACGACTTCAATATTTATCTTAATAATGAATATAGTGAAATTCGAAAAAGAAGTTCGAGAAGAGCTTAGTTGTAATAGGCTTTAGGAGGAATTAATCATGTTAAAAATCTTTTCTAAATTAACAATTGCCGCTATGGTGGTAGCTTTAGGAGTTTCTATTCCAGCTCGTTACGCTCCAGCAATGGCAGCAGGCGAAACAAGGTATATTTCCGAAGTTAGAGTGGGTATCGGTAAAACCGAAGATGAAGCAAAAAGCGAACTTCTTTCTGGTGGTTATACTATCCTTTCTAAAGATGGAAAGTATGCCGATTTGAACTATGAAGCCGGCTCTAAAGATCCAACAATGGGTAGAGGTCAAAAGATTGTTTATCTAGGATATAAGACAACCACTGATGCTAAAGAAGCTATCACTGATTTAGCAGTCATGAATATGAGAGGCGGCTATTCTATTAAAGACTATGAAGAATTAATGGAAAACAAATTAAAAGTTCAAATAATTCCTTTCGTTGAAAGATTCATAGTCACTTTACAAGAATATAGGGATAATCTTAATTCTCCTTATGCATCTAATAAAGCTCGTGCTCAATATATGAAATCCATGCTTAACAATCTAACTGATGATGATACAGGTGGTTTAATGGGTGATTTATTAGCAAATGAAACTAAATACGAACTTGGTGATGCTGCTTATGCCGCTTTAAGCGATGAAGAGAAAAAGAACCATGCTGATATTTTAACTATCCTCATGCAAGCCAATGGTAAAGCTACTTTATCAATGGAAACATTCCTTACTAAAGCTACTGATACAGATGAAAAAAGCTGGATTGATAGATTAGAAGATAATACATTGGATGATTTAAAACAAGAGTTAGAAGATAACGGTGTTGATATCACTGAAGTAGATGCTACATTAGACAGAATGTATGGTGATGACGCTAAGAAATTATTAGAAAAATGGGATACATTCTCAGAGGCTCTTAACGACTATGATGATAAGGCAAACTCTTTAGCGAATTATGGCGAACACGAATATGATGAACAATTTGAAACGATTGATCAATTCGATGAAAATAGCAAAAATTATGAGAAAAATAACAACGCTGTTGTTACAAGTGTAAAAACAGGAGATGAATTAGCAAGCCGCGTATTAGATCTTGAATTAGTCGCTGCAAAAGAACGCATGGATGAAGTCGATTATGATTTCGATGATGGTGCAACTCTTGCTGAATTTTTCGCTCAAGATGCAAGTGTATTTAATGGCGATGGGATTAGAGATTTATATCCAATCGTTGCCTCTTTATCTGCTGGTCAAATCGCAGGTCTAGATTTCTTATCTATTCAAGATTTAGTTACTATCGCGACTGCTGATGCCACAAATTACGAAGGTAATGATTTAGGTGATGCTGAACCTGCCTCAATTTATGAAGGAGTTAACAGAGAAATTTTCACAACGGGTAAAGTAGCTTTGACTAGTGAAGCGTTGCGTGCGGAAGCAATGAAAAACGACGCAGTTAGTGATTCTCCTTTAAGCACAAATACTTGGATTCTTTGGGGAGCGACAACAATCGCAACCGCTGGAATGCTTGCTTCATGGGGAATGTTTGGTTACTTTAACCATGTCAAAAATGATTTACATTATATTAAAGGATATATTGCTAAATGGCCGGATAAAATTGAAAAATATGCAGAGTCTAATCCAGAATATTTTAAAATAAAATATGATGAATATTATGACGGAATGAAAAAAGTAGTCGGATCAAGAGCTGCAAAGACTATTCTTGAAGACGCAGATGATTATAGGGATACTGTAGCAAATTACTCAGCCAAATCTAAATTTTGCGCTTATCTTGGTGCTGCTTTTACAGTGGCCATGACCGCTTTAGCAATTTATTCCATTATTACCACAGTGCAAGAATTAAATGCCTACTATAATGTCGATTACACACCTATTCCTAAATACATGGTTGAAAAAGCTGAGGTTTCAGAAACTATTAATGGAGTGACAATACTCAAAAGAAATGATACTGCTTATTATCGAGTAGCAGAATGTAATCGTAAGAGTGATGCTCCTTATTATGAGCAACTTCAAAACTTCGCTGATTTAAACGGAGATGTCGGTAGACAGTGGTTAGCCCTTTATTACGTGAAATATGAAGGTCAAGCTCCAATTTTAGCGGATTCTCTTAAAGTTGTAACTGGTAATTCTAATTTACCAACAGGTTATGAAAGAGGTATCCATATGTTTGGTGGTGACACTCTTAATTTAACTGATAAACATTATTGTTATAACGACACGCCTAAAGGTACATATGTATATTTCCAAGTTGATGAATCAGTATTAAAGAGTGCTTCTTTATCAGCATCTAACTTCTCAGCTGGTACCGGCTTCTTATTTGCAGGTATTGGTGCAGTTGTTGGTGCAGGTATCGGTATTGCGATTATGTTAATACTTAACAAAAAGAAAGAAACAAAAGTAACTCAAGAATAAATAAGATGTAGGAGGATGTAGCATGCTAAAAATCTTTTCTAAAATAACAATTGCCGCTATGGTGGTAGCTTTAGGAGTTTCTATTCCAGCTCGTTACGCTCCTGCAATGGCAGCAGGTGAAACAAAATACATTTCCGAAATAAAAGTGGGTATGGATAAAACTGAAGAAGGTGCTGCTAAATCACTTCTTGATGATGGTTTTACTATTTTAAAAGATGATAATGGTAATAATGCTGACTTAAATAAAGGTGCTGGTTCTGATGATACCATGGGTAGAGGACAAAAAGTAGTCTATTTAGGCTATAAGACCACGAATGATCCAACTTTTGCTATCACTGACTTAGCAGTTATGAATATGAGAGGCGGTTATAGTATTAAAGATTATGAAGCCTTGATGGCAACCAGGCTCAAAACTGAAGTTCTCCCTTTTATCGATAGATTTATAGTCACTCTTGACGAATATAGAGCAAACCTTAAATCTCCTTTCACAGCTAATAAAGCTCGCGCAGAATATATGAGATCAATGCTTAATAAGCTCCAAGATGACGATACAGGTGGATTATTAGGTGATTTATTGATTAATAAAACTAAATATGAATTAGGCGATACAGAATACGCTGCTTTATCCGATGAAGAGAAGAAACAACACGCTGATATCGCTACTATTATCATGCAAGCAAACGGCAAATCTACTTTATCTATGGAGACTTTGTTAACTAAAGCTACTGATACAGATGAAAAAAGCTGGATTGATAGATTAGAAGAAAACACTCTCGATGATTTGAAAGAGCAATTAGATGAAGCTGGTGTTGATATCACAGAACAAGATGCAACACTAGATAGAATGTATGGCGATGACGCGAATAAACTATTAGAAAAATGGGATACATTTTCTCAAGCCCTTAATGAATATGATGATAAAGCTAATGAATTAGCTAATATTGGTGAAAATGCATTTGATGAACAAGTTAAAGCCATTGAACAATATGATGAAAATAGCCAAAACAAAGATAAGAACGGTGAAGCTCTTGTTGCTAGTATAGAAGTGCAAAACGACTTTGTAGAAACAACTCTTGATCTAGAATTAATCGCGGCTAAAGAACGTATGGATGAAGTCGATTATGATTTCGATGATGGTGCAACTCTTGCTGAATTCTTTGCTCAAGATGCAAGTGTCTTTAATGGAGATGGTATTAGAGATTTATATCCTATCGTTGCCTCACTTTCTGCAGGTCAACTAGCAGGTCTTGATTTCTTATCTCTTCAAGACTTAGTTACCATTGCGACTGCTGATGCGACAAGTTACGAAGCAAACGATTTAGGCAATCTTGAGCCAGTTTCTATTTATGAAGGCGTCAATAGAGAAATCTTCCAAAAAGGTAAAGTCGCTTTAACAAATAAAGCATTACGTGCTGAAGCGATGAAGAATGATGCAGTTGTTGATCATCCATTAAGTGCAACAACTTATATCCTTTGGGGAGCGACCGCTCTTGCAACAGCGGGTATGATTGCTTCATTTGCTTTTGCTTCACAACTTAAGGATTTCGCTACTGCCTCTGTCGCAGCAGCCAAAACTGCTAAATCAATATATTTAGCCCAACTCCCATCCCTTACAAAAGATTACGTTAGAATAACACAAACCCCTGGTATGGAAAAAGTTTCATTTAGCGCATTTAATGCCCTTGAAGACCAACGTGTCGCTAAAGAGATTTATAATGCTAGATTAGAAGGTATATATGGCAGTAAAGTCGCTAAGCAAATTCAAGATGGTAAAACATCTTTTGAAAAAGTGGCCGCTAATGCAGCTACTAAATCCAAAATTGCAACATATTTAGGTGCAGCTTTTACTGTCGCGATGGCGGCTCTTGCAGCTGTCTCTATCTGGTCCACAATTAAAGAATTACTCGATTATTACAAAGTCGAATACACTCCAATTCCAAAATATATTGTTGAAGAGACAGACATCACAAAAACGGAAAACGGTGTCACAACTGTGGTGAGAAATGATTCTGCATATTATAGAGTCGTGGAATGTAACCGTAAACCAGATGCTGATTTCTACGATGTATTACAAAACTACGCTGATCTTAATGGTGATGTTGGTAAGCAGTGGTTGGCATTATATTATGCTAGACAAGATGGCCACGCTCCAATTAAAGCTGATAGCTTAAAAGTAGTAACGGGAACTTCTACTATCCCAACTGGATATTCCAATTTAGGTATCCATAATTTTGAAACTGAAAATGCTTATAACTTAACAAGTAAATATTATTGCTATAACGATCCAAATAAAGGAACTTATGTCTATTTCAATTTAGATGAATCCGCTATTAAAAACGCTTCAGTTACTGGATCTAACTTCTCAACTGGTTCTGCAGTTTTATTCGCTGGTATTGGCGCTGTTGTTGGTGCAGGCATTGCGGTTGCAATCATGTTTGTGCTCAACAAAAAGAAAGAAACAAAAGTAACTCAAGAATAAAAAGATGTAGGAGGAATTAGTCATGTTAAAAATCTTTTCTAAATTAACAATTGCCGCTATGGTGGTAGCCTTAGGAGTTTCTATTCCAGCTCGTTACGCTCCTGCAATGGCAGCGGGTGAAACAAAATACATTTCCGAAGTCAAGGTAGGAATGGATAAAACCGAAGCTGGAGCGGTTAAAGAGCTCCTTGAAGAAGGTTTTACTATTCTATCTAAAGATGGAAAATATGCAGACTTAAATGAAGATGCTGGTTCTAAAGATCCTACTATGGGTAGAGGACAAAAGAAAGTCTATTTAGGTTATAAAATCACTAATGATCCAACTCAAGCTATTACCGACTTAGCGGTTATGAATATGAGAGGCGGTTATAGCATCAGAGACTATGAATCTTTAATGGAAACTCGTTTAAAGACAGAGATCTTACCTTTCATAGAAAGATTTTTAGCGACTCTCCAAGAATATAGAACTAATCTACAATCCGAGTATCCAGCAAACAAAGCTCGTGCCACATATATGAAGTCTATGCTTAATAAACTTAAAGATGATGATACAGGTGGACTCCTCGGTGATTTATTAGTGAATGAAACTAAATACGAATTAGGAGATACCGCATATAACGCCTTATCTATCGAAGAAAAGAAACAACATGCTGATATCGCAACTATCGTTATGCAAGCGAATGGTAAAAATATGCTGACGATGGAAACTTTATTAACTAAAGCTACTGATACAGCGGAAACAAGCTGGATTGAGAGATTAGAAGATAATTCTTTAGAAGCTTTAGAAGATAAATTAATTTATCAAGGTGTCGATATTACTGAAGTTGATACAACCTTAGATAAAACGTATGAAGATAGTGCTAAACAATTATTAGAAAAATGGGATGTCTTTAATTACGCTCTTTTAGATTATGATAATAAGGCCAATGAGTTGTTGAATTTTAAAGAACAAGAATATGAAGAAAAAATCGACTCAATGGAAAAATATAACGACAACAAAGAACTTAACGAAAACGGCGAATCTATTGCCGCAGAGGTTGTGACTAGTTGTGAAATGTCCAATGATACTCTTGATCTCGAACTTGTTGCCGCAAAAGAACGTATGGATGAAATTGATTATGATTTCGATGATGGTACAACTCTTGCTGAATTCTTTATGCAAGACGCTAGTGCATTTAATGGAGACGGCATTAGAAACTTATATCCAATTGTTGCCTCACTTTCTGCAGGCCAACTCGCTGGATTAGATTTCCTTTCTCTTCAAGACCTAGTTACAATTGCAACTGCGGATGCGACAAGTTACGAAGCAAACGAATTAGGCGATATTGAACCTGTTTCTATCTTTGAAGGCGTCAATAGAGAAATATTTGAAAAAGGCAAGGTTGCTTTAACTAATAAAGCTCTTAGAGCAGAAGCCATGAAAAATGATGCAGTTGTAGATTCACCATTAAGTGCCACAACTTATGTTTTATGGGGTGCGACTGCAGTTGCTACCGCTGGTATGATTGCTTCTTGGGTGATTGGAGCGCCTTATGCTAAGACTTTTGAAATGTTAAGTAGCGCAAAGGATGCAGTTAAAACAATTAATTTAAAATTCTCTGACAAATTATGGGATTTAATGCATGATAAAGTCTCTAAGGCATTTGAAAGCTCTTATAGAGATGCTTTGTTAGAGACCCGAATGGAAATGCTTGAAGAGGTAGTCGGAAAAGAATATGCTGGAGATTGCACTTATACTTATGATAAAACTGTCTCACAATTAGCTACTAAATCAAAGATTTGTACTTATTTAGGTGCAGCTTTTACTGTCGCGATGGCGGCCTTAGCAGTTTACTCAATTATTAGTACAGTTCAAGAATTGCAAGCCTATTATCAAGTCGAATATACCCCAATTCCAAAATATATCGTTGAAGAAACTAAAATTACTGAAGAAGTAAATGGTAAAACAATGGTTAAGAGAAACGATTCTGCTTATTATCGAGTAGCAGAATGTAATCGTAAGAGTGATGCTCCTTACTATGAGCAACTTCAAAACTACGCTGACCTTAATGGTGATGTTGGTAAAGAATGGTTAGCTTTATATTATGTTAGAGAAGATGGTCATGCTCCAATTAAAGCTGACTCTCTTCTAGTTGTTAAAGGTACATCTAACATCCCAACTGGATATTCCAATTTAGGTATCCATAATTTTGAAACTGAAAATGCTTATAACTTGACTAGCGCTTATTATTGCTATAACGACACGCCTAAAGGTACATATGTATATTTCCAAGTTGATGAATCTGCTTTACCTAAAGCATCTGTTGCTGGATCTAACTTCTCTACTGGTACTGGCTTCTTATTTGCAGGTATTGGCGCGGTAGTTGGTGCAGGCATCGGTATTGCAATTATGTTAATTATTTCTAAAAGAAAAGAAATGAAAGTTAGTGAGTAATAGGATTACAATATAAACAGGAGAAAAACATATGGGATTATTTGGTAAAAAGAATACAGAATCAAAATTAAAAGTTTCGGTAAATAAAGATGGAGATACATATACCGTTTTGGTTGACGGTAGATTAGATACTTTAACTTCTCCACAACTTGATGCAGAACTTAACAAGATTATTGGCAACGCTAAAAAGCTTGTTCTTGATCTTGATAAATTAGCTTATATTTCTTCTGCTGGCTTAAGAGTTTTACTTGGTGCTGCGCAACAATTAGATGGTAAAGGTGAAATGGTTCTTGTCCATGTTAGTGAAGCAATACGTGAGATTTTTGATGTCACAGGATTCATCCAAGTATTCAATATTGAATAAATAAACATCTCTATAATTTAGAACGGACATCTTATAATCCGTTCTTTCTCTTATATTCTCTTTGAAAAGAAGATTATTATGTTAAAAAAGATTAATTGGTTCAACGTATTAGGATTAGTCTATACCATTGCGGTAGGGATTTTTCTCATTGTTTGGAGTGATATTAACTTTGAGGTAGCAAGGATCCAATCATATTTGTTTGATTTTGGTGTTGACACGATTGGTGCCATTATTTGTGTTGCTCTTTTTTATGGGTGTTTAAGACAAAAAGGAGAAGGAACTTTAATCTTTCGACTTCTCATCTTGATGGTCAGTACAAGTTTTTTAATTAATGAATTAATGCTATTTGTATCCGGCTTATCCGAGTTAAGAATCTTACATTTAACATTATGCGTTCTTTCTAGTTTCCTTGATTTGGCACTAATTGTTGATCTTTATTATTATTACATTAAAAAATTACTTAGTATTGAAGGCAAAATAGCCAAGATTACTGATATAATAGTGCCTATTTTAGCTTCATTAGGTACTCTTATTATATTAATTAATATTATCTATCCATTAACATTTGCTGTTGATGAACAGGGTGTTTTTGCCTATACCTCCCTTGCTTGGCTCATGGATATTGCTCCTGATATAGTTTTTATTATTGGAATTGTTCATATAATTATTTGCCACGCTCCTTGGAATCAAAAGATTCCGGCCTTGCTATTTGTTGTTTTCCCAGGCATTGGCTATTACCTTGTCGGTGGAGAACATGGGGCGGCGGCTCAATATGGCTTTGTTTTAATGTCTCTAATCGTGATGTATTGCGTTATTTTTAACGATAATAACAAGAAAATGACTGCGACAGAAACTGAGCTTAATATGGGTACAGAAATCCAAGCAAATACCCTTCCATCAGTTTTCCCTCCTTTCCCAGATAGACATGAATTTGATATTTATGCTTCTATGACTCCCGCTAAAGAAGTTGGTGGTGACTTTTATGACTTCTTTATGATTGATGATGACCATTTAGCCATGGTAATTGCCGACGTTTCAGGAAAAGGCGTTCCTGCGGCGTTATTTATGATGTCTAGTAAGATTCTTATTAACGACCACGCTTTAATCGGTGGAAAGCCTTCTGAGATACTAGAAAGAGTCAATAGGGCGGTTTACGCTAGTAACAAAGCTCATATGTTTGTGACAGTTTGGCTTGGTATATTAGAAATTAGCACAGGCAAACTAGTCACTTCTAGTGCGGGACATGAATATCCAATTATCAATGTAAATGGCAAATATGAAATATTTAAAGATATACATGGCTTAGCCATCGGTGCGATGCCAAATTCCAAATATAAAGATATGGAAATCACACTCAAAAGCGGTGATCAAATATTCGTTTACACTGATGGTGTCGCTGAAGCCACAAATGCAAATAAGCAGCTTTTTGGAACTGATCGCACAGTTGAAGCCTTGAATAATCTTCCTCAAGGTATTTCTCAGCAAGAAGTCCTAGAAGGCGTTAAAAAAGCCGTTGATGGCTTTGTTAAAGATGCTCCACAATTTGATGACTTAACAATGTTGGGCATAAGATATATCGGCTCAAACCCAATAGAAGCCTCAAAAGAAACAAAAAACGTTGAAGAGTTAATCGTCAAAGCGGATGTCAATAATTTAGAAGAAGTACAAGCTTTTATTGATCAAAAACTTGAAGAAGTTGATTGCCCAATGAAGACACAGACAACGATTGATATCGCTGTTGAAGAAATATTTGTTAATATTGCAAATTATGCTTATGGCTCTTCTAGCGGTGATGCTGTCATTCAAGTCTCAATGAATGAAGACCCTCTTTCAATAGAAATCACGTTTATTGATTCAGGAAGCGAATATAATCCTCTTGCTAAACCTGATCCTAATACTTCTCTTTCCTTGATGGAACGTCAAAAAGGAGGATTGGGAATATTCATGGTTAAGAAAAGTATGGATGATATGACTTATGAATATAAAGATGGTAAAAACATCCTAAAAATAGTTAAAAACATCTAGTATAAAAAAAAGCAGATCTAATTCTTTAAAAAGTCTGCTTTTATTGTACTTAAAACTAACCTATTTTTCTTTAATAAATTTTTTGCCTTTTTCAATTGCGTCTTTTTCCCATTTAGGAGTTTCGTTACTATCAAGTTCATCCATTAATTTCTTTTCTTGCTTACTTAATGGATAATCCTTTAATAAGTCTGGACGATATTCTTTTGTAAGCTTTAAAGATTGCTTCTTTCTCCATTTCTCAATAGCCTGATGGTTACCTGAATAAAGGATATCTGGAATATAATCACCATCATATTCAAATGGTTCACTATATTGAGGATATTCTAATAATCCGTTTTCAAAAGATTCATCAACGATTGATTCAGAAGCGATCACGCCATCGAGTAAACGGATAATAGAATCAGAGATGATTTCCGCACCAATTTCTCCGCCTGTTAAGATGTAATCACCAATAGACACTAATTCATCAACATATTTATTAATCCGTTCATCAGTACCTTCATAATGACCACAAATAAGGATAAGGTGTTCATAGTTTTTGGCAAAATAGCGGGCACGGGCTTGATTGTAAGTCTTTCCTCTAGGAGAAAGTAAGATCACGTGACTATTATCTTTTTTAACACTTTTTAAGCAATCGATAATTGGCTGGCACTTCATAATTAAACCAGCGCCACCGCCTACAGGTGCGCTATCAACGCGGCCATATTTATCAGTGGTAAAATCTCTAATATTAATTATTTCGATTTCGACTTTTTCTTTTGCAATTGCGCGTTTAATAATGGAGTTAGTTAAAAATCCATCAAAGAATTCAGGGAATAAAGTTAAGATGCTAATTCTCATAACATACCCCCAATGACATTAATCTCAATTTCCTTTTTGTTGATATCTACTCTTCTAATAAATGCTTTAACAAATGGCACGAAGAAATCTTCTTTGCCCGCTCTTTTTACACGTAATGTGAGCTGCGCTGGGAACTCCTCAACTTGAGAAACAGTTCCTAATTCTTCTAACTTTTCATTTAAAACCTTGCAACCTACAAGGTCTACAAAGTAATACTCATCTTTTGCTAAAGAATGGTAGTCTTTTAAGGCTCTAATTTCATAGCCCTTAAACGCAAGAGCTTCTTCTTTACTGTTGACTTCTTTGACCTTAACAAAATCAAATTGTCCGTTTCCACGATAGCTTTCAACAGTCATCACTTGGCGTTCTTTAGTTCTTGGAGAACATAGATAAATATCTTTACCTTCTTGATAACGCGTTTCAGCGAAATCTGTTTTACTGAGTACCTTAAAAGTGCCATCTAAAGAGAAGGCATCAGTGATATAACCAAGTAATAAATATTCTTCTTGCATAATATCAACAAAAAAGAGGATTAATCCTCTTTTCTTTCATCATCAAAAGATTCAAATTTGAGATGGACGTGTTTTTCTTCACTCTTACCAGCGACAGAAACAACTTCTCTGATAGCGTTAGCGATTAAGCCCTTACGACCAATCAATCTAGCGGTATCATCTTTTTCTGCTGCGATAATAATTAAGACGTCTTTTTCTTCTTCGTTAACTCTGAGAAGAACTGAATCGGAATCTTCAACGATAGGATCAATGATTGTTTTAACAATTTTCTCGTAATCCATCATTGATTCTCCTATTTTGCTTTTTTATTAGCAACGTATTTAGCATTGATACCTTTACGGTTGAACATAGCTTTAACTGTATCACTTGGAACAGCACCAGCGTTTAACCATTTTAATGCTAATTCTTCATCGATGACGGCACTTTCGATACCTTTGGCTGGATCATAGTAACCAATTTGTTCAATGATACGACCATCACGAGCGAAGTGACTGTCAGCGGCGACGACACGGAAGAATGGATCTTTATGTCTACCAATTCTTGTTAATCTAATTTTAACTGCCATAATAATAGCCTCCTAATTTTTATGTCCGTAGCAATATTACTAGTAATAAGATATGGTGTCAAGCATTTTTGCTTTACACTTAATATCTTTTATAAAAAAGTGGTTGCAAAGACTATTCCATATTGGTATTATAATCAAGCATGTTTATAGAACATGATACGGATGTTCCGCTGTCAAGATGAGAATGAACATCAAGAGAACAATTGCTTGAAGGAGGTCACACAAGTTATGAACAATAATTTAGTCAATGAGATCACCGCTAGTCAATTACGTAATGATTTACCAGAATTCAATTCTGGTGACGAAGTCAAAGTTTCCGTCCGTATTGTTGAAGGTAACAAGGCTCGTATCCAAAACTTCCAAGGCGTCGTTATTTCCCGTCGTGGAGGTGGTGTTTCCGCCACATTTACAGTTCGTAAAATGAGCGGTGGCATCGGTGTTGAAAGAACTTTCCCAGTTCATTCTCCATCTATTGCTTCTATCCAAGTTATCCGTAAGGGTAAAGTTAGAAGAAATAAGATCACTTATATCCGTAAATTGTCTGGCAAATCTGCTCGTATTAAAGAAATTCTCTAATACAACGCTAACAGATAAAAATGGGCTTGATAAAAGCCCTTTTTTATTGCCTTATGCGCGTAAAACCTCATATAATGAGAAGGATGAAAAATAAGAAAGTAATAAACATATTAAAAGCCTTAGCAACATTTGTGATGATTTTAGCGATCTGCGCTAGTGGTGCTTTGCTATTTCATAATTATTATTACGAATTAATATATGTTTCAGGTTCGTCTATGACACCAACATTAAATGGTGCTACTGGAGAGTCTGTTGGATCAGTCGTGGATTTCGGCATTGTCGATACACATAATTCCGCTAAAAAGAATATTAAAAGATATAGTATCGTTAGTACTTATTACCCAGACAATATTGATTATGATTTAGCAACAAACACTTTAAGAAAGAACGCTAAAAAGAAAATCAAACGTATCATTGCTTTACCAAACGAAACATTCAAAATTGAAAAAGGTCGTTTATATGTTTTACAAAACGAAGAATATAAAGTAATCTCTTATACATTTAAAACAAACCCAAGTGTTGAAGAAGATTTCGAAGGCAAAGACATTGGTCCATTAACACTTAAAGATAACGAATATTGGGTGTTAGGTGATAATAGAGAAGCAAGCCGAGATAGCTACACAATCGGTAAACCAATTACCTATGAAAATATCCATGGTGTATTAGTGGCAATCGAAGGCAAAGGAAAGCTCTACATCAAGGAATATCAATGCACAAATTGTGGTAAAAAATTTAAGAGTTATAGTAGTGGTTTGTGTGACCGTTGCTATAATGAAATTGAGCCAGTTTATGACATTAATAACAAACAGTATTCTTGGCCAAAATATTACTAAAGGAGAAGAGGATGGCACAACAAATTCATTGGTTCCCAGGACACATGAATAAGGCATTAAACGAAGTAGAAACGAAGGTTAAACTTGTTGATGTCATAATTGAGCTTTTAGACGCGAGAGCGCCTCTTTCTTCTATTAACGAAAATTTAGAAAAATTAATTCAAAATAAAAAGAAATTAATCGTCTTAACAAAGATAGATTTAGCGGATCCAGAAGCCACTAAAGAATGGATAAATTTCTTTAAACAAAAATATGATTCAGTACTAACTTTAGACCTCAAAAAAAGTGGTGCGGAAAACATTCTTTCTAAAGCTGTTATTAATTTAGGAAAAGATAAATGGGCTAAAGAAAAAGCTAAAGGAATGAAACCACAACCAATAAGAGCAATGATCATTGGAATACCTAATGTCGGCAAGTCTTCTTTAATCAATAGAATTGCCAAACGTAAAGCAGCGGGCGTCCAAAATAAGCCTGGTTTTACACGTGGCGAGCAATGGATTAAAGTTAATCAAGATTTCTTGCTTTTAGACACTCCTGGAATCTTGCCAATGAGCTATGAAAATCAGAAAAAGGCTGCAAATCTCGCCTTAATTGGTTCAATTCGCGAGGATATCCTCCCAAATGAGACACTTGGAGAGCTACTTTTGGCCTATTTACGAAACCAATACCCGTCTGCCTTACTTTCTAGATTCGGCATTGAGACCATTGGTGACCGACTAGTGGTCTTAAATCAAATTTCAGAAAAAAGAAAACTTGTCGATGGCGTTGGTCAAAACGATTTAAAAAGATCTGAAGCATTATTGCTCAAAGAATTCAAAGATGGCTTATTAGGCCAAATCACTTTAGAAAAATATGGCGCTTGATTTAGATGAGCAATATTACGCTCAAGGATATAACTTTATAGTGGGATGTGATGAAGCGGGAAGAGGCTGTCTTCTTGGACCTGTTTTTGCCGCTGCTGTAATACTCCCTCAAGGTCTTACTTCTCCTTTAATTAATGACTCAAAAAAGTTGAGTGCTAAGAAAAGAGAAGAAGCCTATAACTTCATCATCAATAACGCTATTGCTTATGGCATTGCTTCTGTTGATGCTGATGAGATTGATGAGGTTAATATTTATAACGCCTCTAGGCTTGCGATGCAACGCGCAATCGATAAATTAAATCATGATTTTGATCTTGTTTTAACGGACGCGATGAAGATGCCAAATTACCCAAAACCAGTCGCTGATATCATACATGGTGATGCCCAATCTTTATGCATTGCCGCGGCTTCAATTTTAGCGAAAGTTTCGCGTGATCGCTTGTGCTTAGAATTAGATGAAAAATATCCTCAATACAACATCAAGAAAAACAAAGGATATGGAACAAAAGACCACCTAGAAGCGCTTGAAAAGTATGGCCCAGTAAAACACTTGCATCGTTATACTTACGCTCCTGTAAGAGCTTGTTTTATCGAAAAAGTAAAATTATTTTAAAAAGTTTCGGACAAAATTGAAAAATGCCTCCTACTAAAGATATAGGAGGTTTTTATTTATGTACTTCAATGATTCTAGAAAACTATTAATTTATTTTGCTCTTAAGTACGATGGCGATTATTCAAAAATAATTACAGCTTTGGAATTACATGAGGAACTTAAAGTCACACCAGAAGAAGTTGAAAAAGCTTGTAGCACTGTAAAAAGTAAAGTAATGACAATTTTAGATTATGATTATCCATTGAAACTTAAGAATTCTTGTCGCCCACCTATAGTGCTTTTCTATTATGGAGATATTACTCTATTAGATGATCGTCATCATAAATATGGTGTTGTGGGTTCAAGAGACTGTACCGAATATGGAGTCAATGTCACTAATTACTATGTAAGTGATATGGCAAAAGGAACTGTTCTTGTTTCTGGTATGGCTAGAGGAATAGATACAGTCGGACATTTAGCTCAAATAAGAAATGGTGGCCGTACAATCGCAGTTTTAGGTTCAGGTATAGATAATTGTTATCCACCTGAAAACTATAAACTTTATAAAGAACTCAAGAAAAAACATTTAGTTATTAGTGAATATCCAAATATGTCAGAACCCGCCGGTTATCATTTTCCTATTCGCAATCGTATTGTCACAGCGTTATCTGATGCTTTATTAGTTCCGCAAATAAGGTCACAGTTTAGTGGCACAATGTCTTCTATCAATATGATGGCGGAAATGAGTAAACCAATATTTGTGGTTCCAACACCTTTTACTGAAGATGCGATCAATAACGAAATTTTGCTTGAGGGTGCATTTTTTGCAAAAGATGGAAAGGAAATCATCAAGCAACTCAAGTGGGATTAAAAAGATAAATTTTTCTTAAATATAGTTCTCTTATATTTAATTAAGGAATAAGGGAAAATGTTCGTTGACAAGCACAGTATAGAGGCATATATTTTTGTGTCGAAAGAAGTTAATTATGAAGTTAGTTATTGTTGAATCACCAGCCAAATGTACCACAATCAAGCGCTATCTAGGTGACAACTACATCGTTATGGCTTCTCTTGGTCACATCCGTGACCTAGCAACATCAGGAAAAGACGGTTTAGGTGTTGATGTGAAGAATGATTTCTCCCCAACATACGTCGTCAATAAAGATAAACAGCATATTATTCGCGACCTTAAAAACGCGATGGACAAATGTGACGAAGTCATCTTGGCAACCGACCCTGATAGAGAAGGTGAAGCGATTGCTTGGCATTTAGCGCAAGTGCTTGGATTAGATGTTAATACTACCAAGAGATTAGAGTTCCATGAAATTACTCGTGACTCAATTGGAGAAGCGATGGGTCATCCAAGAACCATCGATCAAAACCTTGTCTCCTCTCAAGAAACAAGAAGAATTATCGACCGTATTATCGGTTTTAAATTATCCACTCTTCTTTTCAAGAAGATTCATTCACGTTCCGGTGGTAGAGTGCAATCCGCTACATTAAAAATGATCGCGGATCACGATGCGGAAATTGAAAAATTCGTTCCAGAAGAATATTGGACAATATCCACTAAAATCAATGCCTTTGGTAAAGATTTTAATGTGACATTGCTTTCTGACGACGGTAAAGAAGTCGACTTATCAAATGGTGAAAAAGCCCATGCGATTTTAGACCGTATCCCAGATAAATTAAGCATTTCTAATATCGAGAAAAAGATCAAAGTTAGTGACAGTAAAGAACCATTCATTACTTCCACATTACAACAAGAAGCTTTCTCTCGTTTAAAATTCAAAACAAAGAAAACTCAACTCGTTGCCCAACAATTATATGAAGGTATTGAAGTTGATGGTGAACACGTTGGTTTAATTACCTATATGCGTACTGATAGTACACGTCTATCACCAACATTCGTGCAACGCGCAACCGCATATATTACCGAAAAATTCGGTAAAGAATACTTAGGTCACACTAAAAAGATTAGACAAGTGAGTATGATGCAAGACGCTCACGAAGCTATTAGACCAACAAGTAATCACCGTACTCCTGAATCAGTGAGAAAGTTCTTAACTAACGATCAGTATAACTTATATAAATTGATCTATAATCGTACACTCGCCTCACTCATGTCACCAAAGAAAGATGAACAAATGACTGTTTATCTTACTGGTAACAAACTCACATTTAAATTAGATCTCACTCGCACCTTATTCCAAGGTTATGAAGCGGTCTATAAAGATGCAGAAAAAGAAGATAATCACTACGAATATTTCCCAGACTTCGCTAATGATGAAGTGTTTGATGTGGTGTTTAAAGAAACAGAACAAAAATTCACACAACCACCAGCCCATTATTCCGAAGCCAAGATTGTTAGATTAATGGAAGAAGTTGGTATTGGTCGTCCATCCACTTATGCTTCCACAATCGATACAATCAGAAAAAGAAAATATGTTACTGATGAAAATGGTATCTTAATTACCACAAAACAAGGTAACTTAACATCTGTTGTCTTGAACAAATATTTCCCAGAAATCGTCGATACCAAATATACAGCGTTAATGGAAAAGAAACTCGATAACATTGAAGATGGTAGCCAATCAAGAAGCAAGATTTTAAATGATTTCTATTATCCATTTATCGAATTATTCGATAAAGTTAGTAAAATCATGTATAAAGAAAGCTTTGTTGAAACTGGTGATAAATGTCCAGTTTGTGGTGCGCCTCTTGTCATCAAAGTAGGCAAGAACGGTCAATTCATTGGCTGTTCTAACTTCCCAGAATGTAAATACGTTCAAAAGCAAGAAAGCACTGCACCCGCACCAACACCAATTGGTGAAAAATGTCCAGAATGTGGTGGTGAACTTCTCTTAAGAAATAAAGGTGGTAGTTCATTCATCACTTGTTCTAACTTCCCAAAATGTCGCTATACAAGAAAAGTCGCTTCCTCTAATTCCTCTCCAACAGTGGAAGAAGAAAAGAAAGTGAAAGACTGCCCGGACTGTGATGGCTATTTGGTCAAGAAGAAAGGTAGATATGGTTATTTCTTAGGTTGCATCAATTATCCAAAGTGCAATCACATGGAAAAAATCATCAAGAAGAAACGGAATTAATCCGTTTTTTTCTTATCTTTGCTATACTAGTTTTATATGAATAAACCAGAATCAGAATTTTTAGCGCATTTACAAAATGTGAGAAATTATTCACCCAAGACTGTGAATAGTTATCAAGAAGACATTGATAAATTTTGTGATTTCATATTTAAAGAAGGTGTCCTATTAGGGGATGTAGATGTCATCTGTATTCGTAATTTCTTAACCGAAGAACTTAATCACGGAATAAGCAAAAGAAGTTGCAAAAGAAGACTGTCATCTTTAAGACACTTCTATAAGTATATGGTTAATGTAGGTTATATAGATGATAACCCATTCATTTTCGTGGACGCTCCTAAAGTGGAAACTAAATATCCACATGGCCTATATAAAGATCAAGTTGCTGAACTTCTTAAGAGGAATTCAGAAAGAACAGATGAATTAGCTTCTAGAGACCAGGCTATTCTCAATTTGCTATATTATTCAGGTATCCGTGCCGCTGAATTGGTGACACTTGATTTGCAATCAGTTTCATTAAAAGAAAGAGTGGTACGTGTATTAGGAAAAGGAAACAAAGAAAGAATCATTCCTTTTACATCAGAATGTCAAAAAGCATTAAAAAATTACATTGATCACGATAGAAAAGATCTTGTTCCTAAATATCTTAAGTGGGAGAAAAAACAAAGAACCAAAGGTAAAGAAGTGCCTTTATTTGCGCCTTTATTTTTCAACGCCAATGGTGGAGCTTTAACCACTAGAGGATTGGAATATATCCTAGATTCTATAGAAGAAAAAATAGGGCTATATGTAGGTTTACACCCACACATACTTAGACACAGTTTCGCTACCCACCTATTAGAGAATGGCGCGGACCTTCGCGTCATCCAGGAATTGCTTGGACACGAAAGCATCAATGCCACTCAAGTCTATACTCACGTCACCGAAGAAGCGATGAAGGAAACATATATGGCTGCGCACCCAAGGGCAAAGAAGAAATAAAGTTATGTTTGATTATTATTTGGACGATGAAGGAACTTTACATGTTCTCGTGGATGGAAATGAAGTCTGCACAGAATCTAACTGTGCTAATCTCAGTGAACAAGGTTTGCATGATGTAGCCTATGAACTTTTGAAAGAGTACGGCTATTTATAATCGGCAATAATAAATATTATTTTTCTCTTGCATGCGCAAATGCGCTTTGGTAAGATATTAAGCGCTGTGATTACAGCAAATACACACATTGTGGATTGAACCGCCAATGTGCTTGTTATAAAACAAGTGGTCGGGTTCTTCGAAGCAATGGAGGTACAAACAAAAGGAGGCCTAAAAATGGCAGAAGAAAAGAAAGAAGTTCTCGAAGAAGCTAAAGTTGAAGCTGCTCCAGAACAAGCTGCTACAATGGAAGCAGTTATGCATGATCCTGATGCACCAGTTATCACAATGAGAAAATTACTCGAAGCTGGCGCTCACTTTGGTCATCAAACCCGTAGATGGAACCCAAAGATGAAAAAGTACATCTATGGTGCAAGAAATGGTGTTTACATCATT
>CACYSA010000008.1 GCA_902777015.1 uncultured Erysipelotrichaceae bacterium | reverse complement strand
ATACCCGTATCGCTTAAATTAATAAACGAACTTAATTGATTTAATAAACACTCTACTCTTTTCTTCTTCACTTGTTGATAGTTTTAAAGTCTTACTATTTATTGCTTCAGAATATGATTTTTCAACTGGTTGTTCATCTGCTGGTTTTAAATCCACATTATGGTTTTCATTAATATATAAAACTGAATTTGGATCAACATTAGCAACGGTATTACCAGTAGCATAATCCTTATATGGTTTATGATATGTTTGAGCGGTAATAGTGATTGATTTAATCGTTTCAGCGAATGTGAATTCTAATGAACCTTGAGCACTAGCAGCACCGATGATTAGTACTTTTTCTCCATCAGCGGGAATGTTATTAGATACTTGGCACTTTGTGTTTTTAATAGCGCTTACGAAAGTAGTGCCTGCAACTTCATTCATATAAGTCGCTAATCTTGTATTCAAAACTTCTGTGCTCAATGAGCCACATGTTGGGTTATAAAAACTAATCGTTAATTCTTTATCGGTCACTTGCGCTGCTGAACTAGTAGTGGCATTTGAACTTGAAGCAGGCGTTACACTTGATGATGCAGTGGTGTTACTAGTTATAGCTGTACTTGAAGAAACTGTTTCTTTACTACTAGAATTATCACTAGATGAAATAGGATCTCTTGTTTCAAAGTGAGTATAAAATTCACTGTGGCTATGACTTTCGTGTCTTTCATAGGAAAAAGAACACGCCGCTAACATAGTGGTACTGACAAGTAATAATGCAATTTTTGATATTTTCATATTGGGAGTCCTTATATAAATGATGTTGATAGTGTTTCACTGAAACACATGATACATTATAAGTAAATCTTATATAGATAACAAACAAATAGTTGAAAAAGTGAAAAACACGAGTAAAATAAAATTAGACTTTAGAAAACTCGGAGTTTTTATGTATATCAAAAGAAATATTGAAGAAGCAATTATCCAAGCTAGCAAAGTATATCCAGTTATTATGGTCTGTGGGCAAAGACAAGTTGGTAAATCCACTATGTTGAATCACATCAAAGAATCTAACCGTAGGTATGTAAGTTTTGATGACAGGCAAGCGAAACGTTTAGCAGAAACTGACCCAACTTTGTTTTTTGAAACATATGGTTATCCAATATTAATCGATGAATTCCAAAAAGTACCTTCGATTTTAGAAACTATCAAAGATATATCTGATAAACTTGGTTACCAAGGAAAGCAAAATAATGGACTATTTTGGCTAACTGGCTCACAAAAATTCGAGATGATGAAAGGGGTTTCAGAATCACTCGCTGGTCGTGTAGCGGTTTTTGAAATGTCTTCTTTTTCCAAACAAGAATTGGCTAACGTGAATTACGGAAAATTCAATCCAGAAATATCTGCACTTAAAGAGATTAAATATATTAAAAGTGATGTTAGTGATATTTATAAAGCTATTTTTAAAGGCGGAATGCCAAAGGTAAACACCTCTAGTATTAATAGAGACAAATATTATAGTGACTATATAAATACATATTTAGAACGAGATATTAAAGAATTATCTCAAGTTGGCAAGTTAAATGAATTCTATGATTTTCTTGTATATGTAGCCGCTAGAACAGGTCAAGAACTTAGATATGATGAAATATCAAAACAAGTTGGTATATCAGCTCCAACCGCTAAATCATGGATTACGATTTTAGAAAGAAGTGGCGTGATTTTTATACTAAGGCCATATTATTCAAATGTCACCAATAGATTGGTAAAGACACCAAAAATGTATTTCATGGATACGGGTTTGGCTGCATATTTGTGTCGCTGGCCAAATGCTGAGACATTGCAAAACGGCAATATGGATGGAGCCTTTTTGGAGACCTACGTTGTGAGTGAAATTATCAAAAGTTATTACAACTCTGGTGTGCCGATTAACAATTTGTATTATTATCGGGATATTGATCAAAAAGAAATAGATTTATTAGTTGTTACTGCAGATTCGGTTTATCCGATTGAAATCAAAAAGAGTAAAGACCCAACAAAACCAGATAAGAATTTTGCTGTTCTTAATAAATTTGGCTTAGATGTCAAACCAGGATTAATCATTTGTATGTGTGATGAAATTGTTCCTGTTAATAAAAATTGTTATCTTATTCCTGCTTCTTTAATTTAGAGTATTGTTATGCAAAAGATTGTTTCTAACTGTTTATGTGTTGATATATCAAGCGAAGGTAAAGGTGTCATTAAAAATGGCAAGGATATCATTTTTTGTGATGGCATATTTCCTAACGAAAAAGCGGATGTAGAAATACTATATCATCGCGCTGGGGTATATTTTGGTAAAATAAAGAAACTATATAACTTATCTAAAGATAGAATCCAACCTAGATGTAAGATTTGTACATCATGTGGGGGTTGCCAATATCAACAATTAGACTATAAAGCGCAATTAAAATATAAAACTAAAAGAGTTAAAGAAGCTTTAACGAGAATCGCACATGTTAAGCAAGAAGTTTTACCTTGCTTAGGCATGGACGATCCATATAACTATAGAAATAAGATACAAGTACCGTTTAATAAAGATAGAAACGGCAAAGTGAAGTTTGGTTTCTATAAAGAAAACACACATATCATCATGCCGATTAAAGAATGCGCGATTGAAGATAAAAGAGCCGCGCCTATCTTATGGGATATTAAATTACTATTAGAGGAAATGAATATTCCTTGTTATAACGAAGATAGTGGTAAAGGTATCTTAAGATATGTTCTTATTAGAACTAGCTATCATTATGATGAACTCATGGTGGTCCTAGTCACCACTCAAATGAATTTCCCAGGACAAAGGAATTTTATTAATGAATTAGTTAATAGACATCCTGAGATAACTACAATCGTGGAGAATATTAATAGTAGACACACTAATGTGATATTAGGTAATCAAGAAAAAGTGCTATATGGCCCTGGTCATATTAAGGATGATATTTTAGGTTTGTCTTTTGAAATTTCTGCTGCTAGTTTCTTCCAAGTAAATCCAGTACAAGTAGAAAAACTATATGCCTCCGCGCTTAATTTAATTGATTTTAATAAAAAAGAAGTTGTTTTAGATGCCTATAGTGGTGTTGGCACAATCGGTTTAATCGCAGCGAGAAACGCTAAAAAAGTTATCTCTGTAGAAATAAACAAAAGCGCACATAAAAACGCTATTGAGAACGCTAAAAGAAATAATATTGATAATATTGAGTTTTACTGCGCTGATGCTGGCGAATTCATCAGCAGATTTGATGGTGACATTGATGTCTTAATCATGGACCCACCTAGAAGTGGTAGCGATGAAACATTCTTATCAACAGTGATGAAAAAACGCATTAAGAAAATAGTCTATGTTTCATGTAACCCAGAAACACTAGCAAGAGATATCGAATATCTATCTAATATGTACGAAGTGAACTATGTTCAACCTGTTGATATGTTCCCAATGACTGCACATGTAGAGACAGTTGTTGAATTGCACTTAAAATAACAAATAACTTCTGTAATAACACACTCTCATTTATTCAAATAGACACAAAAATTTTTATCACAATAACTCACACACAAAGCTTAGATCTAATACTTAACTTAGATATTTTCTTTTACTCTAACTATAGCTACCGCCCCCAAGCCATACGCCCATACTAATATATATAGCTTCCACCTACAGCTACCACCTACAGCTTCGCCCAACACCAAAAAAAGACATAAAAAAATAGATAGCAAAGCTATCTAAATCATCAATGACCTTTCACAAAATCACCTCCAAAAAAATTTTTATATTATATAATACAGTTCGCCCAACGCTATTTTTTGAAAGCAATTTAAAAATCTTTATTTTATATATTTATATATAACTTTTTTCTTACAGCCCACTGACAGCCAGCCTAAGCCAACATGCACGCCGCTACTATCAAGCAGAATGTAGCCACACCCGCACAAGCAAGCCATACAAGCTCCATGTCAAGCAATGCCACACAGCCTAAGCATATACCTACCAAAAGCAAAACAAGCGACCACGTGCTGCGATTTCAACAAGCTTAAGAATTGCTCAACTGGCCGGCTCGCAAGCACAACCAACCGCGACATAATAAGAATGAAACATTTTGTATCAAACAGAATGAAAGCTACTGTACAATGACAACTTCTGTAATCACACACTCTAATTTATTCAAATAGACACAAATTCTTTTATCACAATAACTCACACACAAAGCTTAGATCTAACACTTAACATAGATCTTTTCTTTTACTCTAAATATAGCCTTACCCCATACCATACACCCAAGCCATTATTTACCTATACATAGCCACCGCCACAGCATTCGCCCATACCAATATATTGCTTATACCAACAGCTACCGCCCAACAGCAATTAATAGCTTCTGCCAACAGCTACCGCCCAACAGCAATTAATAGCTTCTGCCAACAGCTACCGCCTAAGCATATATATAATATATAGCCACTCACTGCCTTGCCCACGCCGCTACTATCAAGCTGACTGTAGCCACGCTCGCATAACAGCTCCAAACAAGCTCCACATCAAGCAAGTCTACAGAAGGTATTTGAACTATACTCAACGATGTTGCCTGGTAAAGTAGCCCAAAATCTTAACGGGGATTTTGATAAAGAAGAAAAAAGAGAAGATCAACTAGATAATCTTTTAGACATAGTGATAGATGATTTGAATGATTTAATCTCAGACATAGCTGAAACAATAGCCGAAAAGCCTTTTTTAGATTATTATAGTTCTGATGACTGATTATGATACAAGTTATTCCAAAAACGATTCAGGTTGGTGAGCTTGACTTAAGTGCTGTAAATGAGAGCATTAAAAAGTTCACAAAGTACCTCATAAATAAGTGGGGTTTTGTCAGCGATGGAAAGTTCTTTTATTCAAATGTCTACCGAGATGATTACAAGAGCTACCTTGTCTCGGAAGAGCAAGAAACAGATGAGGAATATGTTGCGAATAACTTTTTGAATGTAGAAGTTGATGACACAGGCTACGAAGGGTCGGCCGCTAGTGGGTGGTTTGAGAGAGATAGATGGTTTGTCAGGAAAAAGATTAAAGACAATAAAAAGTGCTATATCATCCAAGTAGAAATTCTTTATGACTATCTAGACACGATACCAAGAGACTTTGAATATCATTATGAAACCGAGCACTATAAGGACTATTATTTAGAAGATCGAACGAGAGAATACCTAGCGGTTGAAGCGGATCGGCTAGTAGATTATAGAAGATATCTACGTATAGACTGGGCCATTAGAAATAGAAAGAATAAAGCACTCACATTCGATCAAATGGTTCCAGATTTAGTACACAGTGGTAAACAGCAGCTTCATATCTTTAGACCAATGGTCAGCATAGTCTTCACGATAGGAACTAACAACTTTGAAGATTACCAAGAATTCGCCAGTAATAATGGCTTTGGAAGAAGAGATTTTGGTATATATGCAAGAAAGAAGAATGACCAGCACACACGGGAACCTTCTCAAAGAGGCTATATACTATATAACCAACTTAGAAATGTAAAGAAAGTAGAAGAAATAGAAACATTCTTAAAGAATAACTTTGAAAGAATAGCAAATTTTTTAGAACTATAAGATAGATCATGGCTTACTTCTTCACAAGATAGCGACATATTTATATGTATAGGAGGCTTGAATTGTGGAAGAAGAACATATTTGCTGCATATGTGACAAAAGATTCAAGCATCACTTACAGAATGATATATAGAAAGAGTTTCGTTTATTTTATTAATAATCTCTTCATTATATCTTTGATATTTTGATTCCATAATAAAACGCCTCTTTTCATAAACATGGAATCAAAGGGTTGGAGATAAGTATTTTAACAAATTTTGGAAATCAAATTTTAATTTCCTAATTTTTGGAGATGACTATTTTATTTAATGAAATCTCCAAATAGTGCCTAAAAAAGATTGTTTACTGCCTAAAATATGATATAATTTAAGCAGAAAAGAGCAATCATTAATGAGAAAATTCGACTATTCGTTTTTAGAAAATCAAGTGCCGGCTAGATTATTAAATCTCACAGCTATTATTTACGATATAAAAGGCAAGGAAAGCGTTCGTTTACACGATAATCCAAGACTTTTTAAAAAGTTAAAAGATAAAGCTATTAGAGATTCAATTAAAGGTAGCAACGCTATTGAAAATATTCACACCACAGAAAAACGTATTGACGAAATAGCCGCTGGTGATAATAAAGCTTTTAGTCACCCAGAAAAGGAAATCATTGGTTATAGAAATGCTCTTAACGACATTCACAAATACAACGAAAATATCATTTTTGATAAAGTAAGCATTTTATCACTTCACAAACAATTATTAGATGTCGCTGAGAGCGAAAATAGGGGCCATTTTAAAAAAGAACCAAACTTTATTAGCGAGACTAGAAAAGGCAAAAAAAACGTTATCTTTGTTCCTGCAGCACCCAAGGATGTTGAAGAGTCAATTGATCAAATGTTAATTGCGTTTTATGAAGCAAATCATAATCCAAACATCAATCCGTTATTGTTGATCTCATGCTTTATCTTGGACTTTCTTTGCGTCCACCCATTTGATGATGGAAACGGAAGAATGTCTAGACTATTAACGTTGTTGCTGCTTTACAAAAGTGGTTTTGATATTGGAAGATTCATTTCAATAGAAAATATGATTAATGAGAACAAGGGCGAGTATTATCGAACACTTCAAGAATCATCTGTTAATTGGCGGGATGGCAAAAATACATATGAACCCTTCATGTTGTACATGATTCAGATTCTATATGAGTGTTATACAAAATTAGATGAGAACGTTTTCTCTCAAATTGACAAAAAGTTATCAAAGACAGAAAGAATAGAAAAACTTCTGCTAAATGCTTTTGTTCCTATTTCTAAAAGATCTATTCAAGATCAACTTCCAGACATCAGCGAACAACTGATTGAAATGGTTCTCTCAAAATTAATCAAAGAAGATAAAATTGTTAAAATTGGTTCTTATAAAGATGCGATGTATTACCGCAAATAGTGTTAATCACCTAAAAAGTCTCGTCATACTTTGCTTCTAGTAACGGAAAAGACACATCATTTGTTGTTTCCATGAATAAATGACTATACATACTTTGTATCGGTACATGTCGAGACAACTTTGAATATGAAAGAAGAATTATTGAAAGGCTTAACCAAAGATGAATGGGCTAATTAACGCTCATTTTTCTTTTTATAACAGCTTTATATATCGAAGTTTCCACTAAATAAGTTAAGAAAACCATTAAAACGATAAGCGATAAAAATCCAATTAGAAAGACAGGGTATCCTGCTTTTTCTTGTACAACATTACCAATAGGTATATTAGTGATGATCATTGGATTAATAAAGAACATATTAATAAAGTGTGGTTGGAACGCTAAGTTGATAAGAATAGCGATGATCACAGTTATAGCGAAGGCAATAAGGCTTCTGTAGAATGTTTTAATAGTGATACTTTTTCTATTCCAAACAAAGATGAAAACGCCTAACACTATTAATGAACCATGATGGATAAATGTTTGAATATTTATATAGATTAATGATGACGTCGCCATCTTTGTGTAAATACAGACAACCATACCCGTCATTAAACAAATAAAACTCATATATCCAATCGCTGCATCAACGATCTTTGGATGTTTTTCTTTACTAAAGAACAAAATGATAGGAATAAAGTAATAAATCATTGAGCACATCTGGAACGGGAAATCTCTATAGCTATATTCCCAATAAGGTGATGACTCATCATAATGATATGCTTTAATTAATTGTTTAAATATTTCTAATACAATTAGAACAATCCAAAAGATAAATAGAATCCTTTTATATACCTTTTCTTCAGTGTTTTTAAAGAAAAGAGGGAGTAATATTGCACCGGCAATAATTGGAATAAGCACAAAAAAGTGGTACCAGGAAATAACTTCTGGCTCGACCATTGTGCCTTGAAGAAAATGTATAAAGTCTCCCACTTTATCTAAATTGTAATATATGTAACCTTTATAATAAAATAATAAAATAGAAGTAAGTTATGAAAGAAAAACCAATTGTTAATGCTAGAAGAATTAATAAGATGCGTTTTATCTCAGGCATCATTATTTGCTCATTAGTGATAGTGCTGACCTTTGTTGCAGTTGCTTTAAGCCTTACAGACTTTTTTAAAACTGGTAGTTCAGAAGCGGGTATGGGTACTTTAAAGATGTTTACCACTCTTTCTAATATTGCTGCGGCTTTTTCCGCAGCGATGTGTTTGCCTTTCCAAATTGATGGTTTAAGAAGAGATAGATATAGATTACCTTCTTGGATTGTTGTGGTAATGTATGTTGGTACAGTTGGAGTATTCTTAACGTTCTTCTCTGCAATAACCATTGTTTCTATGTATCAAGGCTTTGTTAAAACCATGTTTACTAAATCAAGCCTATTCTTACATACAATTAATCCAATATTGATTACCATCTTATTTGTTTTTATCATTTCTGATACACATATCAAATTCTCTCATTCATTTATTTCAATGATTCCTATCGTTATATATATGATTGTTTATTTCATCATGGTCTTCGTTGCTAAAGTATGGAAGGATCATTATCACACCAATTCTGTTATGCCTTGGCCTCTTTCTTTGTTGTTAATGATGTCTATTAGCTTTGGTGTTACTCAGCTTATTAGAGTCCTTCATAATTTAACAAATAAGCATGTCACTAAGAGCATTGAAAAATATTATATGGAATCCCCAGACTTTGAATTCAATAGAGTGAGTGATGCGATTGCCCATTTAGCGGAAATTGAATCTAAATTCTATTATGAAGGCGATGATATTTATATTCCTGTTGATATCATTCATTTGCTTTCTGAAAGATATAAAGCTAAAAAAGTTCCAGTCGATATTCTTTATGATGTTTATTTAGAAAAATATTTGATTGATATTGGTAAGAAATCAGTAAATCAATAATGGCATTCATAATTTGAATGCTTTTTGTTTTATGTGACACTTTTGTGACAGTCATAATGCTACTATATAGATAACAAAGGAACCGACATCTATGAAAATCGTTAATATCGGGAAAATTGATCCATCCATTAAAGGAGTCTTAGAGAAGTTAGTTAACATGGACTTAGACTTTTATGTTATCGGTGGCCTATTATGTCAATACTACTTAAAAGACCACGCTAGATACACAAAAGATGTCGATATCATTTTTAATGATGAAAAAGAAGTCGTGGAGGAAGCATTAAAGAAAGCCTTTGGTAATATCCATTTGTTCTATGCCGAAGATACAGAGAATTTCTATGGTGGTACCTTTACTTGCTTTACTAGAGTTAACGGATTATTAGGGCAAATAGAGGGAAAGAAAATTAAATTCTTAAAAGATGTTAAAGGCAGACAATATTCTTATAAAGGCATTAACTTTAGAGGTGTTGATATTGAATATTGTATCGCGGAAAAGGTTGTTACTTTATTAAACGAATTAGCTAGACCTTATAAACATCTCGTGGACGTCTATTCCTTTACTAAGATTGATCAATCACTAATCGATAAAAATGAAATTAAGAGATATATGTTATTAATAAACGCTCATGAAAACGTATATAGGAAAGCACATAATCTTAAGGAATATGAACTTCCAAAAGAGATTAATAAAGATAAAGTATTAAAACCACCGATTGTGGTTCCAACATTCCAAAGTAAATATAACGTTTCTAGAGAAGCCATGATATCTAGTGTTAATGAGTGGTTGAAAACCATCATCTAAACGTATAATAAAAATATAAAGCTCATAGATAAAATAATGAAAAGGGAGAACAGAGTATGAAAGAAGAATTATTGAAAGGTTTAAGCAAAGAACAACTCGAAAAAGCAAGCAAATGTAAGAACGAAAAAGAATTACTTGCTCTTGCTAAACAAGAAGGCGTTGAATTAACTGAAGAACAATTAAATTCCGTTAATGGTGGTGCTTGTGTTGATCCTGAAGGTAAAAAGATCAATAAAGCCTGCCCACAATGTCACGCGATGACCACTGGTACGTATGTTGAAACAACTCCAGGCGATGGAAAATACCACTTCGTTTGCCTATCTTGTGGCTATGAATGGTTTGAAAAATAATCATTTATAACAATTTGAATAAGTGGTAGCGTCGTCTATCACTTTTCTTTTTGTACATTCGCTAAATAAAGGCCAGAAAATCGCTCCTAATCGAGTGTTTTTTCTTACTATTTCTCTTATTAGAAATAAGTGCTATAATTATGCGGAATAATTAGCGTTCTTTCATTGACTAATTATTAAAAAAGGGAGCACAAATGAAAAAGAAAACACTGATCAAAAGTATTTTTGCTGGTGCATTAGTTATTATCGCTGGTTTATTTGCCGCGTCTTTAATAAAAACAGGAATTTATAATTCTAAGCACTATGAACAACAATTAACGGGTTCAGATTTTTTTACGTCCACTCCTGATAAAAGCCAAAAAGCTTCCATTAATGTCGTTGCCCGTGATGGTACATGGGGAAAGATATTTGATTTAAACAATGAAGGATTAACAGAAAATAACTATACCGCTTATACATATGATTTCTTTATTTCTAACAATACTGGTTATGAAGTAAAGACTTTTGATTTCAAATTTGAATTTAAACATGAAGCATTTATCGCTCAAGCCTGGAATGGTGCGGTTGAAATTCATCAACATGTCGACGACAAAGAACATGTTGTCACAATTCCTGATTTACGTGTCTATAAGCCAAGTGATTACGATTTAAAATATTTCTTCCTTGAAGATGAATCGTTTATTGAAATGCATTCAGGTGATTATATTATTTATCATCCAAGCACATCAATGAACGCTCTTGAGATGCCAATCAAACCACATGAAGGTACCGCTCCTGGTATTATCATGTATGTAGCTAACGGTGAGAATTTAGATAATTCTGTCGTTACTCTTAATTACAAATTATTTAAGTTATTTACTAATGATATCTTCTTTATGATATCGCTTATATTGTTTGGCTTATGGTCAGTCGCTTTAATTATCAATATCATTACCACAATCCAATTCAATAAATATAAAGCCCGTCATGAAAGAGATAACGAAATTATTAGTGAATCAATTGAAACATTCGTTGGTTTTATCGATGCTAAAGACTCATACACTAAAGGTCACTCTAGACGTGTTGCTATTTATACAAAAATGCTCGCTAAAGAAATGGGCTATACTGGTGAAGAATTAGATCGTATTTACTATATTGGCTTATTACATGACTGTGGCAAGATCGGTATTCCAGATAGCATTCTTGGTAAACCAGGCAAATTAACAGATGAAGAATTTGAGATTATTAAATCACACACCACACGTGGTGGTGAGATTTTATCTAACTTCAAGAGTTTACCTAACGCTGGAGAAGGTGCTTTATATCACCATGAAAGATATGATGGTAAAGGTTATCCAAAAGGCTTAAAAGGAGAAGAAATTCCTCTTATTGCCAGAATCATTTGTGTGGCTGACTCTTTTGATGCGATGAATTCTAAGCGTTGTTATAGAGAAAGACTTCCTAAAGAATATATCGTTAATGAATTTGAGAACCATAAAGGCGCTCAATTTGATCCTAAAATTGCGGATATCATGCTTCGCCTAATTAAAGAAGGCAAAATCAATATGGGTGAATAACTACTATGACAAAATCAGCGTTAACGATCATTATTATCACTGTAGTTTTGAGTATTCTCATACCCATTGTCGCTATTTTATTAATCGATAAAAAATATAAGCTTAAGTTATGGGTAAAGATTACTGTACCTATTACTTTTATTACCATTGTTAATTTATGTGGCTTTTTAGCCTATTTCTTCTTTTATTACCACGCTACAGAAGAAGTCGTGGAATATTTAAAAGATAGTGATAAAGTCAGAGTCTCAAGCGCAATTAATTATTATTATTTCGATAATATTGAAAATGATGATACTGCGATTATCTTCTATGGTGGGGCAAAGGTAGAAGAAAAGAGCTACGCTCCAATGATGCATCAACTAGCAGAAAATGGTTATGATGTTTATCTATTAAAAATACCTCTTAGATTTGCCTTATTTAGTCAAACTAAAGCTGACCATGTTTATAAATCAATTGATCAATATGAAAACGTTTATTTAATGGGCCATTCTCTTGGTGGCGTATGTGCTGCTATTGATTTAGTCCAAACAGAATTAGATTATGAAGGCATCATCATGTTAGCGTCTTATTCAAATAAACCAATCGATAATAAATATAAAGCGTTAACTATTTATGGTACTGAAGATCGCGTCATGAACCGTAAAGAATATGAAAAGAATATTGTAAATTTACCAAATGGATATGTTTCTAAAATAATTGAAGGTGGTAACCACGCTAATTATGGTTATTACGGTGCTCAAAAAGGTGATGGTGAAGCAACCATCTCAAGAGAGCAACAAATAGATTTAACAGTCTCTTACATCGTTGACTTCATTAATGCTTAATAATGATAATTAAAACCTCCGTTCATATCGCGGAGGTTTTGTTTAACTATTGCAATAGTTATTTAAGCATTAGTACAGTTGCTATCGCAGCTTCCATGGTTTTACGATAGCCTTCATAGTTCAAATAGGCGACAAGAGAATAAATACCAATCGCTATGAGGATTAAACCAATTAAGCTAAAGATAATAATGTTTCTAAGTTTCTTACTCATAACTATTCTCCTTTCACTTTCTTTTCTTTAACCGGTATAAAGGCTAACAAGAGGAAGATTAACGCGCCGCCTCCTAATAAGATGTTCACATCAACAAGCACTGTTTTATACCATTTATAAGATTCAATAGAACCGGTTTGAACAACCTTAGTTTTTGAATCTGGATTCTCGTTATATTGCTTATTTAAATATTGGCATCTTAACCAAGAAAATAAGACATGGTGCATAACTTCTTTCATTTGATGTTGCACTCTTGGTGTCGCGTTAGCGTTATAGGAGAATTTCGCACCACTATAGCCATTAAGAGAGGTATTCATACCTAAGTCACCACCAGCACGGAATTGTTGGTCAATTGACATATATGAACCACCTTGATCAGCCCAGTCAGTAATAATTGCACCTTTAAATCCCCATTCTTTTCTAGCAACACCAGTAATAGCGGCTTCTGAACCACCAGAATAAACCGCACCAATACGGTTAAATGATGTCATGATACCAACTGCGCCACCTTCTTGGATACCCATTTGGAATGGTTTAAAGTAGCATTCTCTTAAAGCCTGTTCAGTAGTGAAGGTAAAACCTTCTTTCTTACTTGCTTCAGATTCATTCATGCAGAAGTGTTTGATATAAGAATATCTACCACCTTTTAATAAACCCCTAACAGCGCCCGCTAAGGTCTTACCAGACATATATGGATCTTCAGAGAAGTATTCCCAGTTACGACCACCAACAGGGGTTCTATGTAAGTTACATCCCCAACCCCATAAACCATTGATGGAAACAGAGTTCATATCCATAGCGAATGATAAGCCAAAGTCTTCCGCTAAATCTTTATTCCATGTTTGAGCAATAACAACTGCGGATGGATAGCCTGTACCTCTTGGAGGTTGTTGATAATAACACTTAATTTGTGCAGGACCATCAACTTCATTTAAAGCTGGTTTACCAACGGAATTAACTGCAGGAGTACCATATGATTTATTAATAGTGTTAGTCACTTCATCAACGGTGACTTGTTCTAATAATTCTTCCCATTTAGGATTATCGTAATCTTCACCTAATTCATAGCCTAAAGCAGTTACTTTACCATCTTCGGTAATGCGCATGTTGTTTTCTTTACCCCAAACAACTGTTTCATCAAATACTGGATCACCAAATTTGTCAGTAGTGGCGTTATCCCAAGCATCACCTTTAGCTTGATCAAAGAAATAAACATCTTTTAATTTGCTAGAAGCTTCTCTAGATTTTGTGCCATTGAATTCTTCAACATCTGGGAATTCCGCTCTTGAAATATATTCAGGTTCATAATTATCTTCAACAGCATCAATTGGATAACCATCGATTGCGTCGTCACCAGTGAATAAGTTATCAACATCATTATTTGTGTACTTATCTTTCATCACATTAATAGTGGTTGGAACTTCAAATGATAAGACACCTTTGACTTTTTCATTTTCGCTATTTGTCATTTCGATATCTTGATGTGAGTTTTTACCAAGGTGGAATTTGTATTCGCCTTTATCTAATTCATAACCAGTATGGCCGTTATTGTTTAAGTCATAACAGTCATAAGATAAACAATCAGATATTTGAATTTCGATATCTAAGATTTCACTCTTACCTGGTTCTAATTCGATAGTCTTTTCATAGGCAACAAGTGCTTTAGCACTCTTTTCGATTTGGAATTTATGATATGGTGCTTCTAAATATACTTGAGCAACATCTTTACCTTTTCTATCGCCAGTATTAGTGACTTTTAATTTGATATGGTATTCACCTTCCACATCGACATCACTAATTTCTTCACCTTTTTTAGTGAAATAGCTATCTTCTAATTTGTATTCGAAATCTGTGTAACTTAAACCATAGCCAAATGGATATTGCACAACCGCGTCATAGCCTTTAACTAATGTTTCTTTATCATCCTCATCTAATAATGTTCTTTCATAATCTTCCCAATAATATGTAGCGTCCGCGGTTTCATACCAACGATAACCGACATAAATGTTTTCGATGTATTCAAAGAATTTCTTATCAGATAATCCTGAACCGGTAAAATTCGCAGCATTTTTCGCTCTATAAGCAAAGCTTAAAGAACGATCATATGTATAAGTATCCACTAAATGACCAGATGGATTCTTTTCACCATATAATAATTCAGGAATTGCGCTAGCGCCATGTGTACCTGTAAAACCAACTTGTAATGCTGCACCTATTCCAGGAATGGTATTTAAGAAAGATAAATCCATCGCAGCAGGAGAGTTAACAAGAACTACAACTTTATCAAATGTTTCACCAACATATTTAAGTAAATGTTCTTCTTCAATTGATAAATCTAAATAAATCTTATTACTTTCATTAACGTAGTTTTTACCAGCTTTTCTCATCGCTCTATCCGCTGGGATATCTTCACCAGCGTTTCTAGTAATGACAACAATCGCTGTATCAGAATATGCTTCAGCGTCTGCTAATAAAGCGTCTGAATAATAATTCTTATCGCTGATTTCTGGTTCGTGTAATGTGATGACAGCGTCGTTATTAACTGAGCCTGGATCCTTTAATGCATAGACATATGGATTAGCATAACGTGTATACATGTCTTTTAAATCAGCATTATATTTAATTCCATAATTAGTTAAGGCATCATAAATATCCACTAAAGATTCACGCTTAGAATCTTCCGCCATAACTCTACCTGAACATGATGAACTGTTCGCGCCATACGCCCAGTCAATACTTGCCCAACCAAAGATATTAACTTTATCATTATTAGCTTTCAGTGGTAGTGTGCCATTGTTCTTTAATAACACTGCACCTTCTTCCACAATTTGTTGTGCCATCTTTTGACCAGTCTCTCTTGAGACCACTAATGAGTCTTGGTGAACGATTGGTGGGCAAAGAATGGAATTTAAATTGCTTTCATTGTTTTTAACTAGTGTGTCACCAACAATTAAACCGCCGACAACTACAGCAGCGGTCAATATTGAGGCTCCACGCAAAATCATTTTTTTACCTATTTTTAAAGGCATAAATAGTGAACTCTCCTTCTAAATTTTTTCCCATGATTACGGATTTTTTGAAAATCGACGCTTTATTCTAACACATCTTACTTGCAAAATTAACTAAAAAATAGCAAAATATATGAGCATGATATGACATGATTGTCACAAAATCGAGATAACAAGATTGTCATAATTTCTTAATGCGTTATTTTTTTGAAGGAGTTTTTGTATGAAAAGAAGAAAAACAAGAGGAGCGTTTGCTATTAGCCTTGCGTTATTAGGCGCTGCAACATTCCTCGCACTCCCAGCTTGTAAACCTGCTTCCGCTTCACAATCTCAACAAGCAGTTACAGTTGTGAGTTTAAAAGTCACAGGTGCTAAAACCGAATACTTTGTTGGTGAAAAATTCTCCAAAGAAGGTATGGTTGTTACCGCAGTGAAGAGTGATGGTAGTGAAGAAGTCGTTGATGATTATCGCGTTTCTCCATCAAAAGCACTCAAGATTGATGACAAATCAGTTACAGTCATTTATGGAGATGTTGAATTCAATTTACCAATTACCGTTCGTGCCGTTAGTGTTACTGGTTTAGAACTTGATGTTTCATCCATTGAATTACAAGTTAATGGTAAAAAACAAATTACCGCTACTGTTTCCCCAGAAAACGCTACTGAAAAAGGCTGCAAATATACATCCAAGAATACTGCAGTCGCCACAGTTAGTGATGCTGGTTTAGTGAGTGCTGTTGCCGTTGGTGAAACAGAAATCACTGTTGAAACAATTGGTTTAGGTTCAGATGGCAAAGCCATTAGCAAAACTGTTAAAGTTTCTGTTAAATCTACCGCTACAACAGGTTTAGAAATCGACGTCGATGATATTACCTTAAAGAAAGGTGAAACAAAACAAATTGGTGTTACAGTTTTACCAACCAACGCTACAAATAAGAAAGTAACCTTTACTTCAAGTAATCCAAGTGTTGCTTCTGTTAGTGATACAGGTTTAGTTACCGCTAAGGCTGTTGGCGAAGCGCAAATCTCTGTTGCAACTGATGCAAAAGATGCACAAGGTAAGCCATTTACCAAAGGATTCAAAGTTACAGTTATCGATGATTCTGTGAAATTCGCAGTCGCATTCAGAAATACTGATGGTACTTTAATCCAAGGTTATAAAGCTGATGAAGTTACTGTTGGTGAAATTCCAGCATTCACCGCTGGTGCACCAAGAAAAGCCGCAGACGCAAATGGTGTTTACGTCTTCCGTGGTTTCGATAAAGAAATCCTTCCATATGCCACAAGCGCTGAGGAAGTTACTTACACAGCCGTTTATCAAACACGTCAATACACAGTTAATGAAATGTCGTTAAAACAAGTTGGCGACAAACTCATTTACGAAGTCGTTGGTAGTTCTGCTTCTGATCAAACAAAGTTTGAATTAAGAAACATGATCAAAGGTGGTAGCTGGACAACTGAAACATTAAAATTAGATGAACCAATGAGCTATAAAGAAGATGGTTCATGGGTCTTAAGAGCTAACTTATTAGATGAAGGTAATGCTTTCATTAAAAACAATTTAGGAACACCATACATTGGTAAGTTCAGAGTGGAAGGCACTGATAAAGATGAAGACTTAAAAGCCTTAATCAGAAACGATGCCAAACGTTATAGACACACCGCTGATGGTGAAGTTATTGAAATCAATACATTACCAGATGATTGGGATGGCGTTACAGATTACGACACATTATCAGATGAGTTCAAGAACGCTATTCCTGCCCCAACATGGGATGGTTTAAATATCTCATTCCAAGAAACAACTGTTGCCGCTAATGGTATTGAATACAAATTATATGCCAATGGTGATACATGGAACTGTGTCTCCTTAATCGCTAATAAAGAAGGCGCTATTGATGCTACAGTTACACCAAAATCCGCTGATGTCGAATTAATCAATAACAAACCATATTATGTTGTTAATGGTGAATTCACAGGCGAATACACACTCGATCAATATCAAAAGGCTTATGGTATCAACTTACAACACCATGGCAATATGGGTTGGAGTGATTGGAACTATGTCTTAGGCGACAAAACAAATAAATTTGATTTCGATAAGACATTATCTTCTTTCGATACAGCAACACATCAATTCACCGCTAAATTCCTCATGGATCCAGCATCATTCCCAGTTTCAGTTGATGGTATCTTCCTTGTCCACTCCGTCTTTAACGGCGCTGAAGCTGACAACATGAAGATTACTGCTGGTAACGGTCAATTCACTGTTGGTGGTCACCAATACGAAATCTTAAAGAGTGGTGACACATGGGATATCTGCTGCTTAAAAGTTAGCGCAGTTGCCTAATATCAATATCTAGAAATAAAAATCCTCTCGTCTCCGTGCGAGGGGATTTTTTATAGCAATTAGTGGCAATAGAATATATTATCTATATATCTAATCTAAGGAGAGATTTATGAAAAACAAATTACCATATCTATTATTAATACCTTTGCTCCTATCTTCTTGTAATGGTCAAGGTAATACTGGTAACAAATATCAAACTAAAACAATCAATGTCTATTATTTAAACGAAGATAACAATACGACATGCGATATTCGTTATTATGGTAAAAGTGTAATCCCATATATCTCTTTTAAAGATATCCATAAACTCTTATATAGAGGCAGAACCTATGAACAAGGTAGAGATCAACTCGATTTAGTGCAAAATGGTGATTCTTATACATATACTGTTTTAGGTGGATACACTGCGACATTTGATGTCTCTTCTAACAAGATGGAATCAGATAACTTATGGAACTTTAAAAACACTAATCTAAATTCCTATGGTGATTTTGCGTCAGTTTCTTATGATGGCTTGCCATTTACAAGGGTTAAATCAGTAAAAGATGATAAACCAGCGAAAAAGACTATTATCGATTTTTCAAAATATAATTTAAAAATTTATGGTGATGATAAAGAAGTTTATCTACCAATGACATTCGCTACTGATTTATTCTCTAATGAAAACATCTTACAAGCCGCTTATAACAATAAAGACTTATATGTATTTAATTACACTGAAAACGAGGAATTAGAACAATTTGGTGCTAAATATTACGAAGATATGTTCTCTAGTAAGATGAACAAAGAATATAGTGAATATGTTTATAACGAACTATGTCTTGATTATGACATATTACTTGGTAGACCAGGAAGAAGCTCATTAGAAGTTTATTACGATTTATCAAATGGCTTAGATGCTGCACTTAAAAGTCGACCATTAGGTCAAAAGATTATTGAATATATTAAGTCTCCAAATGTTGTTAAATATTTAGCAGGCGCGACATTACTTGGCTATCTACGCGCAGATGGAGGACACTCTGTTTATAATCCAATTGATTATACATATTATGTTGATTCCGATGGTTATGGACATTATCCAAATTGGTTACTTAAAGTCCGTGATGAGGCCACTAAACTAATACAAGATGAATATAGTAAAAACTATGAAGAATTAGTTAATAGTGATTCTTTATTCTATGAACATCCAGCGGTTTATAAAGCAAGAAGTGAAAAACTGAATAAACCTAAGAGGATATAGCTTATATCCATATTGATGGCTTTATGGGTGAAATAGGACTACGAGATGAATGGGATAAATATTATAAAGGCGAAAGAAAAGATATTCCTTTTGGCGCTGGTTATGGTGGGGCAGTAGGAGCTATTAATTATGGTGTTAATAAAGTTGCTAAAGATGAGGAAATTAAGCACGTTGTCATTGATTTATCCGCCAATACTGGTGGTAGCACTGATGAAATGCTCTTTATGATTGCTTTATTAACTGGTCATAAAAATTTCTATTCGTCAAATACTATGACTGACCGTACTTCAACAGTGACTTATGAATTTGATTTAAATCTTGATAAAGTCTTTGATGAAAAAGATGATGAAATGCTCAATCTTCTTAAAGGTAAAGATATCAGTGTCTTAACTACTAGAAATGGTTTCTCTTGTGGTGGTATTTCTCCAATCTATCTACACGATGAAGGGTTATTTACCATTGGCGAAGAATGTGGTGGTGGTTGTTGTTCCATTTATATTCAATATGATGGATATGGTTGTATGAATCGTTCTTCTTGCCCGACTAGAACAATTACTAAAAATAAAGTAAGTGTTGATGAAGCAAGAAAAACAGTTTGTGATGCTAAACTTGATTTACCAATAAACGCTACAGCAGGGACACGTGATTATAGTGCTTTATATGACACTGCTTCATTAAGAACATTAATCAATAATCATTATTCAAATAAATAGTTAGTTACGTAATCACAATGTATACAACAAATCATTTTTTTGCGCAGAAATGTTGTATACATTTGTGTGGCACTTCTGTGGCATAGTCATTGTTACTATTATTATGGTTATTTAGAGTAGTAAAATATTATTGTTATGGAAAAGAAAAGAACAAGAGCACAAGACGCCGCTAAAGGGATTATGGTTATGGCCATTGTCTTTTTCCACTGTTGGTTAATCATCGCGCCTAATCCACAAGAAACATTAGCAACTTTTAATATCTTAATAGCGTTATTCCCGTTCTTATTAAGTTCATTCTTCTTTTATACTGGCTATAACTATTTGCCAAATGGTAAAAGCTTTAAATACAACATTATTAGACGCGCTAAACAGTTATTAATTCCATTAGTGATATGTTTTGCGGTTTCAATTCTTTTAATTTCACCAATGTATTTAGCTTATAACCACGAAGATATGGCTTCTTCTTTCCAAACTATTGGCAATACAATTGTTTATAGCTTATTATCCGAACCATTCGCGATGATGCTTAATTTCCCACAAAGTGGTGGTGTCGTCTTTGAACTAGTAGTGGGTTTAGGATTACTTTGGTTCTTATATGCATTATTTATTTGTTCAATACCATTCTATTTATTAGTGGAACACACCAATAAGAAAGTAACGACACTTATCTCAGTGGATATCATTTGTTTAGTTATGGCTTTCTGCTTAGGCGAGTTTGTAGGCACATATTTACCATATCATGTACAAAGCTATCCATTAATTGTCGCTATTATGCTAACAGCGGCACATTTAAGGCAGTACCATTTCTTAAATCTCAGAATACTTTCCAAGAAAGATAGTTTATTCCACGCTTTAAATATGATTATCGCAGAAGCTTTAGTCGTTGGTATTTGTTTAGTGTGCCACTTTAGATTTGGAGCCTTCTATACTGGTTCTATTCCTGGTGGGCAATACGATCCAGTGATGAAAGGTTTTGATCCACTTATTACATTCCTATTTAGTATTATTGGTACATATTTCTTACATACATTATGTCGATTAATTAAACATATTCCACTTGTGGGTAAGGCATTACAATATATTGGTAACCATTCCGCGGTGTTTTATTTATTCCATCCAATATTTATTGCGTTATTATCTATTTCTTTCTTCCAAAGAAAAGTTATATGGGGTCAATTCCAAGGCGTATTCTATGGTGTTATTTCAATCATCCTTCTAGTGGGTTTATGTTTCTTACTTGATTTCATGTATAAGAAGAAAAAAGTTAAGTCTGATATAATAGAAGAAATTGAAAAAGCGAAAGCTCCTGAAGATATCTAGTAATGATTAAAAGAGAATTAGATAATTATCTATTTGAAGACATATATAAATTAGATGAAGAAAAATGCCAAATATATGGCATTAATTTTAAAGACACTAATTACACATTTAAAGAGATCGAAAAGAGTGTGGATTATTATTCACATGTTTTAGCTGATAAAGGCATTAAAAAAGGTGATCATGTCGCCTTATTAGGTATGAACTGCTATAACTGGTTAATAGCGTTCTATGCGATTATTAAAGTAGGTGCAGTCGCAGTCTTACTTAACTACATGGCTAGACACGAAACACTCGTGGAATTAATTAAATATACGGACTGTAAATTTATTTGTTATGGCAAATATACCGCTTTAGTTAAGCAAGAAGATGAATTTGAATTGTTATTAAAAGAAACTAATATCCCAATAGAACATGCAGTTTCTATGAGATATCGTCATATCAACTTTAAAGAAATATTAGCAAAAGAAGATATCAAACCATACATCTCTCCATTATCTAGAGAAGAAGACAGTAAAAGAACTTCATATATTATCTTTACGACAGGCACAACCGCGAAACCAAAAGCAGCATGTTTAAGTCAATATAGTATGATGAATCTCATCTATTTGAATTTTTCTAAATTAGATCCTGTATTCCCACAGAAGTTCATGTGTCTATTACCGATGTTTCATTGCTTTGGCTTATTAGTGGTCAATGCCTATATGGCATTTCAAAGAACCGTTTATCTTAATAGCCTTTCAGATAAGATTAAAATCTATCGAGACTTTGTAAGAAATAAATGTGGTGACTATGCTTCTGTAAGTGCGATATATGATAGGCTTGCAAGAGCGCCTTTATGGTGGTGGCATGGCGCAAGATTCGTGGAACACTGTATCGTTGGTGGTGGTTTTACTTCTGAACAAGAATTCGATTTCTTAGAAAAGAAATATGGCAAAGGTAAATTCATGAATGGATACGGGCAAACTGAATGTTCTCCTCTTATCTCCTTAGTGTATCCTGACGCTCCTGATATTAAGAAAAGAACAACTGTTGGTGTTCCAATGGAAGGTATAGAAATAGTCTTCCAAGATCCAAAAACAAAAGAATTATTACCTCATGGTCAAGCGGGTGAAATATTAATTAAAGGCTATAACGTTTTTAATGGCTATTATAAATTAACTAAAGAACAACAACCATTTGATAAAGATGGCTATTTACATACCGGTGATATTGGTTATTTAGATGAAGATGGTTATCTAGTTTTAAATGGTCGATTAAAAGATATCATCATTCGTAAAGGTGAGAATATCTCTCCTAAAGAAATCGAACACGAATTATGTAAATTCGATGAATTTGATCGAGTAAGAGTATTTGGTTTCCCATCAATTGATGAAGGAGAATATATCATTGGTTGTGTCGAACTTAAAAAGAAGCCATTACATTTCGTAGAAACTAAGTATTTAGATGAAATGAGAAAGAACTTACCAGCGATTAAAGTACCTTCACATATTATCTATGTTGATAAGTTCCCATTAACTGCAAACGGCAAATTAGATGAAATGCAGCTTAAAGAAATTTGCTTATTAAAATTATCTAAATATTTAAACGAAGATACTTTAGCTAGGAAAACAAGAATCTTAATGCATAAAGCAATTCAAAAGAAGCACTAAAAGTGCTTTTTTATTCTCTTTCTTTTACAGATTCTGGTAAGTTCCATTTTTTCATCTTGTTCATCGTTAAGAAATGAGAAACAAGAAGGAAACCTAAGACAATAACCGTTGTTAAAACATACATGATGTAGTGGTGTGGAAACGGATATATTTGATCTGGAACAGAAATGTTTTCTAACAAGCGTTTAGATAAGATAATACCAATCGGTAAGGCAAATACCATCGCGACGATAAATTGCACAATACTAGTAAATAAATTCGCTAAAGAAATAGATATTCTTTGATAGCCTAATGTCCTCATCGTGGCAAAAGTTCTCTTTTGTTCTTTGAGATTTGTTTGCATCATATTAAAGACAATCATAAAACCGACGATAATGGCCATTGCCGTTAGTAAACGACTAGATATTTCAAACGCCGCTAAACGGTCATTAAATTCGCCGTATATCACACTTGTATAAGATATATAAGTGACGTGTTCTGCATCTTTATATTTATCAAAGAATTCTTTTTCACTTTTAACTTTCGCTAATAATGAACCTCTAGCGTGTTCAGGATTATAATTATCGAAACTGGTATAACTAACTTGATATAGATATTCATTAGATATCGCAGTCACTTTTAGTTCCACTTCATTAGCGGTAATAATATCACCCACTTTAGCGTCCAATAAACCAGCGTGATATGTTGATAAAATAATCCCATCTTTAGGAACATCAATCGTGTGTTGATAATCATCCACGACATTAATTAATTCTTGGTTATCTTTTAAGCCATTTATTAGGCCGATAGTTTTCTTATTATTAGAGGTGTTAATAATTTCACTAGGAACATATTTAATTAATGTCTTAGAGGTGATATTAGTGTCACTACTTAAGAATGTATTATTAATATCTTCTTCACTTGGAAGATTATCGAAATAGACTTGGACATCATAATTAAGTCTAGTTTCAAATGTTTGATTCATCATCGTATTCTTGCTTTCACCAATTGATAAAGCGACAAAGATTAACATACCACTCGCTAATAAGCAGATACCAGAAAGAATATATCTAGAGAAGTTTCTTAATGTTTGAGAGATAGTGACCTTTAAAGTAATAGGGGCTTTCTTAAATAATGTTCTAGTTAATAAAGGAGTAGTGTTCTTTGTGGGTGGTAAAGCTTTCATTGCTTCTACTGGTCTAACTTTAGAGATATTAATTGACGCGAAGAAGGCAGTTAAAACAGTGACAAAAACAACAATACCTAATGACGCAAATATCGCTACTGGTTTTAAGGCAAATGCTAATGGGAATAATTTAATCGCACTGCCATATGCTTGATTAGCAATCAGAGTGAATATAGAACCTATTCCTACACCTATTAACCAGGCTAATAAGCCCACAACAAAACCAATAGATAAGAACACTAATGCAATAGAACTAGTTTTCTCACCTAATGCTCGCATAATACCAATATCTTTACGGCACTGTTTAACTATTTGGAATAAGAATAAAGCAGTAACAATTAAAACAACCACAAAGAAGACCAAAGGTGCGGATATAGTAATCAAATTAAGTGCACTTCTAGTTTCTTTATAGAAAGTAGTTACTTCAGAATCATCATATGTTGTAGCGTAAGCAATATTAGCCTTTAACTGTTTAACATCATCTTCTTTTATTTCGATACCTTGTTTTTCTTTTAAATATGACTTTAATAATTCGATAGTTTTATCTAATGATTTTCTTTGACCTTCTTCAAAGACAAATAACATTTCATTAAATGTCTTTTTATTTAAATGACTTGTGATTTCACTTTGTGGAACATAGATATAGGCAAAATCACGAGAAGAAGAAATAGAATATGGATCCGCTTTAACAATTGATGCTTCTGGAGAAACAATCGTAGCGTCAATTTTAAATTCAGAAATAGTGTTATCTGGCATTTTAGCCTTTATCGTATCACCGACTTTAAAACCATTATGTTTAGCAAAATAATATTCCATACGAACACCTTTGCCTTCTTCTTTGATTTCGCCGTCTACAACATGATGTTTTAAAATGCTATTTTCATCATAACCAATTAATCTTCCAGAATATGAATCATTACCAAAATCAAAAGTAGTGGTATATGTGCTACGATATTCGGCTTTTTTAATGCCCATATAACCATTAAAGTCATCAGGTAAAAGATTTAAATATGATCTATCAATTCCATCGATAGTTTGGACATATAAATCAGGATAACCACATTCATCCAATAATGTTTGTATCGCATTATCAACTGCGTGATATGAATTTCTTAAGCCAATTAATATCCCACATCCAAAAGCGCCCACTAAGACGATACTTAGTAGCATTAACCAGAAGCGTTTAAGATATGGTAATAATAGGCTTTTAACTAATTTCATTATCTTTACCAAACAATATCTTTCGCAGATAATGGATGTTCATTAACTCTTTCGTGTTCAATCTTGCCATCTCTTAAAGTAATGACACGATTAGCCATATCAGCGATAGGGGTGGTATGGGTCACAATAATCATTGTTTGACCTTGTTTTCTAACAATATCTTGTAATAACTCTAAAATCTTACGACCTGTTTTATCATCTAATGCACCTGTTGGTTCATCACATAAAATGATTTCAGCGTTTTTCACTAACGCTCTTGCGATAGACACTCTTTGTTGTTCACCGCCACTCATTTGGGATGGATATTGTTTCATCTTTTGATCACCTAATCCCACGAGTTCTAATGTCTTTTCACTAAGATGATTTTCATCTTTTTTAGATAATGACATTCTGACATTTTCTAAGGCGGTTAAATCTGGTAAAAGATTATAGAATTGGAAAATAAAGCCAATCTTTTCTTTACGGTAATTAGTTAATTTCTTGTCTTTATATTGAGTAATATCTTCTCCGTTAATTAAAACATGTCCATCAGTAGGGGAATCCATACCTCCGATAATATTAAGTAATGTGGATTTACCACATCCAGAATTACCAAGTAAGACAAGCATTTCACCTTTATAGACTAATGAATCACCTTTACCGTAATATTTCTTGAGGTTTTTAATTTCTAATACTTTTTCCGCCATATGAAAATCTCCTCATATCAATTGTATACTTTTATAAATATAAGAATAATAAAAACAACAAAATCGATTTATTAAAGTTGAATATTCTAGACGTTATAACGATTGGTGATTGTTTTAATAATACCTAATAAACCATGGAAATCACCAATTCTTAAACCATCAAATTCTTGGAAATGATATTGTCCAGTTAAGAAAATGCTGATGAATAAAACAATACTTATTATTGGTTGAACAGCTTTGTATTTATTTTCGCTTCTTTCAATAGCTTTAAGTCCCATTAAGCCACCCGCAATAGAAGCCCATGGTAAGAAGTCATTCATATATCTTGGACAGACACCCGCAAAGCAGTAATTAACAAATGCTACAAAGAAGACAACTATTGGACTAGCAATAGCAAAAATAATGAATGATAAATCATCATCTTTCTTAACAACAAAAGGCACTAAGACCATTAATAAAGAAACAGGAATAAATGCTAAGCCAATAGAACCAGTGACATATGGATGGATATCAAATCCTTCTTGATGATATGTATAAGACAACATGCCACTTTCTTTCACATATTGTGGTGGTTGGATGAAGTAGTGATAAATAGTTGGTAAAACACCATCAATGCTTAAATGGTTTTTAGTGCAATCTGTCACTGTTAATTGGTAGTGTTCACCAAATTCTAAGATGCTACCAAATCTAGTGTAGTTCATCACGCAGACAATAATCGCACCGGTTAATAAAATACTTAACGCTGGAACATAATTTAATATCATGCCTTTTTTATTATTCTTAAATTCTTTAATAAGCATCTTAACAATAAGAGGTAAGAATAAGATTAAGTAAATTGCCTCTAATGGACGAGATAAGATAATAAAGACCAAACTTAACGCGGTAAAAGCAAAATATAAGAAACGATATCTATCCGCTTTATATCCTTTCATAAATAAATAGATTGTCAAGAATAAGAAACCATTCGCGTAAGCATATGGAATACGATAAGTCATACCACCATATTCATAAGTGTTATTGCATAGTAATAATGAGCCAAAGACCATCGCCACTAGTGTTAAGACAATAGAAGAAGTATTAGCCTTTTTAATAAATAATTTAATGATTTGAAGTGCTGCTAATAGATAAGTAAATATGGAGAATAAAGTACCTAATTGTAAGACAAATAAGTTAGATGGTACATATTTACTGATCCAATAAATAGGTAACATCACTAAATAAATAGGAGCGTGACCATAATAACAATAATATTTACCGTTATAGAAAGCATGGTCCCATAAATAAGTCATTCCAGTTCTATTCGCGGGATCATATGGATTAGATAATGCCGCTAAATTTGGATCAACTGGAGTATCAATATGTAGTTGTCCTTTAATATAAGCATCTAACTGCTGATAGTAGATATTATTTGATGATGTCCCACCTAGATACAATTCGTCATATTTAATGAAATAAGTGGTGTGATTAATTAAAGAGATAATAAAGAAATAAACGAAGATAACAATGCCACCAAAGAGAACTACTCTTTCTAATTTTTGATATGTATTTAATTCTTCTTTTAATTCGTTTTTAACGAACAATTTAACAAAGTTAAAGCCAATTAATAATAATCCTAATATTCCCCCTAATCTAAGAGGATTAATGATAAGTGGGAAATAAGCATCAAAACTAATCTTATCAATAGTAATTAATGGCTTAGTGGAATCATTTAAATATCTAGAATCATCAATATCAAATTCAATCTTTAAACTAGAGACGTCATCCATATGGTCTAAAGAGATATAGCCATATGCATCAATAGAAGGATCTATTAAAACAAATTTCTTAAATGTATATTCACTAGCGTCTACTTTCTTTTCGTGGATATTAACATATAAGTTCATATCTTCAGTATTGAAATGAAGATAGAGATTTTCATAATCTTTCTTATCAGTGTCGATATAAATGCATTGCTTATTTTTTAAGATGATTTTGTTATCTTTAATCTCTCCATCAGTGGTGATACCTTCACTAATGTAATTTTGATATGTATATGTTTCCTTATTAGCGCTGTATCCTTTAGCGTTAAAAACAAAGCATTCTAATAAAATAAAAACAAAGAAAGCTCCTCCTAGGAAGTGATGCTTTTTAGGGACATATCTTTCTTTGCTTTTAATTAGATTAAATATTTGTTCTGGCTTGATAATCGCTAAGAAAATATAGATAGAAGCATCAAGCCATAACAAATTAATAGTGTTAATCTTCTTAAATACGATATGAAGAATACCTAATAGTAATAACGTGATACCGCTATAAGCAATAGCCCTAATCAATAAATTAAAATCTGCTATTGGCCAGATAGCTTTTTTCTTGCACCAGAAAAGCACTAATCGTGTGGCTAGATAGATAATAACGAACAATGCTAACGCTAATAAGTAGTTAATAAAAAACATAGCGATATCATTATAAACGTAATAACAACAATTTGTTATATAACAATCAATGAAAAGTGATATTGTTTGGCGTTTGTATTAAGACAAAATTCCGAATTTTGTGATTTTTGGCGAAAAAAAGTGCCGAATTTTGTGATAAAACCCTATTAAAAAGTGCCGAATTTTGTGATTTTTGGCGAAAAAAAGTGCCGAATTTTGTGATGCTACGCATTTTTTGTGCTATATTCTTTTATTGAATATGATCAGGCACGATATAAAAGACTTTCTTAAAACATTACCAAAAGATATCACACTTGTTGCCGCTACAAAATATGGTAGTGTTGATGATTTGAAAGATCTTTACGATGCTGGGGTTTATAACTTTGGTGAAAATAGAGTGGATGCTTTTATTAGTAAATATGAAGCATTAAGAAATCTAGATATTAAATGGCATTTCATTGGACATTTGCAAAGAAATAAAGCCCACTTAGTGCTTGATAAGATTGATTATCTACATTCATTAGATTCATTAGAACTCGCTAAAGTGATTAATAAATATCGTAGTAGTCCTTTAAACTGCTTTATAGAAGTATCAATTAATTTAGAAGAAAACAAAAATGGCGTTCCATATTATGAAGTTAAAGACTTTATTAAACAATGTTTACAATATCAAAACATCAATATTGTTGGTCTTATGATGATGGCGGTGGCCAATTCTTCTATCGAGAGCCTCCACGAACAATTTAGAAAATTAAAAGAATTACAAATAGAATTATCGAAAGAATTAAATATAAAAATACCTTATTTATCTATGGGTATGAGTTATGACTATAAGATTGCTATAGAAGAAGGCGCTACACATATAAGATTAGGTAGAATTTTATTCGAAGAATAGTAAGATATATTAAGGAAATCAGGTAAAACAAAAATGTCATTAAAAGATAAATGGAAAGAAATGGGTAAAAATACCGGTAAAGCCTTCTCCAATTTTGGTAAAGCTTTTGGCAAAACAATGAAGACGGTATTCACTGATGATGAAAATATGATTGAAAACAATGGTCATACAGAAGTAAGTAATGCCTGGAGAGAAACAGGCAAATCATTCGGTGAAGCTGGTAAGTCATTAGGTAAAGCCGCAGCGGGAACCGCTGAAAAGGTAGTGGGCGAAGAAGAACAAGATAATAAAGAAAACCCAGAAACTGAAGAAAATAAACAAGAAGATGAAAACAAAGATTAGGCAATTTGCCTAATTTTTTTCACGCGTGTGGCACATCTGTGACAAAAGGGTGGTATCATATTAATGAAAGGAGACTTTTATATATGAAAAGTAAAATATTCTTGTTATTAGCCGCTTCCCTAATGGTGGTCTCTTGTAATAAAGCGACTCCTAGTAGTGAAGCCCCTAAAAGTTCAATAAATGATAGTAGCGTTGTTCCCGCTACATCAGTCAGTAGTGATAGAGGAACAAGTTCAGAACAAAAGAGTTCTTCAGTGGCACCAAGTAGTGCGAAAGGTAGTAGCAGTGCTAAGCCATCTTCAAGCAGTGCTCAACCTTCTTCAAGCAGTGCACAACCATCATCTAGTGCACAACCAAGTAGTTCAAGTTCTGCTTCAAGTAGTACTCAACCAGTAGATGAAGCATATCACGCTAAGGTTGAATCAATGCTCTTATCGGATGAAGAAGGTAAACCAATTGATGTGGAATTTGATGTTCCAAAGGAATATTTATCATTTGCCCATAAATCAACAACATTTAATAAGAACCTTGCTATTGAAGCATTATCATTTGTCGCAGCAGCGCCTTATAAAGACGAATTAGCGAGACTTTATACATATCATTCATTCGATGATATCTATTACTCTGAAGATTATGATAAAGAACAAGAAAAAGACTCAGTCTTATTCTCTCTTGCTCATAAAAAGATTGGTAATGATGATCTAGTGGCTCTTTCTCTCAGTGGCTATAACTATCAAAAACAATGGGAACAAAACTTAACCATTGGTAAAGAAGGTGACCATGAAGGTTTTATGGAAGGTGTCACAAAAGTCTTACCAGTATTCCTCGATTATTTAGCTAAATATAACGAACCAAAAGTGTTTGTTAATGGTTATTCAAGAACTGCCGCTATCGCTAATTTGATGTCCACTTTTATTCTTGATGACAAAATAGTGGAAGAATCTAACTACTATGCGTATCTATTTGAAACACCAAAAGGTGTCAGTGTTGAAAACACAAAAGAATATAAATCAATCTTCAATATTGTTAACTCCGCTGATTTAGTTACTTATGTTGCGCCAACTGAATATGGTTTAAAACGTGTTGGTGTGGATATTGAATTATATAGTGAAAACGCTGACGCTAAAGTTAATGAATATAATGAAAAATTAGTGCTTCCAACTTTTACTCCTAGAAACGAAGATCCAGAAGATGCATCAATTCCTAACTTTGCTAATGATATTGATTTTGTTAATTTCGTAATTAGTTATTTGTTAAAACCAGTAACAGATATTGGTGACGGACAACAAAATAGAGATATTTCCACTAGAGAAAATTTTGTTGATAATGTCCAAGGTGATGCTGCATATTTAGTGTCTTTATTCTTCTCTCTTCCAAGTGATGTGGTTGAAGATATTAAAACTAAATTATCAGAGATGGGTGCTTTTGGTATGCTGGGTCTTTTATCCACTGATGGTTTATATAATTTCCTTACTCCAATCTTAAATGAGCATAATTTTGCTTATGATGATGCTCAATTAAAAACGTCCACAAATGCTGTTGCTGAGTTAGCAACACAAAAGATTGCGCTCTTACTTTTATTTGCTTCTGCGGATTACAAACAAAACCTTATGAGACTTATTGATTTCCATGCTTTGGAAACAGTTATTCCTCTAGTGTTTGCGTTAAATACCGCTGAATAATAATTATTACAATAATTAGAAAGTAGTCACCTGTGGTGGCTATTTTTCTTGCTAGAGACTTATAAAGTACTACAATAATATAGGCAAAGGAGGACTGACATATGCCACATTCTTCAGGCGGTGGTTCTGGCGGTGGTGGCGGTGGCGGTGGCTTCCACGGTGGAAGTAGCAGCTATAGCCATAGCAATAATTCATCTTATACACCAACTTATAGATATTCACGTACTCCTTTTATAGGCGCTATGTGTTATGTCTATTATTCACATGGTGAACCACAATTAATTTATAGTAACGATAAGCCAACTAAGTCATTTAAAGCGTATTGGATATCTTTGATTGTTAAATTAATTATTCTAATCCTTCCTTTATTTATTATTCTTTTTACTAGTTTTCATTTCCCAAAGAAATTGAACACTAATTACAATACAGAAATAATCATTGCTGATAATATTAATGTCTTAAGTGATGAAGAAGAAACTAAATTAAAACAAACATTTGCTTCCTTCTTTGATAAAACAGGTATCACTCCAGCGGTAGTAACCACTGATGATTATACTTATACATTAGAAGATTATGCTTATAACTATTATGTAAAGAACTTCAATGATGAGAAGCACTGGCTAATCGCATATTACTATAATGACGTACGTGATATCTGGCAGTTTGAAGGTATGCAAGGTAATGATACCGACACTATTTTATATAGTGACATAACTACAGAATTTAATAAAACTGTATATAACGAACTTAATAATAATGCCGCTATAGGCACTGCAATTGATAATGCTTTTAACGTGATTACACCTAATCTCATGAAGAATTATTATAAAGTGGAAACTCCAGCGATTATTTTTACCGCTATCTGGGCGGCAATATTTATTTCATTAATCGTTAGAGACTCAATCGCATTATTCAACAAATATAGATTAAAAGACGCCACACCCGTTAAAGATCAAACAAAACTAGTGCTTAAGAAGTGCCCATATTGTGACACTCCTTATTACGCAGGTACGATAAAAAGATGTCATAGCTGTAATGCTGTTTTAGATGACGATGATTCGTTCGCTTCTTCTGAAAACAACGAAGAGCTTAAATAATTTATAACTGCCTTATTCTTGAAGCATATTTAGCCCAAGAATAACTAGTTTTATATTTAGTGTAATTATCTTTTTTAATGTAGATATAAGCATTACAGCCATCTAGTAGATGATCACCAACAGCAATAGTGTTTGGATAATCATTATCAATAATTATCTTTTTGATTTTAGAGTCTTTAAATGAATAATCACTAATCATTCTAATATTGCTTTGAATGGTTATTTCTTCAACATTGCTATTAGTAAATACATCATCTTTAAAATGAGTAATTACTTTATCGAAATAGTTATTCCCATTTTCGATATAACTAAAATAGTGGACATGTTCGTTATTTCCATTCTTATCATCGCTTGGATTAATTAAATCAGGTTTATCTAATTCAACGATATTTGTTGGTGAACTATCATTAAGCGTTAATTTAATATCTTTAATTAATTGCTTGCTCCATTTAACAACACCACTAGTGTTCAAATGGTAATTAGTGTCATAGAAATATTCTTTTTCTAATACTGCGTTATATGGGTCACCCATTATTTCAAAATGTAATGATTCGTCTAAATAGTTATATAAATTTTCTAAATTGTTTTTATTAATAATTGAAGCGTCATTCATCGGAGAAAATCTAAAATAACATTTCACGGATTTCTTTAAACACTTATCGTTAAATGAATTGAGATATTTGATAAAGTTTTTATCGATGATAGAGGTATCTAAATTAATCATGTTGTTATAATCAACACCACCTAGAAGAATGTTTCCTTCACGATTAACTTTAATATCACCATATTCATTAAATGAATCATGCGAATAAATGTCTTCAGGATGAGGAATATTGTTTTTGGAAATATAAGACATCTTTTCACCGTTAAAAGCGGGGATTGCTCCTAAGATAGATTGACTTAATTTATTACTTAAATTAAACAATAAATCTTTATTATTTTCTAAAGCTTTTAGAGCCTCGTTACCGTTATAGTACATCGATAATGTTTGATTTGATATTTCAGGAGTGATGATGATAATATCATCCGTTCTTATATATTTAGAAACGATGTCTAGCATCATATTCGTACCTAAAGAAGCATATAAACCAAAATCAATAGGATTATAATCTGGAAGATATTGTTTTAAATAATGAGAATCAACACTGAAAGGAACACTTGATCCTCCGATGAGAATGATGCGCTTATTAGATTTATCTTTTAATAAATCAATCTTATCTTTCATCTCCCCATAATATGTATCACTATAAACATTAGGTAATGCATATAGCATGATATCCATAGTTAAAGGCACACTTATTAAAGCGATAAGAGTGATAACTGATGTAATAATTAACGGTCTCTTTTTCATAATTAGAATTGGAAATAGATAAAACTACTTTCTCCTACAGCATTTAAGTTATGGATATACATCAATGAAACGACAATAATTAATAAGGCATATAAGCCTATGTGCGCATAGGCATATTTATCTTCTTTATTAATAATTGGTAAATAATAAGTAAGCGGTAGTGTTATTAAACACAAAATAAGTAATACGGTATTGAATATAGTAAAGAAAGCAGTGTCAAATCCACTTCCGAAATTAGTAAATATTTGTTTAAAGATTAAACCGATATCGTTAAGAGATTGCGCTCTAAAGAAGATCCAACAAAGATTAATAATTAAATAAGTGATAATAATGCCAATAATTTTCTTAATAGAATCTTTGATGGTTATCTTATTAATAAGAGGATGTAATAAATCTTCAATAATTAATAATAGTCCACACACGACACCCCATAAGATAAAATGCACACTCGCACCGTGCCATAAACCACTTATCAAAAAGACAATAAAGATATTTAAATATTTCCTAAATTTTCCTTTTTGTGATCCACCTAATGGAATATAGATATATTCAGTAAAGAAATCATTTAAAGTAATATGCCATCTATTCCAGAATTCTTTAAATGAACTTGATAAATATGGTCTATTAAAGTTCATTGTTAAATCGATATCTAACCATTTACTAATACCCACTGCAATTTCACTATACCCAGAGAAGTCGCAGTAGATGACTAAACCAAACAAGAATGTCGCTAATAAGATTTCAATGCCACTAGAAATACCTAAATTACCATAGACGTTATTAACATAGATGACTAAGAAATCAGCGATTAATACCTTCTTAATAAAACCAGAAATAACATATCTTAATCCATAACTTAAATTATCTAATGAGAAATGGTGTTCTTTTTTAAGTTCTGGAATTAATTTAGAAGCTTTTTCAATTGGGCCAGCTACTAATTGAGGGAAGAAACTAACAAATAATGCATAATAACCAATATGTCTTTCTGCTTGCATTTTTCCTTTATAAACATCAATGACATAGCCAAGTGTTTGGAAAGTATAAAAAGAAATACCAACGGGAAGAATAATATTTAAAGGATTGATAGAAAGATTAAGACCCACTAAGGAGAAGAACTTACCAAATAGACCAATAGAAAAGTCTAAATATTTAAAGACAAATAATGATCCTAAACAAGCAATTATTGTTAAAACTAAAAACAATTTCTTCTTGTTTTGATATTTTTCTATGCCTCTTGCTCCTAAATAACTAACAAGAGTGGTAAACAAGATTAAAAGTATTAACCAATAGTTTAAAAAGCTATAGAAGAAATATGAACCTAGTATTAATACTAGATAACGATATTTATTAGGCACAAGCCAAAATAACAACAAAACAATTGGCAAGAAAATAAAGAAGGAGATAGATATAAAATTCATTGTCTATTTCTCCCCTTTATTAACAAAATGAGCAACATTATAATTGCTATCGACAATAATGTGATAATGATTTCTAAATAATTGAATCCTAATAATAAAGAATTAATAAGATATAAAGCGGTAATAATAACCGCTACAGAAACTAATACCCATTGTCCCTTTTTTACAAAAAAAGATGCGATTAATAATAATGCAATCACAACAATAAAGGCTAATAACGCTGGATATTGTAATAGGCTCATACGCAATAATATTATATACAAATGCGCTATTAGATGGCTTCTCATATTATTATCGTTTGTTGCTAATTAGTGGTCAAAATGAGCAAAATGCGCATTTTTATGCTTAAATCATGCTCATTTATCAACTTTTCGAGCATAAGCGATTTTATTTTGCAATCAAAAAGTGGTTGTTTAAAATGAGAATGTACTCGAGCAAACCGCTCACATATAGGAGGATACAATGAAAAGAAGAACTTTGAATTCTCTTGCTGTTGGTTTAACTGCCACATTTGCATCTTTTTTAGCCGTCTCAGTAATTGGTGGACAAATCGCTAATAGTTATCGTGCGAATATTGATAGCGCTCTTGGCACCAAGAGTTATGTTACTGTTGAAGGCGAAGGTAGATTCAATAAGAAATTTACTACTATTGATCAAATGATTAATGCTGCCCGTGCAGTATCAGTTAAAGAAGGACAAGAAGGTACTGTCTTAATGAAAAACGACAATGCCGTCTTACCTCTTGCTGCCAAGTCTAAAGTCGCTTTATTCGGTATTGGTGCGTACGCTACATTCCCATACCTTGCTGGTGACTTAAAAGCTGGCAACGCCGACGCAATTGATCTAGAAACAGCGTTCACTAATGCTGGATTCACACTCGAAGAAAATGTTGCTAGTGTCTATAAGACAGTCACTAACAAACACAAATCAACATCAACAAACCCATGGACTGGCGAAACAGTCGAAACAATCGCTTATGATGCTGCTCCAGCAACATCCCCAGGCGACATGGTGCAATTCCAAAATAATGAAGTTCCTGCCAGTGCATTAGCCGCTAAAGCTGGTGTCGCAGAAAACTGGGTGGACAACATTGATAACAAGGCCACAGCCTTTGTTGTCATCACACGTGGTGCTGGTGAAGGTAATACCTATGATCCAGTTAAATTAGCTAAAGACTACTTAGGTAATGACACCACAAAAGTCGCTCTTGCTTTATCCGATGATGAACTAAGCATTATTGATTTAGCAAAGAGTAAATGTAGTAAAGTCGTCGTCTTAATCAACTCTGGAAATAACTTAGAATTAGGTGAAATTTCCAAAGGTGGCGCTCACGAAGTCGATGGTATTGCTTATATCGGTTGTATCAATGACTACCAATTAGAAGGTGTTGTTGATGTCTTATCTGGTAAAGTTAACGCCAGTGGTCACTTATCCGACACATTCGTCGTTGATAACTTAAAATCCATTCCAGCTAGCCAAAACATCGGTAGTGGTATCTTCACAGATGCTAGTATCGTTGAAGCTAATGCGACAAATGGTTATGACCCAAGATGGCCAAACACCGAAATTCAAACAGGTGTTCACTCATCATTCGCTTCTCAAACATCATATAGCTCAGATTCTTACATCGTTGAAGCTGAAGGTATCTACGTTGGTTATAAATATTTTGAAACAAGATATTATGATTCAATCGCTAATCCTTCTTTCAAAGCCGATGCAAAAGCTGGCTCACATGATGGTAATGCCTGGTCATATGATAAAGAAGTTTTATACACATTCGGTAGTGGCTTATCTTACTTAGATTACACACAAAATATCACTAACGTCGTGGTTGATAAAACAAACGAAGGCGATGTTACCGCCACTGTCGCTATTAAGAATAATGGTGATAAAGAAGGTTTATTCGCCGCTCAATTATATGTCCAACAACCATATACACAATATGACAGAACAAACTTAGTGGAAAAATCCGCAGTTATGTTCTTAAACAGTGCTAAGGTTCTTGTCCCAGCGGGTCAAACAAAAGAAGTTACTATTACAGTTCCTACTAAATATTTAGCTTCTTATGATTCCAAAGCCGCTAAGACATATATCTTAGACGAAGGTGATTATTTATTCACCGCCGCTAATGGTGCGCACGAAGCTGTTAACAACTTCTTAAAGGCTCAAGGCCATACACCAACAAGTGGTGAAGCTGCTGGTGCAGTTACAAAATGGAATAGTGTCTCTTTAGATACATTCACATACGCAGTTTCCTATAATAACGCTGTCACAAACCAAGCCGACAATGCTGACTTAAACTACTGGTTACCAGGCAAAGTCGAATATATGACAAGACAAAACTGGGAAACATTCCCAAAGAACTATAACGAAGTCTCTTTCAAAATCGCGGATTCCGCTAAGAAAGATGAATGGTTAAAAGAGTTCAGAGGACAACAATACACACTTAAAACAAATAACCCAGCTACTGAAGGTGCTGATAAAGGCTTAAGATTCGGTACTGATGCTAACTTAACATATGATCAATTATCCAATATCAATGATCAATATTGGTCAGACTTAGTTAGTGAAATCACAATCGATGAAGCAGTTGGTGCGGTTATCCATGGTGGTTCACAAACAGATAAATTATCAAACGTTGAAAACCCAATCGTTGCTCAAAACGAAGGTGTCTCTGGTTTCACAACTGGTTACACATTCACTGATGCGGATAAAGCTTCATCCACATGGTGCAAAGCTCATCCAGATGCAGCAAACTACAAATTCAACGTCCACTCACAAACCTTAATTGCCACTTCATTCAACCCAGACTTAGCGTATGAATGGGGCGAAGTTGAAGGTAACTCTGGTTTATGGGTTTCTAGATTTGACCTTTGGGGTACTGGCTTAACACAAAGAAGAACTCCATACAATGGTCGTAACTATGAATACATCTCTGAAGACTCCATGCTCGCTAATAGACTTGGTGCTAAGATTCTTAGAGGTTGTGCGGACTATGGTATCATCAATGGTCCAAAACACTTAGGCGCTAATGACCAAGAATATAAGAGAGCCGGTCTCAATGAATTCATGACCGAACAAAAACTTAGAGAAGGTGACTTACGTTGCTTCCAAGCCGCTCTTGAACCAAAAGATGGTAATGGCTTAGCCGTTATGATCGCGTTCAACCGTATTGGTTCCACAAATGCTTGCCACAGTGTCGGTGTCATTAAGAACATCCTCCGTGGTGAATGGGGATTCAACGGCATCATCTCAACCGATATGGCTACAAACCCATATTACTTCATCGCTGAAGCAATGGTTATGTCCACGATTACACAAGTTGCTGACTTTGCACAAAACGATAACCACATCAACGCAAATGATGGTGTTGATAAAACATGGGGTTATATCTCAGTTAGTAGCGTTAAGAACGATAAAGAATTCGTCGAACAAGCAAGACAAGATTTAAAATATCAACTCTTCACATTCGCGAATAGCTATATCTTCAACGTCAAGACCACAAAAGTCACTCCAGCTTGGGAAACAGCAATTAATACAGTTAAGGTTATCTCCATCATCTTAACATCTGTCTGTGCGATTGGTGCAGTTGCCTTACTCTTCGTTCCTGGAAAGAAAAAGGAGGTAGCTTAGTATGTTGAAAAAGCTTCTTAGTCTAAGTAATATCTTAGCCTGTGTTACATTCATCTTATCCTTAGTTGCCCTCATCCTCTACGCTGTTAACGTTAACTCAACAGGTTACTTCCAAGGCGTTAGAGCTGATGGTCTAGTCCTCTTATTAATCTTCGTCATGGTATTCGATTTATTAATCATCGCAAGATCATTCTTAAATTTCGAAGGTATCCTTGATAAAGTATTAGACTTACTAGTCATGGTCTTAAAAGTATTAGTTCCATTATTCATCATGATTGCTATCTTGAAATTAGTACAAAGCCGTGTTGAAGGATTTGGCTACATCTTCTTCTCCAACGTTGATGTTGCTAAAGAAGTTGCTACACCTGCAAACATTGCATCCGCTGGCGTCTCTATCACAGCTATCGTGTTTAGTGCTATTGCTGTCATCGCTGCTCTTGTCGGTGCGTTCATCTCACCAAAAAAAGATTAATTGATAAAATACAACAAATAATCGATAATATAAGGGAGTAAACCTCCCTTATATTTTTTATGAAGAGCATTAAAAAATCATCTTTTAAATATCTTCTATTGGCTGTTGTCTCTTTTGTTATAGTGGCGTGTCATAACGTTAATACTCCAAAAATAAAAGTAATGCTAGAAGATGGGGAATATACCACTAACATGAATACGCTTGTGTTGGATAAAGGTAGCGATTTTACTTTTAATGTTGTCTTGGATATCAATAAGATTATTGTCGATACAAGTTATGATAATTATTCCATTAGTGAATCATTAACGGACACTAAACGTTTTGATACATTAACTTTCCATAATGTTAACTATCCAATGGTGGTCTCTTTATCAATAAACGACGCTGTTAAAATAACTTATCAAAATGATGAAATAACTAAAGACGAATATGTTAATAAAACACATGAAAGAATAAACACTAATAATGATTACGCTACATTTGATAAAAGCGGTTATGCTTTAGTGGGCTGGAAAAATAATAACGATATTATCTCTTTAGGTAGCAGAGCAACTGTTAATGAAAACTTATCATTAGAGGCTATCTATCAAAAAGAAACCGATACATCATTATTCGAATATGAGAATATCGATAATACTCGTCTTAAAATTAAAAAATATTTAGGAAGTGATAGTGATATTACTATTCCTCAACTTATTAATGACTATCAAGTTATTCAAATAGATAATAATGCTTTTAATAATCTAGATATTGACCAAATAGTGTTACCAAGAACTCTATCAATTGTTAGTGATAATGCTTTTAATAACTGCCATATTAACAACTTAATCTTTTACGATAATCTTTCTACTGTTTCAGACGCTTCTTTTAATGACACAATTATCGATCATATACGTATTAATGCATGTAAAGAGCCAACTTATATCAAATCATATTTTGGTACATACGCTGATAAGGTGGATAGACTAATATCAATCAAAGACAAGAAGAAAATCATCCTTTATAGTGGTTCTTCTACAAGATTTGGTTTTGATAGTGAATTAATTGATAAAACATTTTTAGATTATGAAGTAGTAAACATAGGAGTGTTTGCTTATACAGTTTCTTATCCACAGGTAGAAGTAATATCAAATTACGTTAATAAAGAAGATGTCCTTATTGCTTCTCCGGAATTCGACGCAATTGAGCAACAAATTAATTTATTACCTAAATTTGATAAAGATTTCATTGCGATGTGTGAAGCTAATTACGATATCTTATCTATCTTAGATTTTAATAAATATCAGAATTTCTTTTCTTCTTTCAAGGAATATCAATCTAATAGAAATCATTTAGAAAAGTGTTCATATATTGATAGCCCTAATAAATATGATGAAGACGGTAATCAAGTTACTTCCCCTTCATATAATAGATATGGCGATTATGTTGTTTACCGTAAAAACAACGAAGAATTAAAATCTTTCGGTGTCAAAAGAGCCTTCTATAACAAGAAATATTTCCCAATAGAATATATTGATAATTTTAATAATTGTTTTGCTTTATTAAATGATAAAAAAGTCTCTTTATATTATGATTATTCACCACGCATGGATATCTCCATTAGTGATGATTCTGATTCAGAGACCATTAATGAATTAGATATCTATTTAAAAGAAAATATCAAAATGCAGTTTATTTCTTCGACTTCTATTAGTTTAATGTCGCCTTTATATTTCTATGGCACTGATAACCATCTATCTACAGAAGGTGTCAACATTAGAACTAAAAGAGTCATTAACGAATTACTATTTGTTTTGAATGTTTAAGAATGGCTTTTGTTCTTTAAATTTAGCGATTTCTTCATCGCTTAAATCACAAACAATTGTGTCAAAGTTTTCTAATGAACTAGATTTATATGAAGCGTTCTTTTCTAATTTAGATTTATCAAATATTAAAACATGCTTAGTGGATCTTTCTCTAGCGACTTTTTTAATGATTGATACTTTAAATTCATTTTCATACGCTCCATCTATATCAACGAAAGCAGTGGACTGCACCATTAAATCAAGATGGAAATCATTGAGGTTTTCAATCGCTAATGGACCAGTAGAGGACATCGTATCTAAATCGTATTCACCACCTAAGAAAATGATATTGGCGTCATAGAAAGATTTAATTTCTGAAACCATGATTAAGGAATTAGTAACGACAAGTTTCTTATTTAAATCTAGATACTTAATTAGCTGTAAACATGTTGATGAATTATCAATGAAGATAGAATTAAATTCTGGAATATATTTACTAGCGATAGCGGCAAGTTCGTTTTTAACCGCTTCGTTTTCTTTCTTTCTTACTAAGATAGATACTTCTTTAATGCGGTCATTATAAATCGCGCCACCATGAGTGCGGTGAATCATACCTGTTTTTTCTAAAGCTGTTAAATCTCTTCTAATTGTGCTTGGTGAAGCATAAAACTCTTTAGCGAGACTTTCAACAGTCGCAGAGTGGTGTTTCTTTACGTAATTAAGAATATTGTCTAATCTTTCTAAGTCTTTCATATTAATTCCTCGTGTCGTTTATGATTTTATCACCATATTTATGGTAATAATAAGTAATTTATGCTCATTTCTGCTTGTTTCCGCTCATTTACCTATATCAATATGCGTATTTCCCAACTTTTCATAATCGTTATTTTCTCATTTTTATTTATCTTATCTTAAGATAAAATAAGAGTGATACCTCACATAAGTATTAATAGGGAGCATTTATGAAGATTAGAAATCTATGTGTCGATAATGTCCAATTAGGATTAGTCACCGATAATTTAAATCCTACAATAACTTTCTATATCGAATCAGACAAACAAGAAACAGTTCTTAAATCTGCGGTTATATCGATTAATGGTTTTGAAAAGAAGATTAATAAGATTCAACCAGTGAGATATGAAGGCGAAAGATTAAAACCTTATAGCCGTTATGAAGTGAAAGTTATCGCGGTTGATTCTAACGATGAAAAAGATGAAGCTGTGACTTATTTTGAAACTGGAAAATTAAACGATCCATGGGTTGGTAAATGGATTAGTGATAAAGAGTATCGCTTTAAAGAGAAATCCATTTCTCCTAAACCAATGCTCTTTAGAAAGAAAATCACCATTGATAAAAAGATTAAAAGTGCGAAGATCTATGCTTCCGCTTTAGGTATTTATAATCTTTATTTAAACGGTAATAAAGTTGGCAATAGATATTTAGCTCCAGGCTTTACTAGCTATGAACATTATTTACAATACCAAGTCTATGATGTGAGTGAAATGCTCAATAAAGACAACACATTGACCGCTGTTATTGCGGGTGGTTGGGCAGTTGGCTCATATATCATGACTAGAAAAAATAGATTATATGCTGATAGACAAGCGCTCATTTTAGAATTGCATATTCAATATGAAGACGGTTCTTCTCAAGTCTATATTAGTGATGAAACATTTGATGTCTCTACTGATGGTAATTTCCTTATGGCGGACATCTATGATGGCGAAACTTATGACGCGACAATTGATTTAGATAAAGTTAACTATCATAAAGCAAGTATTGAAAAGCCACGTGTTTCACCTAAATTAATCGCGGAATATGGTTCACCAGTTGTGGAAAAAGAAAGATTAAAACCAATTAGTTTTTACGTTAAAGACGATAGTGTCATCTATGACTTTGGTCAAAACTTTGCTGGTTTATCAGTATTACATATTAAGTCTGCGAAAAAAGGACAAAAGATTGTTGTTAAGCATGCGGAAATATTAAAAGAAGATGGTCATATTAATACTGCTTTATTAAGAACCGCTAAACAAACAGCGACATATATCGCTAAAGATGGTGAACAAGAATACCATAGTGAACTAACTTATTATGGCTTTAGATATATTGAAGTTACTGGTATTGATTACCGTGATTTAGAAGTGGAAGCTATCGTTTGCTATAGCGATATTGCCATTAATGGTTCATGGAAATCAGATAACGAATTATTAAATAGATTACAGCAAAACATCATTTGGTCTGCGAAATCTAATTTATATGAAATACCAACTGATTGTCCTCAAAGAGATGAGAGAATGGGTTGGACTGGTGACATTAATGTCTTTGCCCCTGTCGCCACATACAATTTTGAATTAACTAATTTCTTAACAAAATGGTTAAAAGACTTAAGAGTGGAACAACTTAAGTCGGGTGGTATACCTTCTACAGTCCCACATAAGGGATATGGTATGCCCGCAACATTCCCAACAGTCGCTATCGATTTCTGGGGTGATGCTTGTGTTAATGTTCCTTACGCTATTTATATGGCTAAAGGCGATAAGACAGTTTTAGAAGAAAACTATCACACGATGGTGAAATATGTTAATGCCTGTAAGTGGTGGGCTAACTTCTTAAGTTTTGGTAAGAAAAGATATATTTGGAGCAATATTTCATTCATCCATTTTGGTGACTGGGTTGCACCAGGAGAATCAATGGGTGAATGTCAATCTAGACATAAATGGACCGCAACTGCTTCTTTATATTTCACATCTAAACGATTAAGTGAAATAGCTAATATCTTAGGTAAAGAAGAAGACGCTAAAAAGTATGAAGAACTAAGTAATAAAGTAGCAGATGCCTATTCTTCAGTATTAACTGATGGCCAAGGCAAGTTATTAAAGAAAGAATTCCAAACAGCTTATGTTTTACCAATTCACTTTAAGATGTTTGATGATGAGATAAGACTTATAGCTGCGGATAATTTAGCGGAATTAGTAAAGAAAAATGATTACCGTATTGGTACAGGTTTCCCAGGTACACCTTATATCCTTTTCGCTTTAGCGGATAATAATCACGTTGAAGATGCCTTTAAAATGCTTTTACAAACTAAAGATCCTTCTTGGTTACATGAAGTAGTCACTGGTGGCACAACAATTTGGGAAAGATTTGATGGCCTTGATGATAATGGCAAACTCAATGTTCCTGAAGATGGTACTGGTGGCATGATTAGTTTCAATCACTATGCTTCTGGCGCTGTTGGTGATTTCTTATATCGCAGAATCTTAGGTTTAGAAGCCATTAAACCAGGTTATGAAACATTTAAAGTACAACCAATATTAGGCGGAGATATCAAAGAGTGTGAAGGCGATGTTTTAACGCCATTTGGACAAATTAAAGTCAGATGGGTTATTAAAAACGACATGATGAATATGGATATTGCTGTTCCATGTGGTGCATCTTGCGAAGTGATATTCCCTAATGGCCAAGTTAATAATCTTAGAAGTGGCCATTATACATTAACTGGAGGTCTTAAATAGTGTCTTATTTAGCTATTGATATAGGCGCTAGTAGTGGCCGTCATATTGTTGGAGATATCAAGGACAATAAATTAGTCCTTAAAGAGATATATCGCTTTTCTAATGGGCCTACAAAAAGAGAAGATGGTCATTTAATTTGGGATCATAGCCATTTATTTAACGAAATACTAAACGGTTTAAAAGAAGCCAAAAAACAAAATATTGATGTGCAATATATCGCTATTGATACATGGGCGGTTGATTATGCCTTACTTGATGATAAGGACCAATTAATAGGGGAAATATATTGTTATCGTGATAAACGCGGTAAAGAAGCCTCATTAAAAGTTCATAACATCATTAAATTCGAAGAGATATATAAGAAAACTGGTATTCAATATCAACCATTCAATACCATCTATCAGCTATACGATGACGTTTTGACTTCTAAGATTAAAAAAGCAAAAACAATGCTGATGTTACCGGATTATCTCAATTTCTTATTAACCGGTATTAAAAAACAAGAATACACAAATGCGACTTCTACAGGTTTAGTTAATCATTTAACTCATACCTGGGATGAAGGATTATTAGATAAATTAGGTATTGATAAATCATTGTTATTACCAATTACTCAACCAGGTAATATCGTTGGTCAATTAAAAGCGGAAATAAAAGAACTTATCGGTTATGACGCGACAGTATTATTACCAGCGACTCATGATACCGCTAGTGCGATTATCGCTGCGCCTATTAATGTTGGTGATCCATATATCTCTAGTGGTACATGGTCTTTATTAGGCGCTGAAGAAGATATTTGTCACACTGATAAAAAGTCAATGGAATTTAATTATTCCAATGAAGGCGATGTTAATTATTTATTTAGATATCAAAAAAACATCATGGGTTTATGGATTATTCAACAAGTCAGACATGAACTTAACGATAAATATTCGTTCCCTGAATTAGTGGATTTAGCCCTAAAGAATGTTCATGACAAAGTCATTAACGTCAATGATGAATGCTTTATATCCCCTAATTCAATGATCGAAGAGATTAAAAAGAAAATCGGAGAAGCAAGTGTTGGTGAAATTGCTTACTGTGTTTATCATTCCTTAGCTATCTCATATCGTGATTCATTAAAAGAATTAGAAAGATTAACTGGTCGTAAATTCAACACCTTAAATATCGTTGGTGGTGGATGTGCGAATGAATTATTAAATCAAATGACCGCGGATGAATGCGGCATTAAAGTATGCGCTGGACCAAAAGAGGCCACAGCGATTGGCAATCTATTGATGCAATTAATTGCCACAAAAGTTGTTAAAGACGTTAATGAAGGAAGAGAACTAGTTAAACGTTCATTCCCCGTTAGCGAGATAAATAGTCATTTAGGAGGAACTACTATGAAAGACATAATGACTGCCCCGTTTTTAGTGGAATTTTGCAAAACCACTTCTAATATGTATCGTCTAGGATGGGACGAAAGAAATGGTGGCAATATTTCATATATCTTAAAGGAAGAAGAAGTTAAAGAATACTTAGACTTAAATCATGTCATTAGGACAATTGATTTTATGGGTGTGGAATCCGCTGATTTTGATGCCTCTCCACTCATTGGCAAAATATTCCTAGTTACTGGCACTGGTAAATATTTTAAAAACGTTGAAGGTGATCCAAGAAACAATTTAGGTATTGTTCGTATTGCTAAAGATGGTAAACACGCTGAATTATTATGGGGCTTTGAAGATGGTGGTAGATTCACTAGTGAATTCCCTGCCCATATTATGTCCCATATGGCAAGACTTGAAGTTGATCCAGAAAATAGAGTAGTGATGCACTGCCATCCTACTAATATCTTAGCGATGACATATGTTCATGAATTAGATGAAGCTAAGTTCTCACACACATTATGGCAAATGTCCACTGAATGTGTGGTTGTTTTCCCAGAAGGTGTTGGTGTCTTACCATGGATGTTGTGTGGCACTAAAGAGATTGGTGAAGCCACCGCTAAAAAGTTCCATGATTTTAGAGCGGTCTTATGGTCATTGCATGGCATTTATGGTGCTGGTAAGAGCTTAGATGAAGCCTTTGGTTTAGTGGAAACTATTGAAAAATCCGCAACAATATACAATATTATTGGTAGTCGCCCAATTCTAAATACCATCAGCGATGAAGCGATGGAACAACTCATTCATTTGTTTAAAATTGAAGATGTTGTCCGTTGGGATTTCTTAAATAAGAAATAGGTGAATAATTATGTTAGTAGAAACAAAAGCACGTGTTGGTGTATTTTCAGTGGCACTTGGTGCCTACTTAAAGCAATTTCCTCAACTCGTTAAAGAATTTAATGATCAATTTGAAGACTTTAAAAAGATGATTCCTGATTCAGTTGAATTAGTGGATGGAGGATTAATTACTTCTAAAGAATTAGCGGTCGAAGCCTCTGATTTATTTAGAGCTAAAGACGTCGACGTCGTCTTTTGCCAAATGCTAACATACTCCACTTCTTATAATCTTTTACCAGTGGTGAGAGATTTAAATGTTCCAATTATCTTATTTAATATTCAAAAATTAAAAGTCCCAGATTATGAACACACTGATATACCTACTTGGTTAGGTGAATTATATGCCTGTGGTGGTGTGGGTGAAGCAGTTGCGGATCTTCAACGCGCGGGTAAACGCTACGCAGTGGTCACTGGTGTTAAAGAAGGCGGAGATCAAGAAGTTGATAAACAAATCGCTGATTGGTGTGTTGCCGCCCAAGTGAGAAGAAGATTTAGAGACACTAATATCGCTCAAATTGGTAGACCATATCCAGGTATGATGGATTTATATATCGATGAAACTAATTTATATAACCGCATGTTCTTATATACCAAACAATTCGATTGGGAAAAGATGTGGGCTATCGCTGATGATATTAAAGATGACAAATTAATTAAAGCTAAAGCACAAGAAATATTAGATACATTTGATATTGAAGGTGGAGGCACGATTGAAAAAGTCTATGACATGGCTAGATATGTCGTTGCTTTTGAAAAGTGGGTCAAAGAAGAAAAACTAGGCTTAATTGCCTCTCACTATGATGGCTTTGCTAAAGGCCAAGCTGGTGTATTAGATAGTATGCTTATTCCTGCTTTCTCAATGTTAATTAAGCAAGGTACTGCTTGCGCCGTTGAAGGTGATATGAAAGTGGCAATGGCGATGTCCATTATGAAAACAATATCCGGTACTGGCCAATTAAGCGAAATGTACTCAATTGATTTTGATAAAGATATTTGTATCATTGGTCATTCTGGTAGTGGGGATGCTGCTATATCAAGTAAAAAACCAACAATGAAAATTGTTCCAGTATTCCACGGTAAGACTGGTGGAGGATATCTCACACAGTTCTATCCACATTTAGGTCCTGTGACTTATTTAGGTATTACCCAAGATAAAGATGGTAATTTCAAATTTGTGGTTGCAGAAGGCGTAAATGAAGAAGGTCCAATCTTCACCTTTGGTGACACAAATATGAGAACAAGATTCTCATGTGGCGCTAGAGAATTTTCTAATAGATGGAACGAAGCTGGCCCAACTCATCATATGGCCGCTGGCAGTGGTCGTCATATCGATACTATCTTAAAAGTAGCGAAGATTTTAAATGTTCCAGTGGATATTATTACTAGATAAGTAAATGAAATACCAAATCAATAAAACTAACTATCGTAATTTTAATATATTTCAGGATAATAAGCTATCTGGTAGAAGTTATTTTATTCCATATCTTAATAAAGAAGAATGCGACAAAGTATCATTGTTAGATAAAAGATATAAATCATCAAAAGTCATCTGTCTAAATGGTGATTGGGATTTTAAGTTTTATCCATATCCTAAAGATTTACCTGATATCTTAGATACGGATAACATTAAGTTTGATAAAATCGATGTCCCTTCCTGTTGGCAGTGTCGTGGTTATTATCATCCTTTTTACGTTAATATTAGATATCAATTTCCATTTAAACCTCCCTATATTCCTGAAGAAGATGAAGTAGGGAAATGTTTTTCTTGGTTAGGCTTTGACCAAGGGATGTCAGTAAAAATTAGAAAACCCAAAGACGAATATAACTTCGTTGGTGTTTATCGTCATACCTTTGATATTCAAGATAACAAAAAGAATCATATTATTTCCTTTTTAGGTGTCACTTCATGTCTTGATTTATATATCAACGGACAATATGTTGGTTATTCTGAAGGCAGCCATAATACCGCGGAATTCGATATTTCTAAATATCTTAATAACGGTCATAATGAACTACTCGCCGTTGTTCATCGTTGGTGTAATGGTTCATATCTAGAAAACCAAGATATGTTTAGAAATAACGGTATATTCCGTGATGTTTTATTAAGAATTAATGAAAAAGAAGATATCTATGATATCGATATTAGAACTCATAAGATCAATGATAGATATAATCTTTTAATTAAAAGTGAAGCATTTAATGACACTGAAGTTAAAGTAATCTTTGAAGGTCATAATATAAAACTAGAAAAAAGCGTTAAAACATATAATAAAGTCGCTGAAATCGCCTTTGATGATTTAGAAATTAAAGAATGGACTGCAGAAAGCCCAAATCTTTATAACATCTATATCATGACTCCGACATCTTGTATTAAAGAAAGTGTTGGCTTTAAAGATGTAAAAATAATTGGGGATAAGTTATATCTAAATAACCACCTATTTAAAGTACATGGCGTTAACCATCATGATACTGGCCCTAAAAATGGCTATTATATGACCCCTAAAGAAATCGAAAAAGATATTTTAATTTGTAAAGAATATAACATCGATACGATTAGGACATCGCATTATCCACCTGATCCTTTATTAATCGAACTCGCGGATTTATATGGCTTATATATTATTGATGAAAATGATTTAGAGACACATGGTTGTTTCTCTAATCAATTTCCTCCTAACTTTAATACGATTACACAAAATAAGATTTGGGAAGCTCATTATATAGACCGCATATCACGTCTATATCAAAGAGATAAGATACATGCGAATACCTCTATTATCATGTGGTCACTTGGTAATGAAGCGGGTGGATATTATAACACTGATCGGATGTATGAATATTTAAAAGCCCATTCTTCTTTACCGGTGCATTATGAAAGTTCAATTCATTCAAGAAGAATTGCTTATGATGTTGGTAGTGAAATGTATCCAAGTGTGCGTAATGTCATTCTAGTGGGTCAACATAAAAGAAAACAAAAACCATTAAATGATCGGCCATATATTATGTGCGAATACGCTCACGCGATGGGCGTTGGTCCAGGGGACAGCGAAGCTTATTGGAAACAAATATATAAATACGACAACATCATCGGTGGCTGTGTTTGGGAAATGGTGGACCACGCAATATTACACGAAGATGGTTCATATACCTATGGTGGCGATCATCATGAATGGGAACACGATGGTAATTTCTGTGTGGATGGCTTATTTTATCCAGATAGAAGACCTTCTACAGGCGCATATATCATTAAATATATTTATAGACCAATTAGAGTAAGACATCTTCATGATGATGTCTTTGAAATATTTAACACTCAAGCGTTTACTTCCTCCAATGAATATGAATTAGATATCGCTTTTAATGATGGAAGTCATCATAAATACATCTTCGATGTCCCTCCATTAAGTAAAAAAGAAGTTAATATTCCTTTAGGAAAAGAAATAGATGGTAATTTATCTTTAATCATCACTACATATAAAAAAGGTGAAGATAAAGTCATCGCTCAAGAACAAATAATCATTAAAAAACATATTAAAGATTTAATCTCTAATAAGCCTTTACCAGATTGTTTTAAAGTTAGTAATGGCAAAATAGAAATCAAAATAGGGGAAGATAAACTCTTATCTAATGATGAATATAATCTTTTATATAGAGCGAAAACTGATAATGATAGTGATTATTTTTTCACTAATAAGATGAAGCCATATTATTCACAAAAGGAAACATATCTCTCAAGCAAAAATATCGATAACGGTATCGAAATTAAAACAAAAGTCACTAATAAAAGAGGCAAATATCTAGTGACTGATAGATATCAAGGTCATGATGAAGGTATCATTGTGACAAGCACAATTGAACCAATTGCCGCTAAAGGATATCTACCAAGATTTGGTAAATGTTTCTATTTACCTTCTTCATTTGATGATGTCGAATATATCGCTAGAAGTGGTGAGACATACGCTGATATGGTTGATCAATTTATGATTGGTCGTAATAAATGCCATGTTTTAGATATGACAGAACCAAATATCAAACCACAAGAAAGTGGTAATAGAATGGATTGCTCATTTGTTAGTGTTTCTAATGACAAGCATAAAGTATCTTTCATCGCCTTAAATGATACGTTTGAATTAGGTATTAAACCTTATACCGATAGAGCGTTAATCCAAATGAAACATAATAAAGATGAAATAAGAACAGGAACCTATGTTACTATCCAAGCCTTCCAGCAAGGTATTGGTACAGGTGCCTGTGGTCCTTATATCGCTAAAGAATATTTATATAAAGCGAATAAAAAATATACAGTGAAATTCCTAATTAAGATTTCTTAGTAAAGTTATTTAAATAATTCTTCTTTTCTTCTATCAAATTCTTCTTGAGTGATGACTCCACCTTTAAGGAGTCTTTCGTTTCTCGCTAATGTTTCTTGGTCTCTTGGACTAAGAGTTTGATTTAGATCAATACTTTTATTATTTATTTCTAATTTAGTTAAATATTTAATCGCGTGTTGGATATATGCTTCATCTGGTTTTCTAATAAAGGAACAAACAAAACAGATGATACCCGCTAAAACTAGAGTGCCAAATATACCTAATGGTATAAAGAATACCCAAATAGGGAATTCAGGATCTGCAAACACTCCTGATACATTGAGGATTAATAAAACTATACCTAATAAACCACATACTAACAAACCAACAGAAAATAGAAGAATACCAACAATCCTTGGTATTAGATTAAATTTTGGATATTTATCTTTACCTAACGCTATTAGTTGTTCTCTACTATATTGTTTGTCACCAATTGTATATGTCTGTTTCATATTGTTTATGTACTTCCTCTATATGTAATTTTAATTTAATTAGGCTAAAATATAAAAGCAATGTTAGATAATATAAAACGCTTTGATATGAAAAAGCCTCCATGTCGTCAACGACTAAGGTTTTTGATGAAGATTATTGCCCCTTTAACAACCAAGAAACAAGGGCAGATTATTAATAAAGTAAATATGGAAGGCATCAAACCTCCATATATCTTAATGGGTAATCATAATTCTTACTATGATTTGATGGTGCTCGAAAGAGCGATATTACCAAATAGATGTAATTATGTTGTGGCCATTGACGGGTTTATTAAAAGAGAATGGTTATTACGTTCCATAGGGGGAATCTGTAAAAGGAAATTCACTAACGATGTTAATTTATTAAGGCATATCAAAACAGTTCTTAAAAACGGCGATATTATGGTAATCTATCCTGAAGCTAGATATTCATTATGTGGCACAAAAGCCATCATACCTGAAAGTAATGCCGCTTTAGCGAAGATGTTTAAAGTGCCTTTAGTAACGTTAACCACACATGGTGACCATATTGTCGAACCTTTCTATAATCCAAAAAGAAGAAAAATTAAAGGATTGGAAGCAACTTTAAAATGCATCGCTACGAAAGAAGAAGTAGAAAAACTATCTGTTAAAGAACTAGATGTTAGATTACAAGAAGCTCTTGAATACGATGATTATAAATGGCTTAGAGAAAGTGGGATACTTTTAAAAGATAAGAATAGGGCTAAAGGATTACATAAAGTCTTATATCAATGTCCACACTGCTTAACTGAATATGAAATGAGCAGTGACGGTATACAGCTAAAGTGCAATCACTGTGGTAAAACTTATGAAATGGATGAACATGGTGTTTTACATGCTTTAGAAGGTGAAACTGAATTCCCATATGTTCCAGATTGGTATGAATGGGAAAGAAATAATGTCAAAAAAGAAGTATTAGAAAATAGATATCATTTTGAATGTCCAGTACGAGTGGATGCCTTACCTAACGCTAAAGGATATATCGATTTAGGCATGGGTAAACTAGTCCATGATATGAATGGATTTAAATTAACTGGTCGATATAAAGATGAAGATTATGAAGTCATCTTATTGGCTAAAGATCATTATTCAGTACATATCGAATATGAATATCTTGGTAAATTTGGTGATTGTGTTGATTTAAATACACTCAACGATACATTTTATGTCTATCCAAAATGTGAAAAATTCTCCGTCACCAAGATGTCTCTAGCGTGTGAAGAATTGTATAAATATCTCAATAACAAAATATAGTTTCATCGCATGACATTTTCCCACCACATAAAAGTGGGGAATTTTTTTGCTAACATACGTTAATGTTGGGATATTGGTGTTGACTATGAGTACGTTCGCACCCCGTAACAGGGAATAGGATATGCTTAAAAGACGCAAGCTTTCTTCGCGTTTATTATATTAATATAATAATTCGTTAATACAAAGTTGAATAGGTGACGACAATATGCTGTTTTTTGATCATTCTTGAAAGAATATAATATCCAAGTTATATAAAGAAATCGAAAAAAGGTAGTAATTAACCAAAAAGGAGATTTTATGATTGAACGTGTCAAATATTAAATCAACTTATTAATACAAAAAATAACGGGTTTCCAAAGGTTATTACTGGTATCAGTAGATGCGGAAAATCTTATCTCCTTAAGAATATATACACCAAGTAATTATTTAACTATCGAAAAACATGCATAAACTATAAAAATATATGTCGAAAAACATGCAAATATATTGATTATTTCAATGTCGTTTAAAGGTTTGTGCTTTTCATTATTGGAAAAACCGATATTTCACAGAAGAAAAATATTGGAAAAACCGATTATTTTACCTATAATAACATTGGAAAAACCTGATAAAAGGAGTCTAAACTATGTTTGAACGCAAAATAGAATCGGAATTATATAAATATTATGAAGCGAAGGACAATGCAAAAATCCTTATTGTCTATGGAGCTAGACAAATTGGAAAAAGTTACATTATTAGAGAAACAGCTAAAACATCTTTTAAACATTATGCTGAAATTGACTTAAAAGATGATTTTGAAACCGAAAAAAGATTTGCGAATATTAAAACAACAAAGGATTTTTATTTATTAGTCGGATCTATGTTTGCCGGGCTTAACAACAGTGAGGATACAATCGTCTTTTTAGATGAGATTCAGTATTATCCGCATTTAATGACAATGCTAAAACCTCTCTATAAAGAAAACAAATATAGATACATTGTTAGTGGATCGCTTCTTGGAATCACACTTCGTCATTCGTTTATTCCTATGGGATCGATTACTGAAAAAAGGATGTTCCCTATGGATTTTGAGGAATTTTTATGGGCAAACAATTACGGAAAAGATGTAATTAGTTACTTAAAAGATTGTTTTTCTAATTTAAAGCCAATTAATGAAAGTATTCACCAAATAACATTGAGACTATTTCAAGATTATCTTCTTAGTGGCGGTCTGCCTGATGCGGTTATTCAATATGTGAATAACAGAAATGTTTCGGAGATGAGAAGAGTTCATAGTGAAATTTATGGCTTTTACAATGACGATTGTTCAAAATATGATAAAGAACATAAATTAAAAATTAAAAGAATATATAATCTTCTTTCCTCCAATATGGCAAACAAAGTCAAACGAATTCAATTCAAGAAAATTGAAGATAAAGATGATTCAAATTTAGAAAAATATGAAGATGAGTTTGATTATTTGTTTGATTCCGGAATTTCTTTACCTTCTAGAGCTGTATCTAACCCTGTTTTTCCATTGACTGAAAGCAGAAGTAAGAATCTCTTGAAGGTCTATTATAATGATGTAGGCATATTAACTAATATTTTGTATAGAAATAACATCGATGCTGTGTTAAACAAAAATAAAGGGATAAATTTAGGTTCTGTTTACGAAACCGCAGCAGCAATGGAATTAATTGCTCATGGTCACGAACTATATTATTTTGATAGTAAAAAAGTTGGAGAGGTTGATTTTTTAATCAACGATTATAATAATTTGCGTGTTTTACCAGTTGAAATCAAATCAGGCAACGATCAAACCAACTTCAGAGCAATTCCTAAATTAGTGGATCCTGATGGCAATTACAATATTCCTTTGGGGTTTGTTTTTGGGAATAAGAACGTAGTAAAAAAAGAAAGCAATCTTATAACTTTACCTATCTATTTAATTATGTTTTTATAATATATTATAAACCAAGACAAAAATCATAGTGTTTTACCAGTAAGAGTTGCTTTTTTATCGCGTTTGGCTAAAATCAAATTGAATTTGGAAAAAGTCAGAAAGGGCGTTTACTATGTCTTATATAAATAGAGCAATTGAACCATTGTTGATTAAAAAATATCAATCATATAAAAGTGTAGCGGTTACTGGAGCAAGGCAAGTTGGGAAAACCAGAATGACAAAAGAATTGTTCCCTAGCGTTAGAAGAATAAATTTAAAAAATCCAAATCTTCTTGACGCTGCTGATAGTGATCCACAGGGTTTTATGGAAAGTTTTGATAGACCTTTATTTATCAATGAAGTTCAAGAATGTCCAAAATTATTGAGCTCAGTTAAAGATATATTGGATAATGTCTCATCTTATAGTAATTATCTTTTCTCAGGATCTCAGAAGTGGTCTTTAATGGAAGGGCTATCTGATTCCTTGTCTGGGATGGTTGGAATTGTTGAACTAGCAGGTCTTTCTTTGAGAGAAATAAACAGCATAGATTTTAATGAGAGGTTTATACCGACTGATGCATATATCAAAAATAGAGAAAAAGAATTAAAAAAATATACCGATATATGGAAAAAGATTCATAGAGGTTTTTATCCAAAATTATATGAACATCCAGAAAAAGATTGGGAAGAGTTTTATCAAGATTATGTTAGAACATATATTGAAAGAGACGTTTATAAGATTACCAAGATAAGAGACTATCAAACATTTTATAGATTCTTGGTCTCTGTTGCCGCTAGAACAGGGCAAATACTTGATTACACAAATATTGCTAATGACATTGGAATAAGCGCAGAGACAGTCAAACTATGGATTGGCATTTTGATTAAAACAGATATCGTTTGTTTGCTTCAACCGTATCACAATTCACATCTTAACCGCGCAATAAAATCACCTAAAATTTATTTTAGGGATACTGGGCTAGCATGCTTCCTTACTTCTTGGTTAACTCCTGATACTTTGAAAAATGGTGCCATTGCGGGTCATATGTTTGAGACTTTTGTTGTTAACGAAATTATCAAATCATTTATCAATATCGGAAAAGACTATTCCAAATACATTTACTATTATCGCGGTAAAGACAAAGTTAAGAAAAAGAAAACAGACTCAAACGGAAACGTTACGGAAGAATTTGAAGAAAGCGAGATTGATATCATCATCGAAGAAAATGGTATTCTTTATCCGGTTGAAATAAAAAAAGGAAGTAATCCTACTGCAAGTGATGCCGATGCTTTTACTGTTTTGGACAAAGATGTTGATAAAAAAAGAGGTATGGGAGCTATTATTTGCACAGGCGAATACAAATTGAAATTAAGAGAGAACCTTTATTCTCTTCCAATTGAATATATCTAGTCTTGAACGCCCTAATATATTCAGCGTGATTCTGAAGTTTCTATATCGTATATCTTGTATTCAATAGTTCCTTCATACTGAGGGAACTTTTCTTTTAAATAATTAACTTCCCTAATAGCGTTTATTTTAGAAGCTTCTGATTCATCACATATGTTACCGATATTAGCTTTGATTCTATTTAATATTGGGTATAAATATCTACCTTGTTCGTTATGTATTGCAGCGTGTACCGCTCCACAGTGGGTATGGCCTAAAACAATGATATGTTTAACTTTTAAGTGTTCAATCGCGTATTCGACTGTCGCTAATTCACCTTCGTTAATGACATTACCCGCGGTTCTAATAACAAAGATATCCCCTAAAGAACAATTAAAGATAAATTCAGGAACCACTCTTGAATCAGAACAAGTGATGACTAAAGTTTCAGGATGTTGTCCCTTCACTAATTCATCTCTCCTATTCCTTAATTCTTTATCGTTATTTAATCTATCTAAAAACTGTTTGTTGGATAACGGAGTGTTCATACCTACAAACATTATATATGCTTGTTTAAAAATGCGAAACATTAGAGGTGTTTATTTAGAATTTTTTTCTTGAACGTACCTTATTATCTATTGTTAATTGCGCTTTTTTGATATTTTATCATTATAATGTTTGCGCTTTTTTGATATTTCAAGCATAATATGATTGCGTAAAAGGAGTTTGAATATGTTTAAGAGAAAAATATATGATAAATTACTAAAGTGGAAAAATGAAACACAGGGATCAAAAGCGATATTGGTTGAAGGTGCTCGTAGAATTGGAAAATCAACAGTTGTAGAAGAATTTGCGAAGAATAATTATAAGAGTTATATTCTTATCGATTTTTCTAAAACTACAAATTCTGTTAAAGAAGCATTTAATAATCTTCTTGATAATTTAGATTCATTGTTTATGGTCTTGTCACTAGAGTTCGATACTCCATTATATCCAAGGGAATCATTAATCATTTTTGATGAAGTGCAAAAATTTCCTAGAGCTAGAGAAGCTATTAAACATCTTGTTAAAGACGGAAGGTATGACTTTATAGAGACAGGTTCTTTAATATCTATAAAAGAAAATGTCAGAGACATTCTTATTCCTTCTGAAGAGCAAAGCATAACTATGTATCCTATGGATTTTGAAGAATTTGCTTGGGCATTAGGTGAGGAAATGCTAATTGGGTACATTAAGGATTGCTTCGAAAAAAGAGTTCCATTATACGATTCAATTCACAAGAAAGCGATGTTCCTATTTAAACAATATATGCTTGTAGGAGGAATGCCTAAAGCTGTCGATGAATTTTTGTTAAATGGCAAGCAATTTGCTCAATGCGAAAGGGAAAAACGCGATATATTAAAAACATATCGAGATGATATACATAAGATAGATAGAGCTTATCAATCGAAAGTTTTATCAATCTTTGATCAAATTCCTTCTTTTTTATCACAACATGAAAAAAGAGTAAGAATTAATTCAGTTTCGACTGATAGTACCTCAATTGATTATGAAGAAACTTTCTTTTGGTTAAGTGATTCTATGATTTGTAATGAATGTTTCTTATGTACCGATCCCAATTTAGGCTTGTCATTGAATGAAAAAAGAAATTTTGTAAAGTGCTATATGGCCGACACAGGATTGCTTTTAACACATACATTTGATGAGAACAATGAAAAACAAACAAATTATCATAAAGAGTTATTGTCAGATAAATTATCAATTAATCAAGGAATGTTTTTTGAAAACGTAGTTGCCCAAATGCTTGTCTCAAACGGCTATAAATTATATTTTTATACAAGATATAATGAAGAAAAACATAGAAACGATATAGAAATAGATTTTTTATTAACAACTGGAAATAAAGTTTCTCAAAAGCTAATACCTTTAGAAGTCAAATCCTCTAAATCATATAAAGCAGAATCAATGAAAAAGTTTATCGAGAAATTCAGCAATAGAATTGATAAAGCTTATATTATTCATCCAAAGAATCTATCTATTAGAGAAGATGGAATTATTTGTATTCCTGCTTATATGACATTTTGTTTATGATATTTTGATATTAGAACTATTGATAATAGATGACTTTTTTGATTGCCTTAGCTAATTCATCCATGCCTTCATCTTTTAATGCTGATATCGGATAGACATCTATATCTTTGTTTCTTAAATGAATATTATCTTTGCATTTATTAATGTCAAAGTTAAACGCTGGTAAAGTATCCATCTTTGTAATAGCAACGATATTAGCGACTTCAAACATCAAAGGATATTTAAGTGGCTTATCATCACCCTCTGGTATGGATAATAAAACTAAATTAAGATGGGCACCGGTATCAAATTCAGCGGGGCAAACAAGATTGCCAACATTCTCTAATATCAGTAAATTAATACCTTTAATATCAAAAGAATTAATCGCGTCTTCAACCATCTGCGCGGTTAAATGACACGCTCCTGAAGTGTGGACTTGAATAGAAGGTACACCAGTTAGTTTATGTATCCTATCCGCGTCGACATCCCCATCGATATCCGCTTCCATCACTCCGATAGAATAATCATTTTTAAGTCTATTTATTAAATTAACTAATAAAGTTGTTTTACCACTTCCAGGAGACGCCATGACATTAATAAAATAAACGCCTTTAGATGACAAATGTTCTCTTAACTCCTGAGCTTTTTGGTTATTCTCAATTAAAAGATTCTCTTTTACTTCAACAATTTTATAATCCATCAAAACTATAATAACACAAATTACATTAGTAATAATGTGATTTCTCATATAAAATAGAGGGTGACAATGGAAGACATAAAAACGATTATCGTAAATCGTTCCGCCTATGCGAATAACGATTTAGAAGCGGATTTATTGCGTGATTATCTTTTTGATCACCGCACTTTTCTTATTAATGTGATGTCTTCTCCAGGCGCTGGTAAGACCACAACATTAATTAAACTCATTAATGCTTTAAAGGATACTTTTAAGATTGGTGTCATGGAAGCGGATATTGATAGTGATGTAGACGCGATTAATGTCGCTAAAGAAACAGGAGTTAAATCTATCCAATTACATACATCAGGTATGTGCCATCTAGATGCTGGTATGACTAAAACTGGATTAGATGAGATAGGGGCTAATGATTTAGATTTAGTCTTCCTAGAAAACGTTGGTAATTTAGTCTGTCCAGCGGAATTTGATACAGGGGCCACTATGGATATGGTTATCCTTTCTATTCCTGAAGGCGATGATAAACCGTTAAAGTATCCATTGATATTCCAAAAATGTGATTTAGTTTTAATTAATAAAATAGATACAAAACAATATTTTGATTTTGATTTCGATAAATGTAATGAAATGATTCATTATCGTAATCCAAACGCTACAGTCATTAACATCAGTGCGTTAACTGGTGAAAATATAAATTTGGTTAAAGATTATCTCGTAAAGAGAATAAGGGAGTGGAGATAAATATGCCAGAAAAGAACACTAAGATCGTCTCGAAATTTGAAGGCGAAAAAGGTTACTCTTACGAAAAGAAGTTGATTAAGTTATGCCGTAAGATTACAGACGTTGTGCCTCATAAGTTAATTGGTATGAACACAACTGATCCAGAATACTGGGGTTTAAGAGAAGTACTTACAGAAGAAATGATTGATGTTCTTCTTAAGATGAAACAACGTAAGCACTATACTTTTGAACAATTACTAAAAATTAATAAAGAATATGAAAATCGCCCAATTGATTTCCAAAAGCTATTAGATGATATGTCTGTAGTCGGTATCATTGAATATGACTATGGCGATAACTATGCTTGGGATCATCCAATTGAGGATGCTCCTAAGATTAAAAGATACATGCTTTCATATTTCGTTCCAGGTAGTGCGGAATTAATGAATTCCACAGTGGAAAGAATCGCTAAGAATCCTGCTGTTGCATCATTCTTTGAAAGAATGACATTTATTCCTTTAGCGGGTGTTACTGAAATGTTACCTCCAGGCGGTGGTGGTGTTGGTATGCACGTCATCCCAGTCGAAAAAGCTATTGGTAACACTAAAGAATCGTTAGATATCGAACATATCTCTCACTGGATGAAAAAATACGAAGGACATATTTCCGCAGGTGTATGTTCATGTAGAGCATCTAGAGCGATGTTAGGTGAAGGCTGTATCGATGATAATGATGACTGGTGCATCCAATTTGGTGATATGGCAGACTACACTGTTGAAACAGGTAGAGCCCACTATATTACAAAAGAAAGAGCATTAGAAATCTTCGAATTAGCGGAAAAGAATGGTTTCGTCCATCAAATCACTAATATCGATGGTGAAAACAAGATCTTTGATATTTGTAACTGTGATGTGAAGATTTGTAATGCTTTAAGAACAGCCTTATTATTCAATACTCCTAACCTTGAAAGAAGTGCTTATACTGCGAAAGTTACTAAAGAAAACTGTGTGGCCTGTGGTCGATGCGTTGAAAACTGTCCAGCGGGTGCAGTTAAATTAGGTCAAAAACTATGTAAAGGTGATGGTAAAGAACAAACATATCCTCACGCTCCATTACCAGATAAGATCAAATGGGGCAAATATGCTTGGGATGAAAATTATAGAAATACTGCGAGAAACATTGATACATGGGAAACAGGTACCGCTCCATGTAAAGTAGCATGTCCTGCTCATGTCCCTGTTCAAGGTTACTTAAAGATGGCTAAAGAAGGTAGATATGAAGAAGCCTTAGCCTTAATTAAGACACAAAACCCATTCCCAGCGGTATGTGGTCGTGTTTGTAATAAGAAATGTGAAGAAGCATGTACACGTGGTAAGATTGACGCTCCTGTTAGTATCGACGCTGTTAAGAAATTCTTAGCGGATTTAGAACGTAATAAGAAAGATCGTTATATTCCTGAAAAGATTGTTGCGTCAACATATGGCAAATTCGATGAAAAGATCGCCATCATTGGTGCCGGTCCAGCGGGTTTATCAGCAGCCTATTATTTAGCCACAATGGGCTTTACCCCAACAGTGTTTGAAAAGAACGCTAAATTAGGTGGCATGATGACATATGGTATTCCTTCATATAAATTAGAAAAAGATGTCATTGAAAGCGAAATCGATGTCTTAAGAGAATTAGGAGTTCAATTTAAAACTAACTGTGAAGTTGGTAAAGATATCACAATTAACCAATTAAAAGAACAAGGCTATAAAGCTTTCTATATCGCGATTGGTTGTCAAGGTGGTAGAAGACCAGGTGTCGCTAATGATACCGCTAAAGGAACAGATATCGCTGTTAGTTATTTAAGAGAAGCTTTAGATAAACAAGTACCATTTAATGGTGACGTTGTTGTTGTCGGTGGTGGTAATGTCGCTATCGATTGCGCTAGAACAGCGCATAGATTAAATGCTAAATCAGTTAAAATGTTTAGCTTAGAACAACGTGATGAAATGCCTGCTAGTAATGAAGAAATTAAAGAAACATTAGAAGAAGGCATTGATATCCTTAATGGTTATGGTCCAAAAGAACTTAAGGTTGATGAAAACGGTAATGTGACCGCGATCATCTTTAAGAAATGCGTATCCGTCTTCGATGAAAATGGCAAATTCAATCCGAAATATGATGAGAATGATACTTTAGAAGTTAAAGCGGATAAAGTAGTATTTGCTATTGGTCAAGCCATTGAATGGGGCAAATTACTTGAAGGTAGTAAAGTCACATTCTGGCATGGTAATTATCCACTCGCAGATAAAGAAACATATCAAACCGCAGATGATGATATCTTTGTCGGTGGTGATGTCTTTACTGGTCCATCATTTGTTATTAACGCTATCGCCGCAGGTCATAAAGTAGCGGATGCATTAGCTAGACACGTTAGACCAAATGCTCACCCAACAATTGCCTTCTATAAACGTAGATTTACTCCATTAAATAAAGAAGATATTACATTACCTGGCTATGATGACGCTGGTAGACAAGAAGCTGGTATGGATGAATCTGTTGATTATAAGAATTCATTCAAAGATGCCCATAAGACATTAACAGAAGAACAAGTTAAAGTTGAAACTTCTAGATGCTTATCTTGTGGTGCGGCTTATGTTGATCCTAATAAGTGTATTGGATGTGGTATTTGTACCACTAAGTGTTCATTTGACGCTATTCACTTAGTAAGAGATCATCCAAAGCATTCCAATATGCGTAAAGCTGAAAAGAAGGTTACTGGCTTACTTGGTTATGCTTTACCAAGACAAATTAAGATCTTATTCCATTCTGGTAGTAAAGAAGCAAAAGAAATGCGTAAAAAGAGAAAAGAATGGAACAAGTACTATAAAGAAGCTAAGAAAACCGCTCCACATACCGGTAATGCGGTGAAAGATCCTGAAGACAATGCATGAGTTAGGAATTGTCGTCGAGGTCGTTAAGCAAGTCGAAGAACTTGCTAAACATAATAACGTCGATAAAGTTATTGAACTAACTATTGAAGTTGGTGAAGTTAGTGGCGTTATTAAAGAATATTTCGAGGATGCATTTAAGTGGTTCATTAAGAAAAGTGAATATATGAAAGAATGCAAACTCGTCTATGTACCAATACAAGGTATTAGCTACTGTGAGGATTGTAAGAATACATATCCCACAACGAAATACGGTAAAGAATGTCCTAAATGCCATTCACCTCATACATACCTTGTATCAGGGCAAGAAGTATTAATAAAAGACATTAAAGTACAAAATAAGGAGAATTAAATTATGGCATGTTTCACAGTTCCAGCCGCTGCAGCGATTGGTGTAGCAGTAGCAAGACATATTGCTAAACATAAAGAAAAGAAAGAAGTTACATCTAATAATACCGATAATATGAAGACATCAAAGAAGTTAGGCATCTTAGAACTAGCCTTATTTGGTGGATCTTTCCTTTTAGCGGGTGAACACATCTTACATGGTGAAGTTACATTTACTTTCCCGTTCCTAACGGCAATTAACGAAGGACCTGATGCGGTTAGGACAATGCTATTTGAAATGGGAACAGTAGGCGTTGCTATGACTCTTACTATTGTCGCAGTCTGGGGAGCGGCATTATTGTTCCGTAAACTGTTCTTAAAGAGACGTAAAGCTAAAGCGGAGGTCAAGCAATAATATGTATTTCCTCGTTGCGTTAGGCATGACTTTAATATCACTTGCCTTATATTTATTTGTTAAAACTAAAAAGAACCTCCATTTTGAAGTTGCTACGATCACCTTTGGTGCGGCCACTTTGATGTGGTTAATTGACTGTATCGTTTCCGCAGTTGAAGGCGAAGGATTCTTAAGCTTTGAAATGCCAGTGGATTTATGGATCTCTATCTGGACAGTTCTAGGTGGCATCGCATTCTACGGAGTAATGCTATTAATCTTCTCGATTAAAGAAAAAAGAGAAAAACAAGTAGTGGTTAATCAATAAATAATCAATAAATAAGGCTCTTAAAATGAGATGAGACCCAAATGTTAGACCAACTAACAGGAGGGTCTTTTCTTATATGAGATTTACAAAAGAATTCAAATTAGAATGCATCAGAAAATATAAAACCGGTGAACACATTTATGACCCTGGTGGGTGTAAACACAAAACTTTTATTGATAAAGTTAGACGTTGGGTTAGGATTTATGATTCTGTGGGAGAAGTGGGCTTAGAACACAAGAAACCTAAACGAACTTGGCAAGATAAAATGGATATGATTCAACGTGTTCTTAATGGCGAATCAATACAGTCGGTTGCTCTTTCAAACGGCATCCAAGAAGACCTTCTTTCTAAATGGTACAAAATATATCAAGAATCTGGCATAGATGGTTTAAAATTAGATAGACGAGGGAGGCCTCCTAAAATGGCGAAGAAACCTAAGACATCTAATGAACCAAAAACCAAAGAAGAGTTAGAAAAAGAACTTGAGTATCTTCGTGCGGAGAATGAATACCTAAAAAAACTAAATGCCTTAGTTCAAAAAAGGAAGGGCCGACAACCGAAGAAAAAGTAAAGGTTATCGTTGAATTAAGGCAATTTTATAAACTAAACGTCCTTCTTAAGGTTTCAGGAGTTAAAAAGGCAACATTCTTTTACACGATTAACAAAGTTAATAAAGATGATAAAAATGAAGAAATCTTTAAACAAATTGAAGAAATATATCATCAAAATAAAGGAAGATATGGCTATAGAAGAATATTGCTTGAATTAGCTAATCGAGGATATAAAGTTAACCATAAAAAGATTAAAAGAATCATGCGTTTGCTTAATATCCATGGCATCACACCTAGAGGAAAATATAACTCGCATAAAGGTGATCAAAACGGAACTTGTAAGAATCTTCTTCTCGATAAAGTTGTCGATGAAGAAAAACATAAAACAACTTATAAAAGAGACTTCTCAACAACAGCGTGTAACCAAAAATGGACAACCGATGTATCTGAGTTCCATATAGCAGCGGGCAAATTGTATTTGTCTCCAATTCTAGATATGCATAATCGTGAAATCGTAGCGTTTAATATATCTAGAAATCCTAACTTCAATCAAACAATTGATATGTTAAGAAAAGCCTTTAATAAATATGACAATTTAGAGGGATTGATTTTCCATAGTGATCAAGGGTGGCAATACCAAATGAAGTTTTATCATCAAGAATTAGAAAAACGTGGTATCAAACAATCGATGTCCAGGAAAGGAAACTGCTTAGATAACTCACCTATGGAGAATTTCTTTGGAGTTATGAAAAACGAAATGTTCTATGGACATGAATATGAATTTAAATCGTTAGAGGAATTAGAAAAAGCAATGGTTAAATACATTGAATATTACAACAATGAAAGAATAATGGAGAAAACAAAAGGACTGTCTCCATTAACTTATAGACAACAGTCCTTTGTTCAATTAGGATATTAGAAGCAAGTCCAACTTTTGGGTCTCACTTCAAAAAATAAGGGCCTTTTTTATACTGATAAAAAATCTATAATGATTGAAAAATGCGATATTGTTCGTCAATATATTTTTGCAGTGTGCTATAATACACATGAAGAGAAATCTTCGAAATCTGGAGATGCCCCTCCCTAAGCGCGGCAGTTGTAAAAACAGGCGAGAAATCGCCTTTTCTTTCCTCTAAAGCCATCGAGCAAGAAACCACACTTCTTTAAGTGATGGGAGCATGTCTCAAGTAATTATTAATCATAAATACATTAATCCCCATTGAAATTGGGGATTTTTGTTTATATGCTTTTATTTGTTTAAAAACAATTAGGATTAAAAGCATGGAAGATAAAAAGATAATCATTGGTGAAAAAGAATATACAAGAGAAGAACTATTAGAATTTGGTAAACAACATTATCCAAAGTTCTATTGGATTTATAGAGGTTCTGGCCTTGGTTTAATATCTATTGGTCTTATGACTGCATTAATCTACACCCTCGTGGCTATTGCATTTAAAGATAAATTTGATGAAAGATTTGTATGGATCAATTATTCAATCGCTATCACTTTTGGTTTAATGGCCATCGCAGGTATTGTCTTATTTATCATCTCATTCAAAAAGAAACCAGATGAAGCATATATCAAACACGCTATCGATTATTACACCAAATTAGACGCTAATCTTAAGGCGAGAGATGCAAGAATCAAAGCCAGAGAAGAACGTATCGCTAAGAAAGAAGAAAATAAGAATATTAATGAATTATTAAAATATAAAAAGCTTCTAGATGCTGGCGCTATCACTCAAGAAGATTACGATAAAAAGAAAGAAGAATTACTAAATAATAAATAACTAATTGGCATTCCAAAACGGAATGCTTTTTAGTTTGTCTTCTGCTATCTAAATAAAATACCTTAACTAAAGTTATCATATAATCAATACATTTTATAAATAATGTTTTTATGCCTTTTTTAAAGATGGTATAAAGGCTTTATTTTTAGTAAAATAATTGTGTCAGATTTATAACATAGTCTCGAGGTACAATATGACAGTTTTTGTGTGTGTTGGTTCTTCTTGCCACTTAAAAGGTAGTTATGAAGTTATTGAACTATTAACTAAAAGAGTGAAAGAAGAACATCTTGAAAATCAAATTGAATTAAAAGGAACTTTTTGCTTAGGGAAATGTGGTGTCGCTGGTGTCTCAATCAAAGTTGATGACGAAATCATCACTGGTGTTACTCCTAAGAATTTTGATGATGTGTTTAATAATCACATCTTAACTAAGATAAAGGGATAATATGGATTTCTGTTTACAAAGTAAGACCACAAACTGTAAGAACTGTTATAAATGTATTAGACATTGTCCTACTAAGTCGATATCTTTTGCGAGCAATAGGGCAAGTATCATTAGTGATACATGTATTTTATGTGGGCAATGTTATTTAGTTTGTCCTCAAGAAGTTAAAGTTATAAGAAACGATGTTGAAGTCGTTAAAAGATTATTTAGAACTAGTAAAAAAGTATATGCTTCATTAGCCCCTTCTTTTATTAGTTATTATTCATATACTTCTTTAGATGAAATTAATAATGCTTTAAAGCGATTAGGTTTCTCTAATGTTGAAGAAACAGCGATAGGGGCCACAATTGTTAAAAAAGCCTATGATGAGATGTTAGAAGAAAAAGATAGAGATGTTATTATCTCGTCTTGTTGCCATTCTATTAATCTATTAATTCAAAAGCATTATCCACAGGCTAAAAAATATTTAGCGAATGTTTTATCGCCAATGCTCGCTCATGCGAAAGATATTAAATCTAGAGATCCAGAGGCTAAGGTAGTATTTATTGGTCCATGTATCGCTAAAAAAGATGAAGCTGATAGCAATGTCGGTTTAGTGGACGCTGTTTTAACATTTAAAGAATTAGATGAATGGTTAAAACAAGAAGATATCGCTTTAAAAGAAGTTAAAGATGATTGGAAGAAAGAAGATAGTAAAGCAAGATTGTTCCCAACCTGTGGTGGCATTCTTAGAACAATGAAGTGTTCTAATGATGAATATCAATATTTAGCCATCGATGGAGTGGAGAATTCTATTAGAGTTATTAAAGACATATTAGATGGCAAAATACATAAATGCTTTATTGAAATGTCTTCTTGTGAGGGTAGCTGTGTTAATGGCCCAGTATCTAATAAAGATAAGAGTGTAGCTTCTAGCTATTTTGATATTAATAAAGCCGCAGGAAAAGAAGACTTCAAAGAAGGCAAGATTGCTTATAAAGATATTGAAAAGAATTATTATTCATATGCGATTACTGAAGCCACACCTAGCGAAGAAGAAATAGAAGCAGTACTCGTAGAAATGGGTAAAACAGAAAAAGAGAAAATCTTAAACTGTGGTTCATGTGGTTATGATACATGTAGAGCGAAAGCTATCGCTGTTATCCAAGGTAAAGCTAATGTTGAAATGTGCTTACCATATTTAATGGAGAAAGCAGAATCATTCTCTGATTATATTGTGGGTAATACCCCTAATGGCATCATGGTGGTGGACGAAGCGCTAAATATCCAATCTATTAATAAATCAATGTGCCGTATTTTAAATATTAAAGAACCAAGTTATGTGATACGTAAAAACATATCCACGATACTTGATCCAACTGATTATCTAAAAGCATTAGATGATTGTTTAATATACTGCAAGAAAACATATTTAAATGATTACGATAAATATGTTGAAAACACAATTGTCTATGATAAGAAGTTCCATATCTTAATTTGTATTACTAAAGATATTACTAATGAAGAGATTGCTAAACAAAAACACGCTGATGTGGTTAAGAAGTCTTTAGAAATTACAGATAAAGTTGTTGAAAAGAACATGCGCGCGGTACAAGAAATAGCCTCTTTATTAGGCGAAACAACCGCGGAGACAAAGGTGGCTTTGTCATCATTAAAGGAAACATTAGAAGATGATAAATAGTCGATACGTCACTGAAATTGGTTATCTATCTTTTAATCACGTGGGAGAAGAATTATGTGGTGATCATATTGAAATCACCTCACCAGATGAATCCACGAAGATTTTAGTTTTGGCGGATGGCCTAGGAAGTGGAGTAAAGGCTAATATCTTATCAACATTAACTAGTAAGATGTTATCTTCAATGATTGCAGGAGATATATCAATACAAGAATGTATTAAATGCATCGCTAATACGTTACCAGTATGTAAGGTTAGAAAAGTAGCCTATTCAACATTCAGTATTATCAAAATCAAAGATAATCGATATGTTGATATTTATAATTTTGATAATCCTGAACCATTTGTTATCCATAACGGTAAAGTGATGGATTTAATTTATGAAACCACAATTATTGATAATAAGAATATCCATCACACGAAATATGAGGCATCACCATATGATACATTCTTCTTAATGAGCGATGGGGTGAAATACGCAGGTGTTGGCGAAACACTTAACTTTGGTTGGGATATGCCTCAAATCAAAGATTTCTTAGGATTAATATATCGTCAAGAAGCATCATCTAAAGCCTTAGCGACAGAACTCGCTAATAGATGCAATGAATTATATAATTTCCGTCCTGGTGATGATACGACTGTTGCAGTTGTTAGAATAAGAGAAAGAAAACAAGTTAATGTTTTAATAGGACCACCAACGAATAAAGAAGATGATGAGATGATGCTATCTTTATTCTTTGCTAAAGAAGGAACACATATTGTTTCTGGTGGCACAACTGGAACAATAGTGGCCCGTTATTTAAAGAAAGATGTTGTTTTAGATAGTAGTGGTTATCTAGATAAAGATGTTCCTCCAATCGCCTTTATTGAAGGAGTTGATTTAGTAACAGAAGGAATAATTACCATTACTAAAGTATTAGAATATGCGAATAACTATTTAGACAAGAATAGTGAATATATGAATTGGTATTACGCTCAAGATGGAGCAAGCTTAATCGCGCAACAGCTGTTTGAAAACGCTACTGATATTAATTTCTTTGTGGGATGCGCAATGAATAACGCACATCAAGGAGAAGAGACGGGTATCAATTTCACAACGAAAATGCATCTTATTGATGATTTAGCGGATAAATTAAAGATGATGGGTAAAAATGTGAGAATCAGCTATTTTTAAAGGGAGAAAATAACATGGACACAAGATTCGATACAAGCGTACAAGAACTGAAATATAAAGTTCTAAAAGAAATTGCCAAAGGCTTATTTAATGACACTCTATTAGAGGAATATAATGAGATACCTCAAAGGATATCTCCAGGACCAAAATCCACGATGAGGTGCTGCATCTATAAAGAGAGAGCCATTGTTTTAGAAAGAATGAAATTAGCCTTAGGTGGTAATAAAGATATTAATAACGTTATTGAAGTTATTCCTATTGCGTGTGATGAATGTCCATTAGGTGGTTATGAAGTCACTAATAGATGCCGTGGCTGTATTGCTCATAGATGTGAAAAAGCTTGCCATAGAGACGCGATTAGATTTGATGAAGTAAAAAGAACCGCTTTTATTGACAAAGATAAATGCGTTAACTGTGGGATGTGCGCAAAAGCCTGTCAATATAACGCTATTCAAAACTATTTAAGACCATGTGAACAAGCATGTAAGGTCAAAGCCATATCAATGCATGAAGATCACTCCGCTCAAATTAATGATGAGAAATGTGTCCAATGTGGTGCATGTGTCTATCAATGTCCTTTCGGTGCAATCATGGATAAGAGCTATATTAAAGAAGCAATTAATATCTTAAAAGATTCTGATAACTCGAATAAATATCCTGTTTACGCTATTGTTGCGCCTTCTATCGCGGTGCAATTTAAAGGTGTTACTTTAGGACAAGTAGTCACTGGTATAGAAAAACTAGGCTTTAAGAGCGTTGTAGAAGCCGCTTTAGGCGCGGATATGGTTTCTTATAAAGAAGCACAAGAACTAGAAGAAAAGGGCTTCTTAACATCAAGTTGCTGTCCAACATTTGTGACCTTTATTAAGAAGTATTATCCCGAATTAGCGGATAAGATCAGCACTAACTTATCCCCAATGGCCACAATCGCTAAATGGATTAAAGAACATAGTGAGAAATGTAAGATTATGTTTATTGGACCATGTATCTCCAAAAAACAAGAAATCAAAGATGAAAAAGTATCTAAATATGTTGATGTCACATTAACATTTGAAGAACTACAAGCAATGATTGACGCTAAAGAGATAGATTTAAAATCATTAGAAGAATCACCATTAGATAACGCTAGTTACTATGGACGTATATTCGCTAGATCTGGTGGTTTAACAGATGCAGTTAAAGAAGCTTTAAAAGAACAAGGTAGTTCATTTGAAGCTAAACCAATAGTGGTTGATGGCTTAGAAAATTGCCGTTTAGCGTTAATTAAGGCTAAAGGTGGTAACGTTGATTTCAACTTTATTGAAGGTATGGGCTGTATCGGTGGTTGTATCGGTGGACCATGCTGTCTCACACACGAAGTAAGAGACAAGATGGAAGTTGATAAATACGGACGAGAATCTAAAGAAAAAACAATCCAAGATTCAATAAAACATTTCCAAGATTAAAGGCAATCAATGTGTTGTAATCATTTACCGAAGTGTTTGAGAAAGATATAATTTATAAAGGGTGTTTTATATGGAAAATAAATCAATTGTCTTAACTGCTTCTGCTAACGTCGGAATTGGCTTATGGACTTCTATATGTGTCTTTTTTGCTAATATTTTTGGGATTGAAAGTGAGAATTTTAGCAAAAAATTACGATATGTAATGGATAAAGTTAAAAAAGATTTAGAAGAGGAAATGCGCAAATATCCAGATGTCAAATTCTCTGACTTTAGAATTGTTAAAGATGGGAGTTTGGCTTACACTGGCACGGTTATTGGATATGGTGCGGTTAAGGAAATTAACGAATCTCCTGAGCCAATCATTATTAAAGATACAAAGCAAAAACCAGCTGAAGTGGATGAATTAACAAGATTTGTTGAGGAAGCTCTTGCTCAAAAAATTCAGGACGGTATAGTGGAAGATCCTGAATGTAGAAGGTACAACGAAGAAGGAAGATACTATTACAACGTAAAGGAAGATTACGAAAAAGCTTTTAAATTGTTCAAAAAAGCCTCGGTAGGTAGTCCAAGAGCAAAATACAATTTAGGCTATCTATGCTATTATTCTGGTCTTGGCACAATAAAAAATAAGAAAAAAGGCATTGAATTGATTAAAGAATCAGCTTCCGAAGGATATAAAAAGGCTATTGAACTCTTAGAACAATTAAATATCAAAATCGATTCGTAAAGTTCTAGTGTTCTATTTTGTCTCGGTATTATTATGTTGCTAGCACGAGGCATGAGTGGTCACTACTACGCTGGGATTTTAGAGTAATATTATAAAATAATATTAAAATTGCCTAAAAACATATTTCATGATACACTGGCTGCCTATGATATATAGTGCATAATTAGACCCCGTGTCAGGAAATATGTTTTTTACACCAGAGCATTACGATTTGGTAGTGTTGTGGCTCTAAAAATATAAAACTATTATTGCCAATGATAAAATGGTGTTGTATTCTATAACGATTTAAAGAAACTCTTTAGATGGTCGGTTAGGGGAATATCTATTTTTGGAGGTATTTTTCATGAAACATTTCGAGTATGTAACTAAAAAGGAATATGGACCAGTAAAGGAAGAATTAATCAACTTGATAAGAATGGTCCAGGATGATGTCAGAGAACATTTTACTTTTAGATATGATTTTATTGGTAGTGCATCTAGAAACATGATCACCAGAGAAGTTGGTGGAAACGTTGGCTATGACTTTGACGTCAATATACGAGTCAATGATCCAGACAATAAATATACAGCTAAGAAGATTAGAAATATTCTTAAAACTGCTTTTGATAAACACGGTAAGCTATTTTCTTACGATAATGCTGAAGACAGCAAAAGAGTTTTAACAATCAAGGTCAAAGACAAGAAGAACTCTAAAATACTTCATGGCTGTGATTTCGCTGTAGTGAATGACTACATAGATGACAATGGATATGAATGTCAAGAGTATATTCATTTTAATAAGTCACAAAACACCTATGAGTGGCAAGAACAACCAGACGGTTATTATCTATTAAATGAAAGAGTTGATGATATTAAAGAATATGGATATTGGCAAGAAGTAAGAGATCTGTATATTGAAAAGAAAAACAGAAATCAAGACAACAATAAAAAATCAAGATCTATATTTGCCGAAACAGTAAAAGAAATACACGATAAACATTTTGAATAATGATATAACTCAGGCTTTCTTTCTGCCTCATCCTCTCATCTCAATAATATGTATCGCTATTGAAACGTTTTAAAAGCTTTCATTTTACAATTTTTTTGTGTTATCATCATTTAAAAAGGTCTGAATACAAGAGAATTTTATTTTGTTTTCACGCCATTACATTTTGAATATGTAATTAAAGAGGAATACACAATGAACGAACTAGAACTGCAACTAATAAAAAAACAAAACGGGCAGATTGAAAAGCACCTTGAAAAGCTTTCTGATGAAAAAGACGATGTTGATCTAATATGTGTCGATATCATTGATAAACTCCGAACTTTAGTTGAGCACATTGTGATATACCACTATGGCATTGTTAATACTGTTGAATGTGTTTTGACTAAGGAAAATCTTAGGACTACAGTCGCTTTTATGAAACGACAAGGCCAATCATTGGCGTTTCTGACTGAATTGCATTATTATCTTCAAGCTTCCGCTTCTCATTATGTAATCGATGAAATATCTGCGCCTAGATTATTGTGGAAATATGTACCAAATTTATTAAAAATGCGCAGTTGGATTAAATCAGTTCATGACATAGATATTTTGACCAATTTAGAGAATGTTAATTCGATTCACTCTGAATATCTTTCACAATATTATGACGAGATATATAATGCGGTTTTGACTGTTCCAGTTAATAAAAGCGAACCAAAAAACAGATATTACGTCTACAAATCAGTTCCAATTGTTACAAATAATAGTGTTATATACGAAACAACGGTTGGCTTAGCCAGCGACTATTCTACAAAATTTAATCAGTTTATTGTTTTTTCCAGTTTTAAAATAGACCAGCGATACGCAATTAGATTAAATTATGTGGAGAAAACAATTCACGTAAATAGCTTAAATATCCCTATTAAAGTTGTATCAGATTATATTATTTCTATCAGGCCATGCGAATTTAACAATTTAGGTAAACTAGTTGGAGTTAATGCTGATGTAAAGAGTCTTTTGCATGAATATAAGCGTCTTATGGAGTACATGACAACGAACCATATAGGTCTGCATGAAATTGTTTTACAAGAAAAGAAACAGTACAATAGCATAAAAAAATACATTCTTCAAAATACAGAAAAAATCTATATATTTAATGTTTTAGATAAAGTAAAAGCCGCTATAGACAGTAACAAGCACGGTAGCAATGTATTAAAGTACCTTATGGTTACAATGAATAACAAGTTGATTAAAGATCAATATTCTAGTGAACCAAACTATCATCTTCTCAACATCAAAAAACAACCGTTCGATAGCCTTCCGATAGCAATGTCGTTAGTAGGCCACAACACAAGTATTCTTCATTTAATGGAAGTGTTTGATTTAGATGAAAAAGACGATGAGCTATTTTACAGAAAAATAGCGAACAGAACAAATCAAGAAGGCATCCTGTATCATTCATGTTCGGATTTAAAAATCGATAAGAACGAAGCGATTAGATTGATGACGAAGATTAATCAAAAACTTAATTGGAGACCTGAAATAAAAATCGTCAATAGCGGAGACTTATTCTATATTAAACAGTTTGAAACTATTACGGAAAACATCTTTGCAAAGCTAAATGCTTTGGAAAGTCGCAGCTTTGCTAATTACAACGCTTACATTCAAAACGAAATAAACCGTTTGTCTTATTCTATTGATTCAGAAGAGAAAAGAAGACTTATAGTATCTTTGCTGAGTAACAGCTCAGTTGCGTGCATTTTTGGACCAGCAGGAACTGGAAAGAGCACAATGGCTAGACATATTTCTATATTGTTTCAGAACTCTACTAAAAAGTATTTATCAAATACGCATCCAGCTGTTATGAATATGTATCGTAAAATTGGTGGAAATTGGAAAGACTACATGACTATAAAGAAGTATTTGAAGCGTCCTTCTAGTTGTGATTTCTTATTCATTGATGAATGTAGTATGGTTAGCAATAAGGATTTAAACGACATTCTTAATTTAGGAATGTTTAAATACTTAATTCTTCTCGGTGACATTTATCAAATTCAAGCAATTGATTTTGGATCCTGGTTTAAATTTTCAAATCATTTGCTAAATAATAAAGCGGTTAATGAGTTGACAGAATTGCACCGAACAAACAAACAGGAATTGACAATTTTATGGGATTACGTAAGAAAAAAGGAAAATGTAATCGATGAAATTCTTTCTTCGTTTGGATACACCAAAGAACTTGATGACCTGTCTTTGTTCGATAAGCGTGATGATCAAATCATTTTATGCTTAAGTTATGATGGGTTATATGGTATTAACAATCTAAATTTAATAATGCAAGGGAAGAATGAAACAACAAAATTTGAAATAGGCAACATGATTTATAAAGTTGGAGATCCTATTTTGTTCCTTGATAACAACAAATATGCCGCAGTTTTATATAACAATCTTAAAGGACAAATTGTTTCAATAAAAGAAGATGACAAAACCTTAACATTTACTCTAAATGTTGACTCGAATATTAATGAACTTGATGTGCAACAGTTCAATGGCGGAGTCACTATTATCAGTAATAATCCTGATGGAACGACAAATATCAGTCTTTCTGTCGAAAAAGAATTTGATAGTGATACAGATGAAACGACTTCAAAGCTCGTCCCTTTCCAGATTGCCTATGCAGTATCTATTCACAAAGCACAGGGTTTAGAATACAAAAATGTTAAGATAGTTATTGACGAAGGATGTGACGAGATGGTTAGTCATGATATTTTTTACACTGCCATTACTAGAGCAACAGAATCACTTAGCATTTATTGGACTCCATCAACGCAACAAAGGGTGCTTAAGAATATAGCAAAAGATGACTCGCTTAAGGATGTAAGTATTTTTGCTTCAAAACATAGTATGCGTGTGAAGAGATAATTGGACAGTCACTATATCGTCGACTTATGAATACTTATCATATTGGCATCCGACTATAACGCATACATTGGCTGTAATGATTTATGCAAGACAAGTAAATAATTATAAAATATCGTACAAGATTTTTATTCACTTACTATAATAGTTGTGTGGATAACAGTTATTTTGAATATTACATATCTTATTTTAATAGAAAAAGACGCTTTAAAAAGATGCTGCCATCTTTAATTATTTTAGTTGTCTACGCGACTGCCTACACTGTTATGGTTGTCTCCCTTCTAACTAAAAATGCGCCGGTTGCTTTCGTATGTACTATTGCCATTCTTATTTGCTCGATACTTTTGATTGCAAAACCATTAACAACTAACGAAAAGATGAGTGTTTTAGGGTGGCTAGAATCTATATTGTATTTCACTATCTCCGTTATTCTTATTTTGAGTATATCGGTTTAATTGACCAGGCGTGACAGTCTAATTGACCACGCCCCTTAACACAAATAAATTAATCATATTTTTCTTATAAATCAACTCCTCC
>CACYSA010000007.1 GCA_902777015.1 uncultured Erysipelotrichaceae bacterium | reverse complement strand
TGTCGGCAAGCCAGTCATCCAGCCCCGCCGTCCAAACAGCCGCCTGGACAAGGTGCGCTATATGTTTCAGAAGATAATGTAACGTCTTGCGCAATGCAATCGGATTTAAAACCTGACTTTTCTTTAATTAGTAGCTGTGATAAAATTTATTAGTAAGCAATAATGCTTACATCCGTTTATAAAAAAACTCTCAGGGGGGGACAAAACTCCTAGAGGGGGGACATTGTATCAAAATTGGTAAACGGAGACATCTAGAAGATAACAGGACTTAATACAATAGGTCCTGTTTTTTTCTAAGTGCAAATGCACTTTGAAATAAATATAATAAAAAGTGATGAATAATGCGGAACAAAAAAAGAAATATTTTAGCGGTTTTCTTTGTTTAATTCGTCTTTATTAATGAGGAAGCAAAAAATGAGAACTAAAAAAGCCTTTATATTATCGTTATTAACATTACCAATTTTGATGACTGGCTGTAGCCGTCATGACTTTTTTAGTAGCCATAAGAGCAACGGAAACGATGATGTAATGAGTAATCATGAACAATCATCAACAGGTACTTCTAATAATCGTTCCACCTATTCTTATTTAATTGATCAGAAGTTCCATATTGAATTAAGCGGTCGCGACATCAGTGATAAATGGATAGTGGAACAATCTACCACTTACAATGTGGAAGTTGAAGTATGTGATTCGTTATCATTAGAAATTTATTTTCCAATTTCTCATGAAGTTGATAATATCAGTGAGAGTGTTTTTAAACTCACAGGTAATGAAGGAATAGAAACTTATTCCTTATATAAAAACACATATAATAATTCCATTAGATATAATCTTATTGCGTGCTCAAAATTTGAAACAAAACCAGTTTATATCCAGTATGAGAATAAAACTTATACATTAAATATCAAATCGAAAGATCATGATATGTCTAGATATAGTAAAGTAACTGAAAGTGATTTAAACGGTAATTTTAAAGCCTTTAATACGATGCTAACTAATATCAAACATCATGATTTCGTTACCCCTTATCCTGGTAGAGATCCTAATGGCAGTTATGGTCATTCACCATATTGGAATAGTTATAATTACACCCATCATTTTAACGAGCAATATGACACTGATTATGTGCAATACTTACCAGATTCTGTCTATTATCCATCAAAGATGGACTTTCCGTTCGAAGACATCGGTGGCAAGTCTTTAGAAATACCTTACACTAATAAGGCAATATTTGAATTAAAAGACGAGAAAATGGATATTCCATTATTTACTATTGGTTATTCTGTTATCGATCCAGATTGCACTCATCCTAAAAACATCGTTAGCAGTATAATCTTCTATGGAATTAATAAAAAGAACATCACTTTGAATCTTCCAAGTGCGAACAGTAGTATTTGGCAATTACTTCATAACAAATATCGCTTATTATCAAATATCTATCCTGATTCTTTTAGTGAATATAGTGACGAGTTTATTAACGTCAAACTCATTAAACCATTTGAAGATATGGTCTATGGTTTCTTTGAAGATGATAATTATGCTTATATGTTAACGTGCTCACTAAATAATGATTTACTAAAACAATAAAGCTGACTAATTATTTTGCATAGTAATCAAATATTTTTTCATATTCATTACTAAACAACGTGAAAAATAATAACTAGGATAAAAGGTCTTTTTATCTCATCCTTTGAATTTAAAAATCTACTATTATAAAATAATAACGTTATGTACAATTTCAGAAAGAAAATTAGCGATATTATCAATATTTGGACAGGTTCATCTATATGGTGCCGCGTTTATGATGTGGTGATGATTATCGTTATCATCATGGGTCTATTACCATTAGCGTTCCATGAAAAATATAAAGTTTTTAAATATACCGATATTGTCGTCGTTACCATCTTTATTATCGACTATTTATTAAGATGGTTAACCGCTGATTTTAGAATTAAAAAAGGCAAATTATCTTTCTTAATCTACCCAGTAACTTTCTTTGCTATTATCGATATAATTTGTATCTTACCTCTATTCACAGATTTCGGATTAGGCTTAAGATTTGCCATGCTTTTACGTTTGGTTTATACATTAAGATTTTTGAAGTTTATCCGCTACTCAAAATCGATTATGATTTTAACTAATGTTCTTAAAAATTATGGCTATGTCTTAATGTCTATTTTCTTCATTTTAGTCGTTTATATGTTATTCTCTGCTTTAGTGATTTTTAACGTTGAACCAGATACATTCCCAACATTCTTTGATGCGGTATATTGGTCAGTAGTCACAATGGTTACTGTCGGGTATGGTGATATTATTCCGACATCAATCGCTGGTCGAGTAGTGGCGATGATCACATCTATCGTTGGTGTTATTATTTTCGCTTTACCATCTGGTTTTATCGCCGCGGCATTCGTTAAAGAATTATCTAAATATCGTGAAAAAGAAGCAAAAGACAAAGAATATTACGCTAATATTGTCGATATTGAAAAACGCATCCAAGATTTGGAAAACAAAGAGAAAGATAATCAAGAGCAAGCTAACATAGTTAATGATGAAGAAAAATAGCTTTGACATTTAGCGATAAATTATTAAAATAATCAAGCATATGGAAATCAAAAAATCGATTGATAAAAGAACATTGACAGTACAAATCATCGGCGAAGTCGATAGTGTTACCAGTCCAATTTTAGAGTCCTCTTTAAAAGCGGATATCAACAAAGTTGATAATTTGATTTTAGATTTAGATCAATGCACCTATGTTTCAAGTGCGGGATTAAGAATATTTTTAGCCGCTAGGAAGCATCTTAGTACCGATAATGAAATGACAATCATTAACGCTAGTCCTTCAGTTATGGATGTGCTGGAATTAACTGGCTTTACTAAGATACTCAATATCGAGAAAAAATAATATTTAAAACTCACTAAATTGTGAGTTTTTTTGTGGCACTTTTGTGACAAATAGCGTGTTAATATAATATTCGAAAAGGGAATTATTTCATTATGGTGACGTTTTTTATTGCTCTAGCGTTATTAATCGGTGGCTACTTCGTCTATAGTCGTGTCACGGAAAGAGTTTTTGCTACTGATGATAGAAAAACACCCGCTATTGCTAATCCGGATGGTGTGGATATTACGCCATTACCAAAATGGAAAGCGTTTCTTATTGAACTATTAAATATTGCTGGTACAGGTCCAATATTTGGCGCTATTAGTGGTGCCTTATTTGGTCCAATCGTTTTCGTTTGGATTGTCATTGGCTGTATTTTAGGTGGAGCAGTGCATGATTATTTCTCGGGCATGATCTCCTCTAGAAATAATGGTAATTCAATTGTTAAATTAGCGGGTAAATACGCTGGCAAAGCATTTGAACACATCATGAGACTATTCTCAGTAGTGTTATTAATTCTAGTCACCGCTGTCTTTGTTGTTTCACCTTCAACATTATTAGAATCCTTAACAGGTGGTAATGTTAAAGCCTGGATTTGGATGATTATCATTCTCGTCTATTACTTTATTAGTACAATCGTTCCAATCGATAAAGTCATTGGTAAAATCTATCCATTATTTGGCATTATTCTTATCGTGATGGCGGTAGCGGTTATCGTTGGTATTATGGCTAATTCCAATAGCTATCCAATGTTAGAATTAATCGGCCATCTCAAAGATTTTTCTAACGCTAACGGTAGTCTTCCTTGGTGGCCATTTATGATGACGACTGTCGCTTGTGGTGCGGTCAGTGGTTTCCACGCTACTCAATCACCAATGATTGCAAAATGCATCAAAAGCGAAAAAGAAGGACGTCAAATATTTTATGGAGCAATGGTAGCAGAAGGTATAATCGCTTTAATTTGGGCAGCCGCTGCTATGGCGTTTTTTAGAGTTGATACACAAGAAGGTTGGTCCGCTTTAAGCGCTATCGGTGGTAGTTCTAATTCCGTTAATGAAATATCCAAAGGTGTTTTAGGGCCAATTGGTACAGTCTTAGCCATTGTTGGTGTTGTAATATGCCCAATTACAAGTGGTGATACCGCTTTACGAAGTTGTCGATTAATTGTGGCGGAAGCCTTCCATATCAATCAAAAAAAGATACGTACACGTATTATCTTAACATTACCTTTATTTGGTTTAGTGATTGCAATCAGCATTTGGAACTTCGCTGATGCCGCTAACTTTAACATCTTATGGCGGTGGTTTGCTTGGTCTAATCAAGCTCTAGCGGCCGCTTCTTTATGGGTCTCAACGATTTATTTATTAAAGCACGGGACTAATAAATATAAGTCATTATTTACAGGGATACCGGCGATATTTATGACCGCAGTTATAGTTATCTACATACTAGCAGAACCTAATTTAGCGCTTGGTCGATTTATTCCATATTATCTTGCTAATATCATCGGTATTAGTGTGACTTCAGCGATATTTATCTTCTATTTAGTCATGCTCTTTATTAGAAAAGGCACAGTAATAGATGAAGAAGAACCATTAGTAACAGAACAAGTTGCTCCAGCTCCAAATAAAAAAGAAGTTAAAGAGAGCAGATGGAAAAGATTCTTTAAAAGAAGACGTAAGAAAAAATAAAAACGAATGGCATCAACCATTCGTTTTATCTTCCTAATTAAAGAACTATTTCTTTTCTTCAAGGATTTCAGCGCGGCGAACTTTTGCTAATTTTGCAAGTTCCATTAAGGCTTTACGAGCGCGGCCACCAGCAGCTTTATTGCCTTTTTCAACGAATTTTTCGTTTTCTTCGACGAAAGCTTCGTATGCAGCTTTAATTTGTTCAACTGTAGACATAGCTATAACCAACCTTTCTCTAATAATTTATTATAATTTTCGCTTCTAATAAACAATTTTTGATAGAAAAAATCATTAAAAATTAAAATTTTTATATTTTTAGAAGACTTAACGATATTTTACACTTTTTCGTTCATTATACAAAGCAATTATTTATCTATTACTACCTAAGATATAAAATAAAGAAGATATGTTTATTCCTAATACAAATAATAAATATCCTTATCCAGAAGATACTAGTCAGCATTATTTAAAAGTAAATATGGATCGTGGCTTTATCTTTGATAAGGATTATCCATATGTCGATTATTCAAAAGGATTCGCTTTCAAAAGGTTTTGGGTTAGATTACTTTTAGTCATTTTAGTATTCCCAATTCTGACATTTTTCAAAATGGGAATAAGAATAAAAGGCAAAAAGAATCTAAAAAGAAATAAACATTTAATAAGAAATGGGGCAATTACTGTCGCTAATCACGTGCATATGTGGGACTATATATGCATTATGAAAGCTATTCATCGCTATAGATGGCCATATTTATTAGCCTGGGATAAAAACGTCAACGGCGAAAGTGGGCCATTAGTAAGAATGGTGGGAGGAATACCAATTCCATTAAACGATAATGAAGCCACAGTGGCTTTCTCTAATTCTTTAAAAAAGATATTAAAAGAAGGCAATATATTGCATATTTACGCTGAAGGAAGTATGTGGGAATATTACACTCCAATCCGCCCATTTAAAAATGGCGCTGCTTCTTTAGCGATTAAAAATGATAAACCAATTATCCCAATGGCTTTTTCATATCGAAAACCAAGTTGGATTAGAAAACATCTATTTAAGCAACCCGCTGCATTAACATTAAATATTGGTGAACCAATCTACGCTGATAAGAATTTGGATAAAGCTAAACAAGTTGATGATTTGACCATAAGAGTCCATCAAGAAATATGCCGTTTAGCGGGTTTTAATAACGATAATATCTATCCACCGATTTATCATAATTCTAAGAAAATAGACTGATAGATTATTTATAAATAAAAAATATAATTTTTTGTTGTAATTACCTAAAAAATATTGATAATTAAATATCGGTAATTATTATGCAAAGAATTCGTCGTCAAAGTAGCGTAAACGCAGGCATTATCATGATTGTACTCGGTGCATTATTCATTGGAATACTCGCCGCTATTTTTATTTATTTCTTTATCAAAGAACAATCAATGCCGCCTAAAGAAGATGATCTCGATCCAGTGCTCGTTGGTGGAAATGGCTATTATTATTACGAGCGTTCATCTAATAAAGACTTCTTCTCTAGTGGTCTATTTCTCGCTCCTTTATTATTCTTACTACCAATTTCAGCATTTTGTATTGGGATTGGTATTTGGAACATAATAAACGGTAGAAGAAGTAACGAAGTAAAGGCTAAAGGTATCAAATCTACTTGTTTAGTTAAAAAAGTGGTGAGACATATCTACTACCGTCGTCATATGCCCAAATATTCTGTTGAATTAGAATATCAAGGTCAATCAGGAGAAAAACATATCTTAAGTCTATACTTTAATGCTTATCGCTTTGAAGATATTAAAGAAGGCGAAAGATACGAGTGTTTAGTTTATCAAGATGATTGCTATTTTGATATCGATAATCCCGTACAAATTAAAGATTCTGATATTTAATACTAAAAAGTGACATTTAATCAACATAAATGTCTTTTTATTTATAAAAGAGTGGAATTCTATTCAACCAAATATTCAACTTTTTGCGAAAAAAATATTTTATTACGCTTATAAAAGTGCTATTAATTAAGTAGATAAAAAGCTGTCTCTATCATATAAGAGAAATAAAACTTTTTTTGGCGAGTAAGGTTTACTAGTTTAAAAGGGAGAAATTAGAATGCCTATCTTTACGTCAGAGCATTTTATTGAGAATTATACACGAATGGGCGATGTCGCGACAATCGGCATTTGTATCGTCGTTTTTATTTTGTTAGCGACCTCTTATGTCGCTCATAAAAGAGCCGCTAAGATCTTCTTTGTCATCGTCGGATTAGTTTTTACTGCTTCTATTCTTCACGTTGGTTTCCATCAAGTAGTGAATGCAAAGCTTGATGGTGTAAACGGTTTATTATATTCATTAAGACTTCTTTATCAAACACTGTTATTCCAGGTGCTATTTTTATTCACTTTATATATTTCTGTTATCACTAACATGGAACATAGTAAGTCAAGAAGAGTGGCGATAATCTCGGCTATTTTATTTGCTGCTTTCACAATTGCGGACATTGTCTTTACTTTGACTGGCATTGGCTTCTCTATTGATAGAGAAACAAAAGAAGTGAGAGAGGGCTTTGACATCTTTACCATCGGTTATTTTGTTTATTTTGTTTATATTACCTATTTATTAATAACCGGAAGAAAGTTAGTCCATCAACGTGTCGCTAATGGCTTTTATAGTATCGTTGCCTTATCGGTTATCATTCGTATTGGGCAGTTGATTATTAATCAAGATTCATTAACAACATTGACATTTGCTTTACCTGTTATCGGTATGCTTTATATTGTTCACGCTAATCCGATGGATATTAACTTAGGAACGCTTAATTCTAATTCATTAGAACAAATGGTTAAAAACCTCTATGACAATAAAAAAGAATTTATTTTCATGTCATTACTATTACCTAATTTCGTTGGTGAAGGTAAATCGATGCCAGATGAAGTAAAAGCACAAACAATTAAATTCACTAAAGAATTGTTCCGTAATGGTGTTTTATTTCAAATCAATAATGGACAACTTGTCCTATTAGGAAGAAAGGATTCTAATCCTGATTACATCCAATGGATGAATACAATCTTAAAAGCATTTGAAGAACAGTATGAGACATTTAAACTCCCATATAAGATTGTATATGGTGAATCAATTGATGAAATAAGTGAATCTAATGAATATTTGTCATTCATTAATTTTATTCATACTTATATTCCTGAAAACACTAAGCATCGTGTTGATAGCGATGATATTGAAAACTTTAGAAAAAGAGAAAACATTCTTAAAGAACTCGAAGATATCTACAGTAAATGCGACTTAGATGATCCCCGTGTTTTAGCGTATTGTCAACCTGTCTTCAATATTGAAACAGGTGCATTTGATACCGCAGAAGCTTTAATGCGCCTTGATTTACCAAGAAATGGTATCGTCTATCCTGACCAATTCATTCCTCTCGCGGAGCAACATGGTTATATCCATGCCTTAACTAAAATCATCTTAAACAAAACTTGTCAGGCTATTAGCCAATTCGTCACTAATGGATATCAATTTAAAAGAATAAGCGTTAATGTTTCGATAATTGAACTAAAAGATGAAAGATTCTGTACAGATATCGAAGAAATCCTTAAAAGAAATAACGTCAGTGGTGATAAGCTCGCTATTGAGATTACGGAATCAAAGAGTGAAGACGATTTCTATTTCGTTAAAGCCAAAATTGAAGAACTACATGACCAAGGTATTAAATTCTATCTCGATGACTTTGGTACGGGCTATAGCAATATGGAACGTATTTTAGAATTGCCATTTGATATTATCAAATTTGACCGTTCCATGGTCATCGCTAGTGGTATTAACGCACGTAGTAAATTAATTGTTAGTAAATTAGCCACGATGTTTAAAGACCTTGATTATTCAGTTTTATATGAAGGTGTTGAAAGCAATAACGATGAAAATCGTTGCATTAATATGTCCGCTTCATATTTACAAGGCTTTAAATATTCTCGACCAATTCCAATTGGTGAATTGAGTCAATTCTTAACGCACACCAACTAGTGGAAGCTAGTTTCTCCCCAAAGCCATCACTCTCCTTCTGATGGCTTTTTAGTTAATAAAATAAAAACCACTACGATTAAGCAGTGGTTAAGCCAGTCAAAAGGGAGCACAACTGGCTTTTTTTAGTATTAATAAGAAGATTGTTCCTTAATACTCTTAGTAAAAGTATACGTTATATGTCCAATTATCGATTGCACTAATGGTAATAACGAACAGGACGACACCCGCCATAATGCCTATTTGCCAAGGCTTTAATTTGAAGTTGCGGATTAATGTCCCGTATAAAGGATAATATGATGCTAAAAATAATACAAGAAATAAGAAGTAAGAAAGCATATTTAATCTTAAGACCATAGCGCTGATAAAAGTGCCTAAAAGTCCGAACCCGACATGGAAAATTATCTCTTGATATGGTTTTTTGGTGTTTGGCTTTCCTGCAAATTCTCCTGACGGATCTGCCTCTTTTGTAAAGGAAATGACACCAAGAATAGCTACAGTAAAATAAATAATGAAGTTAGAAATGAGTAAGAATAATACCACTCCAGTTGAAATATAATCAGCTTCTTCATTCAATAAAGCGAAGTAATTTTCGTTATAAATAATCGCGCGGTTAAAGATTTCTGTAAGAGTAACAATAGGCAAAGCTGGAGAAGCACCAGTAAAGCATAAATAAGTAAACGAAGCAGTTTTAGATGTGGCGTTCATAAAGCTAGCAAGAACGGTAATAAAGGCCATTAAGGCAAATTCACCAGTCATCAATACTAAAACTGAATTACGAGCGCAGTTACTTCTAGAAACTAAGAAATAAGAGATGAAATATTGCGCGGTGCCTAAGACAACAGAGAGGAAATATAGCGGTATGTAGTAGACATAATTATAAGTAATGACTTCATAAACATAGTCACTGGAAGTAGTGCTTGCATTAACTTTGGCATAGCCATTTCTAAAGGCAATCAAGCCCACCAATAATAAGCACGCTAACGTAAAACCAATTAAAACAATAATTAATGTTGATAAGTGTTCAGCATATCTAATACTTTTCTTCTTATATGGCGCCTGTTTATAAAGGTCGGCTTTAGCTAATGAGTAGCGGTAGTTCATGCTGAATAGTGGTAAGAATGTCATAAAGACAAAGAAGAAAATAATCAAAGGTAAGAATCCAGCGTCAGTTGGCCCTGAGGAATATTGAGGGTTACTAATAGGATGAGAAACGATAAATCCCACATCATTACTAGAGAATATCGCTACAGAACAGAGAACAACAGTTAAAACAATAAATAGTGGTAACTTTCTAAGAATCGAACCAAAAATATAACGTCTCATACTATCTATCCTCCTTTCTCGCGGCTAACATTTCTAAGGCAATTAATTCATCAGGATCAATTGCAATCTTTTCGTTTAAAATGACGTGGTAGTGGTTATTAATAACTTTTTCATCGATATTATCATAGAAAACAACATTATTAATCGAACCAACTTTCTTAAATGAAAGCACTTTTAAACCTAAGTTTTCTAAATCTTCTTTAGTAATCTCTTCTTTGGCTAAGATTTGATATTTCACAAATGATTCGCCAAGGTGTTCAATGTTATCGTTTTTCTCACATCTTCCTTTGCTAAGTAAGATGAAGTTATCGCATAATCTTTCTAAACATGAAATATTATGAGAAGAAAGTAGATAAGTCTTATTTTCTGCGTCAGCGATAATTTCTTGTTTAATCGTATCGAGCACTAGTGGATCAAGTCCATCAAACGCTTCATCTAATAAGATGTATTTGCTTTTGCTAGATAAGGCTAAGGCGATAAAGAACTGTCTTCTCATACCTTTAGAGAATGTTGCAATCTTTCTATTAGTAGGAAGATTTAATTTCTTCATTGTTTTTAAGAATTTATCTTTATCTAACGCAAATAAAGTAGAATAAAAACTATATACTTGTTGAATAGTGTAATTTTTAGGAGCGTAAGGATCATCAGGAAGAAAGAATACTTCCTTTTTTGCTTCCACTAGATTACTCTGTAAGCCATCGATATAAATATATCCATTATCAGCATCATAAACATCAGAGATTAGACGTAGTAGTGTTGATTTACCAGCGCCGTTTTCACCAACTAAGCCATTGATGCCAGGGTTAATCGTTAGTGTTAAATCATCGACTGCTCTTACGTTTCCGAAAGTTTTGACTAAGTTATTTATTGCAATCATCGTCTAAACCCTCCAATTCTTTCTTAATTTCTTCTTTGCTGTAACCTTGTTTAATAATTTCTTTTAATGACTCGCGTAACGCTTTATAACGGTCTACGGTCACTTTTTTAACGTAAAATCCTTTTTTAGGAACAGATTCTAGATAACCATCTTCCACCATGAGAGTGAAAGCTCTTTGGACTGTATTAGGATTCGCATCAAAAGAGAGACCAACTTCTCTTACTGAAGGCATCATATCGCCCTCATGATAAGCTTCCATATCGATCAGTCTTTCGTAAAAATCTTTAATTTTAATGAACAAAGGTTTCTTGGTTTCCATAATCTGTATTAACTGTATTAATTCTATGCTGATAAAAAATAGTTGTAAAGTCAAAAAAGTAAAATATATTCAAAACTTTTTGTCACTGCACTAATTAATAATAATTTATATATAAATCCCTTATGAAATAAGAATAAAAAAATCACAATAAATAAAAAGCATTATAAATACTTTTTCAGCAATTATCGTTATTTTTTTCTATGCTAAACAAATAAATGTTGTATATAATGGAAGCAATAAGGGAATTGCGAATCATAAACGAATTTGTTTTGTCTATGATTTTTTATGGTTGATTGGGAAAGAAAAGGAGTTTTTTACCCAATGAAAAAATTGAAAGTATTTCTTCCATTCGCCGTGGCAGCGTTAGTTTTAGGCTTGGGCGCATGTGACAAGAAAGACGAAAGCAAACAAGGTTCTAGTAACCAACCAGTCTCTTCAGTTCCCGCTAAACCAAGCATCAAGGTAACTGCAGCAGATAACAAAACAAAATTAGGACTTAATGAAACAGTCCAATTAGCCGCCGATAAGGAAGGCGTCACCTGGACATCTTCTGACGCGAAAGTCGTAGAAGTTAGTGACACAGGCTTAGCAACTGCTAAAGGTTATGGTAGTGCAACCATTACCGCTAAAAAAGAAGGTCATACTGATGGTAGAATTACCCTCACAGTCGAAAGACCAGCACCAACTGCAACATTACACATGGAAGATGCAGATCACTATGCCGCTGATGGTATGTGGTATAACAATGATCGTGGTCCATTTGAAACCCCAGTCTATGACAAATCTTCAGCTTCCGATGGCAAATGTATCGGTTACTTCGGTGAAGGTGATAAAGAAACATTAACATTTACTTCCGATAAAGCCGTTAAAGCAGAATTAATGCTCACCATGGGTCATAACAATTCATTTGATCCATTAAGCGATATCATGGAAGCTAAATTCAATAACGCCGCTATCGACTTAGCGTCACGTAAATATGAAACAGACTCTGATGGTCAAGGTGGTTACACCTTCCAAGGTGTCTCACTTGGCATGTATGATTTAGTTGCTGGTAATAACGTTTTAGAAATCACTATGAAAGGCAATGCCCCATATCTAGATGATTTACAAATCTACGCTTCTAGTGCTGCAACAATTGCCGCTGTCCCAGCCGCAGAAAAAGAAGCTATTGTCATCACAAATGATGAAGCTGAATTAACAATTGAAGCGGAAGCCACAGTCCAATTAAAGTGTGCTACTGCTGGTGTGACATATGCTACTTCTAGTGAAGCAGTTGCTACAGTTAGTGAAACTGGTTTAGTTACTGGTGTTGCTAAAGGTAGTGCCACAATCTTTGTGACAAAAGTTGGTATGAAAGCCACAAGAGTTACTGTTAAAGTTACAGATAAAGTCGTCGCTGGTGAAATCAAAGCCGAAATCGAAACAGGTAAAATCGGTGATGTCGATATCGCTGAAGCTGATACCGCTATTCTCCGTAGAACAACAAGTGGTGGTGAAACATGTACCGCTCAATGGGGTGCTGGTGCAGTCTTAACAATTAAGTTCAATGCTGCTAATGCTGGTTCCTATAAGATGTATTTAAACGGCAGAGCCGCTGGTCAATATGGTATGACTGATATCGCTGATTTAGCCGCTGTCGTTGAAATTAAAGTTAATAATACAGCTGTTGCTATCCCAGCCGAAACCGCTATCTCTGGCCGTACATTCACTGATTACTTACTCGGTGTTGTCTCCCTTAAAGCCGGCGAAAATACCATCGAAGTTAAAGCGCTCGGTGAAGAAGCAGATCAAGTTCCAAACATTGACTTCTTCAAATTCGTTCCTAACGCTTAATTAAGTGAACAATTTTAAAAGGAATGGTCACTCGATCATTCCTTTTTTTATATCCTTATTATTAATTATATTAATAGCCGTATTTTTTCTTATTAGCGATTAAGAATATTGAAGCTAAAACAACATTTAATAATTCACCAACCACTAATGCCCACCAAAGAGCTTTTTCACCAAATATTATGGGGAATAACATAATCATACCAATCTGGAACACTAATGTTCGCATTAAAGAAATAATCGCGGAGACCGCTCCATTATTAAGCGCGGTGAAGAAAGAAGAAGAAAACATTGAAAAGCCAATCGCTAAATACGCTATTGAATAAACTAATGTCGCATGAACTGTTAAATCGATTAAATCTTTTTCTCCTCTTCCAAATAATAGTGCAAAAGGGAAAGCAGTAGCGGTAGAAAGAATAAACATCGAGACGCCTAAAACCGCCATCGCAAATAGACTTTTCTTTAAAATATTATGTAGTTCACTTTTATTTTTTGCTCCATAGTTATAGCCAACCGCGGGAGCCATACCAATCGAATAACCGATGAATATCGCCACAAATATAAAAGAGACATACATGATGATGCCATACGCGGAAACGCCATTCACGCCGTACGCTTTCAAAAGTTGAGAATTATAAACAACAGAAACTAAATTCATCGCAATATTAGAAATAAATTCGCTTATGCCGTTATAAATAGACTGGAATAAATCTTTAAAATCTAGATGAGATCTACCTAATTTAATTGGTAAATCCTTTTTAAAGATGAAATATAGAAGTGGACCAAAGCCACCGACAGCGTATCCAATAATCGTCCCTAATGCCGCCCCTAATATACCCATCTTTAAAATAGCGATAAATAAAGTATCAAAAACGATATTAGAAACACCCGCTAAAAATGTAAATAAGAAAGCCATCTTACCTTTTTCAGCCACCATGAAAAATGATTGGAAGACATTTTGTAGCATAAATGCTATTTGTCCTAACATCATCACTCTGCCATATAGAGTGGCGTATTCAATCATTTCTTCTGTTGAATCAGTGGTAAAAGAGGCCATCAAAGAAACGATAGGCTTAACTAAAAAGAATCCCACTAAAGAAAAGACAAATCCAAAAACTAAAGTGGTGTAGATAATTAATGAAAATGTTTTATTGGCTTTATCTTGATTACCTTCGCCTAAATATTTAGAGACTAAAGCGGTACCACCTGTTCCAAGCATGAAACCGATTGAACCGATAATCATAATAAATGGGAAGATGAGATTAACCGCCGCAAAAGCGTTGTTATTAGAAAAATTAGCGATGAATAAGCCGTCCACAACAGAATATAAAGAAAGAAAAACCATCATCATAATTGGAAAGATGGTGATTCTAGCGATTTTCTTATAAGTAAAGTGGTCACTAATTCTTACAGTCATAGTAAAAATGTTACTATTCTACTAGTTGCTTATCAATGATATTGTTTATAAAACAAAGTAACTATGATATTATTTTAAAGACGTTTATTAAAGGGAGTTTATAATGTATGGCTTTTCAAATTTTTACTGATACCTCCTCTGGTATGCCTAAAAAACTAAGAGAGCAATATGGTATTGATTATTTCCGTATGGGCTTAATTATTAATGGTGACCAAAAGCATGGTGATTTAGATTATGAAGAATTTTCTAGAGAGCAATTATATGCTTGGGTAAAAGATCCAAATGTGACCATTACTACCTCCTTAGTGACAGCGACAGAATTCATGGAAAAATGTGAAAAATACCTAGAAAAAGGTATTGATATTCTTTATATCGCTTGCACTGATGCCTTAAGTGGTACAAGAGGAGTATTTGAATTAATTAGAAAAGATCTAGAAGAAAAATATCCAGAAAGAACAATATTATCAATTAACTCATGCCGCGCTGAAATGGCCTTAGGCTTAATGGTCGTGGAAGCCGCTAAGCTTAGAGATCAAGGCAAATCAATCAAAGAAGTCTATGACTATATTGAACAAGATAAGCAAAATTACCATCAAGTCGGTTCTATCGATACATTAAAATATTTAAAAGCCTATGGTAGAGTGAGTGGTGCCGCTGCTTTCTTTGCGGATACTTTAAATATCAAACCTCTCATTATGGCGGATATCTATGGTAACAATTACACTTTTAAGAAAGTGCATGGTCCAAGTAAGGCGATGGTGGAATGCTTCAATTATGTTAAAGAAAACATGGTGGAAGGTGTCACTGATGTCGTCTATTTAGGTGAAACAATGCCAGGGGACGCTAAAGCTTATTTAAAGAAACGCATCGAAGAAGAATTACATCTTAAAACCGAAGAATATATTATTAGTCCAATCGTTGGTGTCTGCTGTGGACCTGGCATGTATGGCTGTTGGTTTAAAGGAAAAACAGTTACTGAAAAAGGCGCTAAAAAATAAAAATATTCAACTTTTTAGCAAAAAATTATATTAAGATTATATCTTTGCTTTTTATATATTTAGTTTATTTGCCCTCTTCAATAATTATTATTGAATGCTTATAATAATCAAAGTGTATGGAAAAACATAGTGACAATAAAAACACAAAAAAGAGTATTTCTATTAAGACTGTAGGCTGGATTCTCGGTGGTTTTGGTGTTGCTATTTTGGTGATGTTAATCGTCTCTTTATATATGCTTTCTTTCCAATTCGAAAGAGTGCAAAAGATGACACAAGAATACGCAAGTCTAAAGATTTCTGCGATGGATGTGCAAGATGCATCAGACTATTTAACTTCTCAAGCTCGTTCCTATGTTGCTACTGGTAATGATGAATTTATCTTCAATTACATGGAAGAAAGCTATACCACTAAAACAAGACAAAACGCTCTTGAATACCTTGAAAGCAAATTAGGTAAAGTCGGTCCTGTTGATGACTTAGAGAAAGCGGTGGAAAGCTCTGTCACTTTAATGAATGATGAATTTTATGCGATGAGATTAACAATCGCTGCTTTTGATAAAGATTATTCCGCTGAGAAATATCAGATTTATCCTGATGATAAAAGACATACCGATGAAATATTTGAACACGTCATGACTCTTGAATTAAGCGCACAAGATGCTGCTTTAAGTAAAGACGAACAAAAGGGTCGCGCACTTGATTATGTCTATGGTGAAAACTATCACAGACAAAAAGATGTCATCTCTGGTAAAATCAATAGCTCCGTTAGTGGTATTGATGCGCTATTAGAGAAAAATGTTTTGAATGCATCAGAACAATTACGAGCGGTTCTCATTATTCAACAATCATTTATCATGGTCTTAATTGTCTTCTTCGTATTAGCCATTATCTTTATTCGTGTTGGCTTAACTAAACCAATTGATACCGCGGTTGAAAAGATTTCGAAAAGAGAATTCCTTGAATCCCGTGGTTTAAGAGAATACCGTTACCTAGTGGATGCTTATAACGAAGCAAGAGCGACTACAATTAACAACGCTGAAAAATTAACATATATCGCTGAACACGATAATTTAACCGGTTTATATAACCGCGCTGGTTATGATTCTTTCTATCACGATTTATCTTTAGAAAGAACAATCTATATCCTTGTTGATATCGATGACTTTAAAGCCATTAATGATAATTATGGTCACGTCGCTGGTGATAAAGCTTTAAAACGCTTAAGTAACATTTTAAGTAAATATTTCCCTAACGATTATATTTGCCGTTTAGGTGGTGATGAATTCGCTATCTTAATCTTTGATTATTCAAATAGAGAAGTCATCAAACAAGAATTAATTCAAAAATTCAATAGAATTGAAGAAGAAGCCGCTGTTGAAGAAAAAGGTCTTCCATCAGCTTCCTTTTCCATCGGTGTGGCGTTTGGCACGAAGAGTGATAATACCGACTCACTTTACCGTAAAGCTGATAAAGCTATGTATGAAGTCAAAGGTCGCACAAAAAGTGATTATTGCTTCTATGAAGATTTAAAGAAATAGTCTATACTTTTATTAGTTATAAAAAGGAGAATGATATGCGTAAATTATCAAACACATTTTTAACAGTTAACATGATTTTTGGCTTTGTGTTCTTAGCCATATTCGTGGGCTCAGCCATCATGATGTTTGTCTTTGCATCATTTAAAGACTTAATCATGGAAGGTATTCAAAACGGCACAATTCACACTAATTCTGATGATCCAGAAATTGCTTTATCAATTGCGCAAGGTGTCTTAATTGGTGTCGGTGTGATGCTCCTCATCTTTGGCTTACTTTGCCTACCTTCAGCAATCGTTTCCGCTAGTGCGAGAAATTCTAAAAGCAAAGGTAAATTCATTACCGCGATTGTCTTAAGCGCTTTAAGCTTTACTTATTTCGGTGTCGCTGGTGGTGTCCTCGGCATCCTTGCCATAAATAGAGAAAACAGAAGCAATATCATTGACGCTCAATAATCATCAAAGAAACGCATATAAACCAATGGGCTAATCACTCATTGGTTTTATTTTTTGTTGATTCTATCAATTAATTTATCTTAAAATGGTCTTATCAATTATGCTTGTTTATAAAAAATCAGATAAATTTCTTACTATTGGCATGGTCTATAGCGTCATCGTTGGCCTTTGCATCATCGCTTTTGGTGTTTTTATCGTTTATATCGTTAAAAACAATTCGCAAGGCACAATTGATCCAATAACAACATTGTTCTTTGGCCTTGCTTACTTATTTGTTGCGCTTATTGGTGTTTTAATAGCCGTCATAGGTGCCATATCTTTCGTTAGCTTGGCGTTTGCTATTATTTCTACGAAAACTCATAAAAGAATTAACTACAAATTGTGCAGAATCTTCAGTGCGATTTCACTTAATCCATTTTCTTTAATTGGGGCTAATATGGGTTTAACTATTTGTCGTGATTTAAAAGAAGCAGAACGATTCTTAAACGAAGATTAATTAAGCTTGCTTAATATATTTTCTAGCAAATTCTCCAAAACCTAGAACAAATATCTCTACATAAGTAGCAAAACTAACTAAATGTTGACCAATGAAAGCGGTTTCAAAAATAACACCAAATTCATTGGTTTTTAATTTGTTATCCTGAAAACCATGAGAATAATAGAACTGTTTCCTTTTAATTCTCTGTTCATAATTAGGATATTTTTGATCAATTTCTTCGAAACATAAAAGAATAACATAGTCACTATATGTCTTTTTGATATCTTCAAGAATTTGACCGCCAAAACCTTGATGGCGTTTATTTTCAGATACCGCTAAAAAGAAGAGATAGCAGACATCTTCATATAAAGTTACATAAGTAAAACCTATAAATTCATCATTAAGATAATAGGTATATATGTTATTACCTTTTCTTTCTAATGATTGGAAAAAATAAGGTACTGGTGGTCTTTCGTCTTCGGGGAAAGCGCTTACTAATAAAGTAGCGATATCTTCCTTCATATCGTTTTGGCCTTGATATAGTTTCTTTATTAACATGGTAATATTGTAAAACATATTTCTTCCTTTGCTAATTCATATTTGTAATAATGAAGGAGAAGGGAAGATCTTACTAAAAAGATTTAAAAATAAGTATGAAACAATTAGTCGTCTATTTTTCTCGTGTGGGAGAAAATTCTCTTAACGGTGAAAAGCAAATCATCAATAAAGGTTTCACTGAAATACTTGCGGAAAAGATTTCCGCTGTGTTAAACGCTCCAATGTATAAAATTGAGCCAGTTGAACCATATCCATTTTCCTATGATGAATGTGTTAAACGTTCAAGAAAAGAAGATGAAACAGGAGAAAGAGTGCCTTATTTAAATCCATTACCAAATTTGGATGAATATGATGTGATTTATTTAGGCTTCCCATGCTGGTGGAGAACATATCCAAGAGTGGTGGCGACTTTTGTTAAAGATTATAAATTTATCGGTAAAACAATTTATCCATTCTGCACCAATGAAGAAGGTTCATTAGGCCTTGCAGAAATGGAACTTAAAGGCCAAGCCAAGGGCGCAATTATTAAACCAGGCTTTGCCTGTAAAGGTGTAGAAGTCGAACAAATCGATGCAAAATTAAATGATTGGTTAAAGAGATAATTATGAAAAAAGAAGTACAAAAAGATATTTATTACGTTGGTGTAAATGATCACCAAATCGACCTCTTTGAAGGTCAATACATCGTCCCTAATGGTATGGCGTATAACTCCTATGTTATCAAAGATGAATGCATCGCTATTATGGATACAGTGGATCAACATTTCACTGAAGAATGGTTAAGAAACATTGAACAAGTTTTAGAAGGTCAAAAACCTACATATTTAATCATTCAACATATGGAACCAGACCATTCCGCGAACATCATTAATTTCTTAAAGAAATATCCTGATACATACGTAGTTGGTAATCAAAAGACATTCAAGATGATGGAACAGTTCTTCCATCAAGAAATCAAGCACCAACTAGTTGTTAATGATGGCGATACTTTAAATTTAGGTTCCCATATCTTAACATTTGTCTTTGCCCCAATGGTCCACTGGCCAGAAGTCATGTTTACCTATGATAGTACCGCTAAATTATTATTCTCCGCGGACGCTTTTGGTAAATTCGGCGCTCTTGACGTGGAAGAGGAATGGGACTGTGAAGCCCGTAGATATTATTTTGGTATCGTCGGTAAATATGGCGCTCAAGTCCAAGCAGTATTAAAGAAAGCGGCTACATTAGATATTCAAACAATTTGTCCATTACATGGACCAATCTTAAAAGAAGATTTAGGCCATTATTTAAAACAATATGATATTTGGTCAAGCTATCAAGCAGAAACAGATGGTGTCGCTATTTTCTATACATCAGTCTATGGTCACACTAAAGAAGCAGTGGAATTATTAAAAGAAAAACTAGAAGCTAACGGCACACCTAAAATCGCTGTTACTGATTTAGCAAGAGATGATATGGCGGAAGCAGTGGAAGATGCTTTTAGATATTCTAAAATCGTTTTAGCCACAACAACATATAACGCTGGTATCTTCCCATTCATGGATACATTCATTGCCCATTTATTAGAACGCAATTTCCAAAATAAGAAGATTGCCTTTATGGAAAATGGTTCCTGGGCTCCTTTAGCGGCAAAAGTCATGAAAGATAAACTCGCTAACGCTAAAAATTTGACAATTGTTGAACCAACAGTGAGAATTCTTTCTTCCCTAAGTGAAGAAAATAAACAACAAATCCAATCTTTAGCGGACGCCCTTTCTCTTGACTATAAAGCCATTAGAGAAATCAAAGAAGAAAACAAACCAGAATTAGATCCAAAAGCTTTATTTAAGATTGGTTATGGTCTATATGTTGTAACCTCTAATGATGGTCAAAAAGATAATGGTTTAATTCTTAATTCCGTTACACAGTTAACTGATACACCTTTACGCGTTGCAGTTAATATTAATAAAATGAATTATTCTCATGATGTCATCAAGAAAAGTGGTGTTCTAAATATCAACTGTTTAAATAATGAAACACCATTTAGTATCTTCCAATCATTCGGTTTTAGAAGTGGTAAAGATGTTAATAAATTTGAAGGTCAAGAAGTCTTGAGAAGTGAAAACGGTTTAGTGGTCTTACCTAACTACATCAATGCCTTTATCTCATTAAAGGTTGATCAATACGTTGATTTAGGTACACACGGCATGTTCATCTGCTCCGTTACTGAAAGTAAGATTATTAATAATATTGAAACAATGACATATAACTATTACCAAGCAAACGTTAAACCAAAGCCAAACACCGAAAAGAAAAAAGGCTACGTTTGCAAGGTGTGTGGTTATGTCTATGAAGGCGATACATTACCTGAAGATATCGTCTGCCCACTTTGTAAACATGGTGCCGCAGATTTTGAAGAAATCAAATAAAGGAGAGACCTATGAAGTACGTATGTCAAGCATGTGGCTTCGTTTATGACGAAGACCTCGGTGATCCAGATCGTGGCATTGCTCCAGGTACAAAGTTCGAAGATTTACCTGAAGATTACAAATGTGCCTGGTGTGGCGCTGGTAAAGACTTATTCCAACCTGAATAATAAGAAAAATGCCGTTACAATCGCGTGAACGGCATTTCTTTTGGAAAAGTTGAATATAATTTATAACCCACTCTAATTATCATTTTGCTATTGAAAAGAATTTCATTTTTCTTTAATATTATCTTGTAATGTTGATTACAAAAATCAACGACATACTCGGAATTGTGAATCATGGTGCAATTTTTGCACAGAAAGGAAATTTTTATGAAACACAATAAATTATTTGCTGTCTTAGCAATGGCCGCAACAATGACATTGGCTGCTTGTGGTGGTCCAAAGACAAGTGCAAGTACTCCAGCTGGAAAGAGCAGCAAAGCTCCAACAGTTACCAGTAAAGAACCTCCAAAACCAGTCAAAGCTGCTAGTATTGATTCCATTACATTAGCAAAGGAAGGCGACAAGGTATATGTCCAATTCAAAGGTAGCGAAACATTATATACCGCTGCTGACAAATTACAATACGCTTTCGGTATCTCCACTGATGCTGATATCCCAGAAGCAGGTGAAGATGGCACAGTTTCTTCCGATAACTTCATCTATGGTAAAGCTGTCCCAGAAGCAGCTGACTTCATTGACATCACCTTCACACCAGCCGCTGACGCTACAAAAGTTAACTTCGAATTCAAATACTGCGTTACTGACATCGCTGATGCCCCAACAGGTGTCTATCACTTCTTCGGTGGTTTCTCCGCTGCAGACTATGCCCTCTTAGAATGGGTTGATGACAACGCTGAATTCCAAGCCAGAGATTCCAAATATGACTACTTCATTCGTAACGACCAATCCGCTAATGGCTTAGCCATTGAAAACCTTGGACCATTCGCTATCACAACTGGTGACTTCGTTAAGAACCCAGCAGAAGGTCACGAAGGTATCTACCTCAAATTAGGTGGCAAACAAGCTACTCCATTCACCCAAGAAACAGCTGATGGTTGGAACACATTAGCCGACTTCCAACGTATGGCTAACTACACCAAGACATCTAACGCCGATAAATTCTGGCAAGTTGATGGTGAAAACGCTTACTTCTATCTCGCTATCGGTAATATGACCGGTGGTGAAGACTGGATGACCCACTTAACAGCTAACGCTGCTCCACGTACAAGAGAAGCTGGTAAAGCTTTAGGTTCTGTTGACTTCACAAAGACAGTTGAATTCGCTGATGAAAACCTCAAATTAACAGTCATCTCCGATACAACAAAAGGTCAAAACGATGGTGAAGCTGCTTACTACGGTGCTATCGGTGTCCACGTTGAATACATCGTTGAACCAGCAGATCCAGCAGAAGGCGAATAATCGTTTAGATTAATTAACTTACTAAGCTCGCTAGCAATAGCGGGCTTTTTTATGGTTTTTAGCAGTTTTTTATTCTATAATCGTCTTAATTGGTGAGAGGTAAAATCATGAAAGCAAAACATTTCTTCTTATTCCTTCCCGTTATTTCTTTAGTGGCTTGTCAATCTACGCCCGCTATGGAAAAGATTAGTGAAGAAAAAGCTTTAGAAATTGCTGGAACAATAAGCTCTTCTTTAGAAGATACTTATCCTTATGAATTTACCGGGACCGCTCAACGTAATTACATTGATCGAGATGGTCACATCACCGAAACAATTAAATCAAAAAGAACAAGAAAAGCCAGCGCGAACAATTGTTACTATGAACGTATTGTCACTGAGACAAATTATACCGGTGGCGATAAGATTATTTCTTATAAAGATTATTATTTTGTGCCTTATGAAACAAAAGATGATTATGTATTATTTGAAAAACAATCTTCTAACAAATCTAAAGACGTTTATAGAGTCGCTAAAATCGTGAATGATCCGAAAGGTAGTTACTTTATCGGCGGTGAACGTTATGTTAGCAATGATGTCGTTATATATAATTCAAAGTTTGGTCTATCTGGTGAAAGAGAAGATCCGGTCGTGGAAATTAACGAATACAAGCGTTCTAATGAAATAAATATTGAATATTTCACCACAGATGGTAGTGACGTCACAATCAAAACGCACTTGGAATACGCTAGAGATGGTAATGATAACGTCCTAGATTTTGAAATTTCATATGCTCCTCAAGGCTTAATGGGCTATGAAGAAACTAGAATGGTGAATAATCAACTTGAATCAACAAACAAGCTCGTAGTCAAATACCCTAGTAGCGTAAAAGTCTCCTTACCGAGCGATTGGAATAAATATTTAGAGAAATAGGGTTCAAAGCGGACCCTTTTCTTTTTGAAGTAAATCACTATCTTTATTCTTATTAAATAAATATAATAAGAGCATGTTTAAAAGATTTATCCATTATTATAAAAACCATAAATTAATCTTGACTCTAGATATGCTCGCGGCCTTTTTAATCGCGGTAACTGGTATTGGTTATCCTATTATTACTAGAATCATGCTTAATACTTGGATACCAGCGAATGATTTAAATATGATCATCGTTGGTGGGGCAATTCTTGTGGGTATATATATCATAAGAATGGGCTTACGCTATTTCGTGCAATATTATGGGCACATCATGGGTGTACACATGCAAGGGGAAATGCGTAGTGATTTATTTGATAAATTACAAACATTACCTTATTCATATTTCGATAATCATGAAACAGGCATCATTATGTCAACGATGACCAATGATTTATTTGATGTTAGTGAATTAGCCCATCATGGTCCAGAAAACCTTTTTATCGCTTCTTTTACCGCGATAGGTGCCTTTACTTATTTAATGTTTATCGATTGGGTCTTAGGTCTCATCCTTTTAGGCGTTATCCCAATTCTATTTTTCTTAACATGGTTTTTCCGTAGGAAATTTAGAAATGCGATGCGTAGAAGTAAAAAAGCAATCGCTGGCATTAACGCTCGACTTGAAAGCTCAATATCAGGTATTAGAGTAACTAAAGCATTCACAAATGAATCTATTGAAAAAGAAAGATTTGAAAAGGCTAATGATGATTATATTTCCGCGAGAACTGAAGTGTTCTCATCAATGGGCAAATATTTTGCAGTCTCTCAATTTGTCACAGATTTCTTTAATGTCTTAATTCTCGTCGTGGGTGGCATTTTCCTTTATAAAGGAATAGGTGACTTTAATTATGGTGATTACAGTGCTTTTATCGTCTCCGTTAGTTTATTTATTAACCCAATTAACCAATTAATCATGTTCATGGAACAATTCGAAAGTGCTTCCGCTGGATTTGTGAGATTCATTAATTTATTAGATGAAAAAAGTGAAACTATTTATAACGGTAACAAACAGTGCGAACAAGTCAGTGGTGACATTAGATTTGATCACGTCAGTTTCCATTATGAGGAATCTAATGAAGTATTAGATGATGTCTCTTTCCATTTAGAAAAAGGTAAAACTCTCGCTTTAGTGGGTCCTTCTGGTGGTGGTAAAACCACAATATGTCATTTAATTCCAAGGTTTTATTTTTTAGAAGAAGGTCATATCTATATCGATGACATCGATATTGGTGATTACACACTCCGCTCATTAAGAGAAAAAATCGGTATCGTTCAACAAGATGTCTTCCTTTTTGGAGGAACGATTAAAGATAATATTGTGTACGGCAAACCTGACGCCACTGATGAAGAAATAATCGAGGCCGCTAAAAAGGCTAATATCTTAGATTTCATTAATACATTACCACACGGCTTAGACACAGAAATCGGTGAAAGAGGTGTGCGTTTAAGTGGTGGTCAAAAACAAAGATTATCAATTGCGAGATTATTTTTAAAAAATCCTCCAATTCTCATTTTAGATGAAGCCACAAGCGCCTTAGATAATACGACAGAAATGCTCATTCAAAAATCATTACAAGAGCTCGCTAAAGGTAGAACCTGTTTAGTAGTGGCGCACCGTTTATCAACAATTAAAAACGCTGATGAAATCGCTGTTATTTCCAAAGGAAAAATCATGGAAAAAGGAAGCCATGATGACTTATTAAAACTAAACGGCATTTATGCTGATTTATATCGTTTACAATTTAAAAATAGCGATGAAGAATTCACCGCTAAGATTGATATTAGTTAAGCAATTTTGTTCTTATATAAAGTTAGAACCGCTAAGATTTTCGAATCGATAATTTTATTTTCTTTAATTAATTGTTCAATTTCTTCTAATGATAGATACATTAAATCAATGACTTCATCGCTGTCTAAATGTCTCGTTTCTTTAACTGATTTAGGGCAGTAATAGAAATGAATAATTTCAGTGGAATAACCACATGTTGGGGACATATCGCCTAAATGAATCATTTCAAGTGGGCGATAACCTGTTTCTTCTAAGCATTCCCTTTTCGCTGCTTCTAATGGTTCTTCACCTTTTTCAAGTTTGCCCGCTGGTAATTCATATAATTCCTCGTCAAGGGCGTATCTATATTGTTTTTCGATGATAAATTTATCATCAATCTTAATTAAAATACCAACGCCACCATGATGAGTGACAACTTCTCTAATAGATTTTTCCCCATTTGGGCACAAGACTTCATCTTTTTTAACGGTGATGATTCTACCGTCATAAATAGTTTCACTTTTAATAGTTTTTTCTTTTTTATCCATGCTATTATCATACGCTATTTTTATCGTATAAATTGCATTAAAAATTATTATTTCATAAAATAATACACGTTAGAAAGAAGGTATTCCCGATGGAATCAATTAAAAAAACTTATTTAGAAAAAGAACTTCAAAACTATAAGAAAGATGATAAGAACACAATTCTTCGTCATGCTTTAGTGAAGAGTTCTTTATACACAGTCGCGGCAAGTCAAGATGAAATCAAAGAAATGGATTTCAACTTTGATATTAATATCAAAACATTACCTGCCGCTAATCAAAAGGCTTCTGGTAGATGCTGGTTATTCGCTGCTACCAATGTTTGCAGAGAAGTCATTGCTAAGAAATTAAATTTAGGCAATTTCGAATTATCACAAAGCTACTTAGCTTTCTATGATCGTTTAGAAAAATCTAATTATTTATTGGAAGCTGTTATCGAATTAATCGATAAAGATTATGACGATAGAACATTAACATACTTATTACAAAACGGTGTTGGTGATGGTGGTCAATGGGATATGTTTGTTAATTTAGTTAATAAATATGGTTTATGCCCAAAGAACGTTTATCCAGAAACAAATACCAGCAGTGCCACTAGAGAAACAGGTCAATTAATTAACTTCAACATTAGAAAATTCGCTAGTGACGCTAAAGCTTTATATGCTAATGGTGGTTTAAACGCTGTTAGAAAAGAAAAAGAAAAAGTCTTAAATAAGATTTATTTCTTATTGATTGACGCCTATGGCGTAGTCCCAGAAAAATTCGATTTTGAATACACTGATAAAGATGGTAATTACCGCATCGAAAAAGGCTTTGATGCTTTATCGTTCAAAGATAAATATTTAGGCGATTCATTAAATGACTATGTTTCATTAATCAACGCTCCAACAAAAGATAAAGCATTCGGTAAAACATATACTGTTAAATATTTAGGTAATGTTGTCGGTGGTAAAGAAGTCACTCACTTAAATGTCACTATGGATAGAATGAAAGAACTCATCGTTAACCAATTAAAAGATGATAGAATCGTCTGGTTTGGCAGTGATGTTGGTTTCTATGGGGAAAGAGAAGAAGGCGTTTGGGATGATACCAGATTCGATCTTAAGACACCATTTGGTTTAGACCTCAAGATGAACAAAGGCGAATCATTAGATTACCATGCTTCTCAAATGAATCACGCGATGTGTATCACTGGTGTTTCCTTCAGAGAAGGAATTCCAAGCAAATGGAAGATTGAAAACTCCTGGGGCAAAGATCGCGCTAAAGAAGGCTACTACATCATGTCCAAGAGTTGGTTTGATCAATTTGTCTATCAAGCAGTTGTTGATAAGAAATATCTTAACGAAGAAGAATTAAAAGCTCTTGAAGAAAAACCAATCGTTTTAAAACCTTGGGATCCAATGGGTTCTTTAGCGGACTAATTTATGCAAAAATTCCAACTATATTTATTCGATTTTGATGGAACATTATTTGATACGCTTCCATCTTCTAAATATGTCTTTAAAAAGGCATATGAATATTTAGGTATGGAAATAAATGAAGGAGAAATTCTTTCTTTTACTAGAGAACCAATTCCAAATAGCTACGCTAGACTTGGCGCGCCTAAAGAAAGATTTAACGAATTCATGGAACAAATCGAATTATATGTGAATTCTAAAGAAAGCGTTAATCTAACTAATATCTACGATGATACATATGACACAATCATCGATTTAAGAATGGATGAAGCAGATTTAGGTATTGTGACATCTAATAACGTTCCTCATGTAAGAGATGTCTTACATAAATTTGATATGCAAAAAGATTTCTTCACAGTTTTAGTGGGTAATCGAGAAGCACCAAATCCAAAACCTTCGCCAGAGCCAATCTTAAAAGCTTTAGAAATGATTAGATATCGTGGAGATAAGAAAGATGTCTGCTACGTTGGTGATTCTTTAAATGACTGCCTAGCCGCTATTAACGCTGGCATTGTTCCAATTCTATTAGATAGAGACGACGAATATAAAGACGCTCCATATACAAGAATTCGTTCATTAAGCGAACTACTTTGATAATAAACACTTTTATTATTTGTTAACTCAAGTATAATTTACTTAAGTGTTTAATTATGGCTAGAAAGAATAGAAAAGGTGTAAAGACTTATCGCCCTTATGGTATTGGTGTATTTCTTTATGCTCTTTTAGCTTTAGTGGTTGTTGGCTTATTCGCTGGCTTCGTCTTACTTCCAATGTTCTCTTTTACTAAGGAAGGGGAAGCACCAATCGTCTTTAAAGGACTAGATTATATTATTTTCAGTGTTAGAAGATTCTTTTCTAGTTTAGCCCAACCTAAATTTGATGACTTCTTAGCTTATTATCCTTTAGCGGGAGAGCCCACTAATCAAGTATTAGCCATTGTTTGTAAAATGCATGGTTTAATCGAATTAGTGATCGGTGGTATTTTAGGTATCACCGCGATTTGGGCATTAGTCGAAGCCTTATTAGCGGTGGGCTTTATGCTATTTGGTCAAAGTGCTCATCCAAAGAGTTTGAATATTTTTGGTTGGCTTACTTTCTGGTTCTTCGCTGTCGCTATTGGCTTATCATATATGTATTTCTTCTTCTATATGCAAGTCATTGAATCCACAGGAAATAATGTAAAAATTACATTATCTCTTCCTTTATTAGCCATTTTAGGCGGCATGTTTGTCATTTGTATATTCTTGTTTATCATCTATAAAATCGCCTTTAAAGATCGTGTAGCGTTCAATGGCAAAAAGAATAAACATAAAGAAGGCGCAGTCATTGAAGAAGATGATAATGCACCTCAAGTCATCGAAGCTCATTCATCACATCACTCTTCAAGTAGACGTGTTGAAATCGTTAACGAGCCCGTTAAACAAAATGATAATAGTTGGACTTGTCCAAAATGTGGTTCACAAGTAACAGGTAAATTCTGTCCAGAATGCGGCGAAAAGAAACCAGAACCATGGGCTTGCCCTAACTGTGGAGCCCAAGTAAAAGGCAAATTCTGCCCAGAATGTGGCACAAAAAAGCCTGAACCACAAAGCGCACCAGTACAAGAAGCCACTCCTAAAGCGGTTATTGAATCCGCTCCAGCAAATAATCCGGAACTAGCAATCGAATCCGCTCCTGAAACTAATCCAGAACCAGTTATTGAAAATAACACTAAACCTGAAAAAGCTCCTAATCTTGAAAATAAACAACAATCTTTAGATATACCTCAAGGATCAGATGTGATTACTGTTGGTGATAGAGCCTATGCTAAAAATACTGAACTTACTTCTGCTAGTATTCCAGAAGGCATTGTTTCTTTAGGCAGTAGCGCCTTCGCTAACTGCGTGAATTTAGCGACCGTTAGTCTTCCTTCATCTTTACAAGAAATCGGCTTTAATTGCTTCTTTAATACACCAAAACTAGTGGATGTTACATATAACGGTACCGTTGAAATGTGGAAAGCTATTAAAAGAGGCAGCAACTGGCTCACTAAAAGTGGTACCACAACCGTAAAATGTTCTGACGGTCAAATTAACGTCAATCCTCGTCACTAACTATATGGAAAATAATTATGTCGTTGACCACAATCAATATTTTTTAGGGCGAGATAAAAACGGCAAAAGCCATTATATTAACGAGATTCAAGATATTGTTTTTCCAATAATATTGGAAATTGACCGCATTTGCCGTAAGAATTCTATTTCTTATGCTTTAGGTTTTGGTAGTGCACTTGGATTATATAATTATCAAGGTTTCATCCCTTGGGATGATGACGCTGATATTGTCTTTAATTATGAAGATTTAGATCGATTAATTGAGGCACTTAAAAAAGACTTATCACCAGAATATGTCTTTGATTGCTACGAAGTAGATAAACGTTATAACATCCTTCAGCCAACGATTAAAATTAAAAATAAAAATGGTCCGACAATGAAAGACTATAACTATAAAAGAATGAAAGACCGCATCCATTCTTCTGATGGCTTTTTCGTTGATCTTGTCGCTTTAGTAGATGTTCCTAATTTAAAGACACTTAAAAAGCATATTAATAAAAATAGAAGAAGATTAATTTCTTATTTTATTAAAGATTATATCTTTAATCGTGACCCACTTAAATTAAAAAATAAGATTAAAGATGAAGAAAAGAAATTAGCGGTAGCCTACAAAGGTTCTTCTTATGTCACTCAAACGATGGTTCTTCCTTTTCCTTCACCGAAAAAGAATCTGTTCCCTAAAGAAATGATTTATCCTTTTAAAGAATATGAATTCAACGGTCATAAATTATATTCATTCAATGACTTAGAAGGTTTTGTGAGACTATTCTTTGGTAATAAATCTTTGAAAAGATTTGATGGTAATAAATGGGTTGATGACTTCCCAATGAAGAAAAGAAAAGCTTTACATATTAAAAGTTTTGATTTTGACACTAAATAAAATATTTACAAATATTTATTATTATGTATAATGATTATGCTATTTAGCGCAAGTTAAGTAGTAAATACTCTGAATAAGAGTGGCCAAAAGCCACTCTTTGTTTTTGAAGGATATGGAACTAAATCAATTAAAAGGACTCATTGAAAGTAAAGTTAACGCTCTAGGTTATGACCTCGTCGAATTTAATTATGGTCATAAAGACGGGCAAGATTTATTAAGCATTGTCGTTGATAAGGTCAGCGAAATCGATATGGATATGATTGTAAACCTTACTCACGCTCTTAATGAATATTTAGATGAGCTTAATCCTTTTGATAAACCATATACTTTAGATCTTTCTTCCTTAGGTGCGGAAAAACCACTAAAGGTTGAACAATTAAGTAACTACGTTAATAAATACGTCAACGTTCACTTAATTAATCCAATCAAAGGAGAAAACATCTACGAAGGTGATTTAGTTAGTGTTAGTGATGATAAAATCATCATCTCATATCGTCAAAAAACCAGAAGTATTAACTTAGAGATATTAAAGGCTAATATCTACAAAATACGTTTAGCGATTAAATTTTAAGGAGTAAAAATTATGGCTATTAACGCACAAGATTTCATGGCCGCTTTAGAAGAAATTGAAGCGAGCAAGGGAATTAGCAAAGACGCGATTCTTAAAATGTTAGAAGAATCATTAATCAAAGCTTATCGTAAACAATTAGGCGGGGATGACGCTGACGTTCGTGTCAATATCGATCCAGAAAAAGGCACAATCGAAATGTATCAAGCCAAAGCCGTTGTGGACGAAGTGGAAGACGATTTCTTACAAATCAGTGTCCAAGACGCAAATGCTGAAGACAAATCAAAGAAATACAAAGCAGGGGATGAATTCAATATCTACGCAACAATTGATGAATTAAAGAAAGCCACTGCGATGAGTGTCAAAAGCATGATGAAACAAAAATTCGCGGAAGCAGAAAAATCTATCTTATTTGAAACATTCAAAGATAAGATGGGTACCCTCATCACTGGTAAGGTTGAAAAAGTTGATGAACGTGGTGTTTCCGTCAATATTGTTAAAACATCTGTTTATTTACCAAAGAAAGAATTAATTGGTGATGAAAGATTTATCGTCGGTGAAACAATTAAAATCTATGTTGATGATGTTGCTAATGGTAACAAAGGCGCTCACATCGTTGTTTCCCGTAGTAAAGAAGGTTTCTTAAAATGCTTATTAGCAGAAGAAATCAGCGAAATCTATGATGGCACTGTTGAAATCAAAGCTATTGCTCGTGAAGCCGGTGAAAGAAGTAAAGTTGCCGTTTATAGCAAAGATCCAACCATTGACCCAGCTGGTGCCTGTATCGGTAGTAACGGTGCAAGAATCCAAAAGGTCGTTTCCCAATTAGGTAATGGTGGTACAAATAAAGAAAAGATCGATATTATCGGCTATAGTGAAAACAAAGCCTTATTCGTTATGGAAGCTTTAAAACCAGCTCGTGTTTTAGGCGCTGTGATTGATGAAGAAAATAAAAAGGCTACCGCTATTGTTAATGATGATTCATTCTCGTTAGCGATTGGTAGACGTGGTGTTAATGTCCGTTTAGCGGTCAAATTAACCGGTTTCAATATCGATGTTAAAACAGAAACTCAAGCCATTGAAGAAGGCCTCAGTTACATTTCTCTTGAAGAAGCTACCGCTGAAGAAAATGCTCGTAAAGCCGAATTAGTGCTCGCTAAGAAAGCTAGCGAAGAAGCTAATGCTCAACCAAGCGTTTTACGTGGTTTACCAGAAGGCTATGTTGCTCCTCAAGATCGTGTTTACGAAGAAACTTCTACTGAAGAAGATGCTGATTTGACAGAAGCTCTTGAAAAAGAAGTTGAAAAGAAAGAAGTCAAAGAAGAAATCATTGCTTCTGAACCAGTTGTTGAAGAAGTCAAAGAAGAACCAGTCAAGGAAGAAAAACCTGTTGAAGTCAAGCCTGTCAAAGAAGAAAAGGTTGAAGTCAAAGAAGAACACAAAGAGGTTAAAACAACAACTTCTATCGAAGACCTTGAAAAATCTCTTGCAGACGAAAGTGCACGTAAAGCTAATAAAGGCACTAAGAAGTCTTACAAGAAGAACAACAAGAAAGTTGAAGAAGAGGAAGAAGACGAATCCAAACCAGTCATTTCTACTGGCGAAAGAATGTCTATCTACACCGAAGAAGAACTTCGTGAAATGGAAGAAGAAGAAAAATACGAAGACGAAGTCGAAGATGAAGATATCGACTACGATGAATTCGATGAATACTACGATGACGATGGTAGATAATGAACAAAACTATTATTCGTACATGTATCTTGACTAGAACGCTTTATCCACGCGTGTCAATGTTTAGAGTAGTTAAGACTCCTAATCATGAAATAATCATTGATTCTACTTATAAAGCGCAAGGTCGCGGTTGCTATTTATCTAAAGATAAAAACCTTATCTTAAAAGCTAAAAGCAAACATATAATTGAAAAACATTTAAGAGTCAATGACTGTCAAAAAGTCTATGACCAATTATTAGAGTTACTTTAAAGGAAAGAAGGTGCTGTTGATGGGAAAGAATAACAAAAACAATTATTCAGGACGTGAAACTAACGTCTCAACAAAGGTCAAAACTGATCGTAGCAAATCAAAAGTTAACGGTGGTGTCTTTGTTTATACTGGCGCGATAAGTGCTGGAGAACTTGCTAAAACCATTAATATCCCAGTTGGTGATGTTATTAAGTTTTTATTCTTGCAAGGTAAGATGGTTACCATCAACACAATTCTTGATGATGAATTAATCGGTCTTGTCTGTTTAGAGTTTGGCTACGACTTCCAAAAGAAAGTTATCGTTGCCGCTGAACACTTCGAAGATGTCGAAATTAACGATGATCCAAGTAAGTTAAAACCAAGACCTCCAGTTGTGACCATTATGGGTCACGTTGACCATGGTAAAACAACCTTAATTGACGCGATTAGAAATTCTAATCTTGTCGAAGGTGAATTCGGTGGTATCTCCCAAGAAATTGGTGCTTACCAAAAAGAAATCAATGGTCAAAAAATTACATTTATTGATACTCCAGGACACGAAGCCTTTACTGCGATGAGAGCTAGAGGCGCTGGTGTCACAGATATCGTTGTTCTTGTGGTTGCCGCTGATGATGGTGTTATGCCTCAAACAATTGAAGCGATTGACCACGCTAAAGCGGCTGGTGTTCCAATTATTGTCGCTATTAACAAAATGGATAAACCAGGTGCAGATCCAGAAAGAGTTAAAAACGAACTCATTTCTCACGATGTTATTTGTGAAGAATTTGGTGGTGATGTTATCGCTGTTGAAATCTCCGCTAAAAAGAAAACTAACATTGATGGCTTATTAGAGAGCATCCTCTTAGTGGCCGAAATGAAAGAACTTAAAGCTAACCCAGATAGATACGCTATGGGTACAGTTTTAGAAGCTAAATTAGATAAAAATGAAGGTCCTAAAGCTACGCTTTTAGTGCAAAATGGTTCCTTAAGAGAAGGAGACTACTTAGTCGTTGGTACAACATATGGTAAAGCTAGAAGAATGACAAACGAATTCTCCAAAGTCTTAAAAGTTGCTTTACCAAGTACACCTGTTTCTATTATCGGTTTAAGTGAAGTTCCTTTAGCCGGTGATCGCTTCATGGCGTTCTCTGAAGAAAGCGAAGCAAGAAGTATTGCTACTAAACGTAAACTTCTTAAAGAAGCCGCTGAAAGAAATAAAACAAGTGCTGCCTCTTTAGATGATTTATTCAATCTTGCTAAAGAAGGTGAAATTCAAAATCTTAACGTTATTGTTAAAGCAGAATCAACTGGCTCTGCTGAAGCCGTTAAAGCATCATTAGAAAAATTAACTAATGATAAAGTTAAGATTAATGTTGTAAGAGCCAGCAGTGGCGCTATCACCGAAGGTGACGTCCTTTTAGCGGGTGCATCTCACGCTATTATCTATGGCTTTAACGTTAGACCAGATGCCAAAACAAGAGCCAAAGCTTTAGAAGAAAAAGTCGAAATTAGATTACACCGTATCATCTATGCTTTAATTGAAGAAATTCAAGCGGCGATGAAAGGTATGCTTGCCCCAACTATGGTTGAAAAAGTGCTCGGCCAAGCGGAAATTAGAAAACTATTTAAAGTTTCTAAACTCGGTACAATCGCTGGTTGTATGGTTGTTGATGGTGTGATTAAAGCGACAGGTGGTGTCCGTGTCTTAAGAGATGGCATTATCATCTATGAAGGTAAATTAGCCTCCTTACAAAGAGAAAAAGATCTCGTTAAAGAAGTTAAAAACGGCTATGAATGCGGTATGTTAATTGAAAACTTTAATGACATTAAAGAAGGCGACATTATCGAATCATACGAAATGGTGGAACAAAGAGATTAATTATGGCCAATAAAGAAGAAAGAATTGCCGGTATTATTAGAAAAAGCATCTCTGAAATCATCACGATGGAAATTAAAAATCCACATCTTGGATTCGTGACCATTCCAGAAGTGAAAGTATCTAAAGACTTCAGCTACGCCAAAGTATTTGTCTCATTCATGTTCGAAGAGCAAATTGAAGAAGGCATGAAAGTCTTAGAAAAAAGCAAGGGCTTCATTAGAAGTGAACTTGCTAAAAGACTAGATACTAGAAGATGTCCTGAAATAGTCTTCTCTCTAGATGAATCATTTAAAAGAGAAGCGCGAATTACTGAGCTATTAAATAAAGATAAAGAGAAGTAAAACTTCTCTTTTTTCTTAACATTTTTTCAGCATTTTAATGTGCTTTATATCCGCTTCGATGAAGGTCTCTCCTTCTTCGATGAATCCTAGAGATTTATAATAATCCATTAATTGATATTGAGCGTGGAAATAAATCGTACAAGGTGTATTTTCTTCGCTTATTTTATTAACTAAATATTGAAAAGCTTTTTTACCATATTCATGCCCGCGATATTCTTTTAGAATTGCAAATCTTTCAATCTTAAATTCTCTTTCACCTGTTTGACGATATCTAATTGTCCCAACAATATCTTCCTTATTATAAATAAGATAGTGGTGACTTTCTTTTTCTTCCTTTTCAACGACTTCTATTTCATAAGGACAATTTTGTTCTTGAATAAAGACTTTAGTTCTAATATCTAAGACATGCATCATATCCATCGAGGAAATAACTGGTTTTAAAGTTAAACCATCTTGATTGATTTGATGATAGATTTCTTTGCCCCAAATATCTTCTTTTTCATAATTAGATAACATTGTTAACAAGTTATCTTTAGCGATTGGCCACTTCTTATAAATATCTTTTAAAAGAAGTTTCATATCTTCTCTTCTAGTGTGCATATTAGCGGGGCAACCTGACGCTAAAACAGGAAGATTTTCTTCTTTAACTAATTTAATGATGTCGCTTTCTCTTACATGGATTAATGGCCTAATAAAAGTGATATCAGCGCGTTCTAAATGCATCTTTGGAGAAAAAGAAGCAACACGTCCACCAAATAGGGTATTCATCATATATGTTTCAATCGCGTCATCAGCGTGATGAGCAAAGCTCACTTTATTAAATCCTAACTCTTTAGCGACCTTATTCATTGAAGCTTTTTTCATTCTTGAACATATCGAACAAGGAAGATGTTCTTTATCTTTTTGTTGGATTTGTAAGATACGATAAACTTCAGTGTTATCAACCACTAAAAGCTTAAGTCCTAAAGATTCACAAAATTTGTTCATTTCATAAGGGTTAAATCCAGGAAAACCTAAATCTAACATCACTGGTTGAATAACAAAATCTGTATGAGAAAACTTTTGATATAAACTTAAAGCATAAGTTAAAGCAACACTGTCTTTACCACCAGAAAGACCAATCATGATTTTATCCCCATGATTGATGAGGTTATATCTTTGATCCGCTTTGCGGATACACGCTAAGACTGTTCTAATTGCTTTCATGACTGAATAATTATATTATTTTCATGTGATTTAGAAAAGATGAAAGATGGTTTCTTATTAATCGATAAAGAGAGTGATTATACTTCTAGAGATGTCTGCAATATCATCGCTAAAATTTTCGATGCTAAAAAAGTTGGTCACGCTGGTACTTTAGATCCTTTTGCGACTGGTTTATTAATCGTCGCTTTAAATAACGCTACTAAGACTCTTTCTTATATCGAAGGTCAATATAAGACCTATGAAGCCACTTTATTATTAGGTAAAAAAACTAATACCGGTGATTTAACTGGTGAAATAATTGAAACAAAAGAAATACCATCTATTAGTGAAACTGACATCGAAGATGTCTTTATTTCATTAATCGGTGAATTAGAACAAACTGTACCAATCACTTCAGCGGTTCATGTTAATGGTAGAAAGTTATATCAATACGCTCATCTTAATCAAGAAGTTGAACTTCCAAAAAGAGTTATCGATATTGAACAATTAGAACTCTTAGAATTTAAAAATGACACTATCCGTTTTAAAGCCAAAGTCAGTAAAGGAACATACATTAGAACATTAGGGGAAACTATCGCAGAAAGGCTCAATACAGTTGGCCATCTAATCGCTTTAAGAAGAACCGAAATAGTAGACCTTAATGTGAAAGAGGCTAAAACGATTAAGGAACTTAAAGAAACAGATTTAATTGATATCAGCACAGTTATATCTAAATTCTTACCTTTAAAGAAATTACCAAATGAAGTGGAACTTAAAAAAGCCAGACATGGTGGTAAGCTCTCATTAAAATTGTTTAATGAAAAACTTGATACTTTTTGTGTGATTGATGATAAAAATACCGCTATCGCTATTTATAAATATAGCGAAATAGGTTATTATGAATGTATAAGAGGCATTAATCGTGAAGATCATTGAATTTGATATTAATAATGTTCCAACAAATGATAAAGACCTTGTTTTATGCTTAGGCTTCTATGATGGTTTACATTTAGGACATCAGCATTTAATCAAAAAAGCTTTAGCGGAAGGTTATCCAGTTGGAGTTATGACTTTTGATATTGCTCCAAGAGTATTGCTCGGTAAAAAAGAAAATTATTGTATCATGTCCACCTTCGATAAAGCGGACTTCCTTGAAGATATGGATGTTAAATATTTATATCTCATGCACTTCGATATGGAGACATTAAAAGTCACTAAAGATGAATTCATCAATCGTGTCTTAAAGCCACTTAATCCAAGAAAGATATTCGTTGGTGATGACTATCGCTTCGGCACTAATGGAGAAGGTAATGCCGATTATTTAAAACGCTTCTTTGATGTCGAAGTAGTGCCACTAATGAAAATTGATAATATCAAGGTATCATCAAAGAAAATTAGAGAATATATCGAAGCGGGACAAGTGGAAAAAGCCAGTGCTTTATTAGGTAGACCATATCGTATTTCTGGTCTAGTCGTAGAGGGTTTACATAACGGTCAAAAGATTGATTTCCCAACCGCTAATCTAGATTTATATTATCCATATGTTTTCCCAAAAGATGGCGTCTATATGGGCTATGCGTATTTCTTAAACCGTAAAAGAAAAGCGATGATCTGTGTTGGCACTCATCCGACAATTAACCAGCTATTAAAACCAATCATCGAAGTCCATATCATTGACTTTAATGAAGTGCTCTATGGTCGAGAGATTTATGTCGACTTTGTCTCATTTATGAGAAATAACAAAAAGTTTGATTCTATGGAAGATTTAAAAGCCCAATTATTGAAAGACGAAGAAAAAACAAAAAACACTTTGCAATAAGCTAAAAAGAATATAAAATATTCATTGCGACTTTTCCCTAGGACAAACGAGACCCTAACGTTACTCCCGGAGATAAGTTAAGAAAATAATTAGGAGGGTATTTCAATGGCGTTAACCAAAGAAAGAAAAGCCGAGCTCGTTAAGAAGTTTGGTAAAAATGAAAAAGACACTGGTTCTGTCCAAGTTCAAGTTGCCTTATTAACCGAACAAATCAAAGCCTTAACCGCTCACCTAAAGAAGAATCACAAAGATGCCGCTAGCAAACGTGGCTTAATGATTCTTGTCGGTCAAAGACGTAGTTTATTAGACTACTTAATCAGAACCGATCGTGATGCTTATCTTAAATTAATCGTTGAATTAGGTTTAAGAAAATAAGTTCTCACTTAAGGAAACAAACCGCTGGAGAGGCGGTTTTTTTCTTGCTAATGTGGTCTAAAGAACACATTAATATCTTTTTGTAGTAAGATATAAATATGGATTTATTTTCAAAAGAATTTATCATCCTCTTATTAGCGAGTTTTATCTCATATTATCTTCTATATTTGATTAATCGCTTAGCTAAAAAGACCATCGTTCCTCAGTGGGTAGTTTTATTAATCGCCTCATTAGTGTTCTATGGTTTTAATAATTACGTTTACCTTATATACCTAGGTTTTAGTTTTATTGTTACTTATTTAACTTCCTTATTAACGCAGTACAAATTGTTCAATAAAGATAGTAGTAATAAAACTAAATTCCATCCTTTAAAAATAGATAAATCTGATAATAGAAAAGGCTATGAAAAAGCAATGATGATTATTGCAATTATCATTAACGTTAGTGTTTTATTAGTGCTTAAATACTATAACTTCTTCGCTAGTAGTGTGAACTCCGTATTTCACGCTAGTATGGCGACAGTTAATTTTATTATTCCTGTAGGAATATCTTTTTATACATTCTCGCTTATTGCCTATAATGTTGATTGCTATAAAAGAGATGTAGAAGCGGAAACTAACCCTTTAAAATTCTTATTATTTGTCTCTTATTTTCCAAAGATATTTCAAGGGCCGATATCTAGTTATGAACAATTGAAGAAAGATGGTTTATTTAGCGAACATTCTTTTGTTAATAACGATTATCTAAAATCATTCTTTAGAATCGCTCTTGGCTTAGTTAAAAAGCTCGCTATCGCTAATGTCATTAATTTATATGTTAATGCTAGTTACGCTAATATTAGTGAGATATACGGCCTTCCATTAGTGTTAACAACATTACTATACGCCATTGAATTATATTGTGACTTCTCTGGATTTATGGATATCGCTATCGGTATCAGTGGTTTATTTGGTATCAAACTTGAAGAGAATTTCAATACTCCTTATCTATCCTCATCCATCCAAGAATTCTGGAGAAGATGGCACATCACTTTAGGAAACTGGTTAAAGAAATATATCTACATTCCATTAGGTGGTAACCGTGTTCCTATTTGGAGATGGATTATTAACACTTTGATTGTTTGGCTCATTTCTGGATTATGGCATGGCGCTAATTGGACATTTATTGTGTGGGGTTTATTACATGGTGTTCTACTTGTCATAACTGCCTTACCAAAACAAATCAAAAAGAGTAGAGGAATGGAAATTAAACCCCCATCAAATAATGTCTTAATTAAGTCAATTAAAGTAGTGGTCACTTTCCTTTTCGTATGCTTTGGTTGGATCTTCTTCCGCGCTCCAGATTTAAGAGAAGCGTTACGTTATATTTGGCATATGATAAGGCTAAATATCCCAAGTACATACAATCTTTTCACTGATCCAAATCTAGTGGAAATGAACAAATTCCTAGTCATTTCCATGACGTTGGTCACACTTTTGGTCATTTTGAAGGTCATTTCGCTATATCAAGAAAAGATTATTTCCTTTATGCGTCATAAGGTCATAATTAAGAAGACTAGCCTCTTTATGATGACCACTCTTTTAGTTGCGGTTTCCCTTTTCGTCTTCATATCTTTGAAAGCGGGTAATGGGGAAGCATCATCATTTATTTATTTTGATTTTTAGTTATGAAGAAGGTATTGATTAAGATTAGCGTATTTATTCTCGGCTTAGTGATCTCACTATCTCCTTTTGCTATCTTTTCAATTTATTTCTTTAATCAAAAACACGTCTATGCAAAAACTTATTACGCCGCTTTAGTGGACAAAGTTCATAATCTACAAAAACATAAAAAAGAAAAGAAGATTGTTCTCATCGGTGGTTCTAATGTTGCTTTTGGTTTTAATTCAAAACTAATCGAAGAAGAATTTAAAGATTATAAAGTAGTGAACTTTGGTTTATATGCGATGCTTGGCACTAAAATCATGATGGATTTAGCCATTGATTATATTAATCCTGGTGATTTAGTTTTTATCATTCCAGAAATAAACTCACAATCAACGAGCTTATATTTTGAGCCAATGTCTACTTTAAAAGCGTTAGAGGATGATTTTAATCTCGTTTGGAAGTTACCTAAAGATAACCGTGACAAAGTCATCGGTAATATTTTTAATTTCGCTAATGAGAGAAATAAACAAAAAGAAATCATTAATCCAACAGGCGTCTATCAAAGAAAGAATTTTAATGAATTTGGTGATATCTTCCATGAAGAATTAGATAAAAATGATATTCCTTATCGCTCAGCAAATAGAATGGCTCTACATTTTGATCCATCGATGATGGTGGATTATTCTTATGAAATTGATGATACTTTCTATCAATACGTTAATGACTATCATAAAAAAGTTTCTAAAAAGAAAGCCAATCTTTATTATGCTTTTTCTCCAGTTAACGAAAAGGCAGTAATTAATAGCGATAAAATATCTTCCTATTATTGGTCTATAAGAGAAAACATCACCTGTCCAGTTGTTGGTAATCCTCAAGAATATATTTTGGACGCTCATTATTTTTATGATTCTAATTTCCATCTCAATGATAGTGGCGCTTCTCTTAGAAGCTATCTATTCGCTGAAGATATTTATCGCGATATTTTTGCTTCAGCAAAAGCACCTTCTTTTAAGCCATTAGAAATGCCAGAATATCCTCTTGAACAAACAAGCGAAGATGAAGATAGTGAAACCGCTAAGTATTTCAATCTAAATGAAGAGGAAACCGGCTATAGTGTGATCTCCCTAAAAGAAGATATTGATTTAGAAAGTATTATATTACCTTCAACATATAACCATAAACCAGTCATTGGCATTAAAAAAGACGCCTTTAAAGGGGCTAATAAATTAAAGAGTGTTATCGTCCCTTCAAGTTACCGTTATTTTGAAAATGGTGCTTTTGATAACGCTACTTCATTAACTAAAGTCTATCTCCAACAAGAACAACCAAATCTCATCAATGTTGATTTTACCGGTGGCTTGTTTAAAGAAGTCCATCCAGATTTTAAAATATGCGTCCCGTCTACCTCTTATCAATCTTATTTAACTGATTATAATTGGCAGTTCTATAAAGCATATTTGGAGGCATATTAAGATGAAAAAGAATCTTTCATTTGTCTCCTTAATAGTGCTCCTCATGGTCTTTTTATCATCATGTGTTTTTGTTAAACCAGAATATAAAAAACCAGCTTCTAATAATCAAGATGTGACTATTTCATTAATATGCGATGAACATGTAAGAAGCGATTCAGAACAATTACAAACAATTAAAAAAGGTGAGACCGCTTCATTCCATTTATTATTTGATGATGACTATATTTTTAAATCCACTTCAATTGGTAATTATGATGAAGAAAAACAGTTATTAACTATCGATTCTTTAGGGGGTAACGCTACCGCATATATCAAATCTGAACCAATCGGTGTTTATAAATTAATCGTCAATAACGATATCAATAACGGTGATATTACTATTGAACCAAAGAAAGAATTTTATCATTATGGTGAGATTGTTTTACTTAAAGTAACACCAACGAATAAAGAGTTCCTATGTTATACATTTGATGCTCCTTATCGTAATGGGGTTAGACAAATAAGCGGTGTACCTATTTCTTATGATCAAACATACGAATTAACGATGCATAAAGATATGGAAATCTATGTTAATTATTTCCAAGATGATAGCAAAAAGATTACATATGATTTAAACGAAGGTAAGACAGTAGGGGGTAACTCCTTAATCAAAACTGATTATCAACCATATTATTCTCACGATGATTATTTAGCCCCTAATACGATTAATTTATCTAATTATGCTTTTAAAAATGGCTATGTTTTAGAATCACTTAACACAAATAAAGATGGAAGTGGAACTCGTATTGGTATTGGTTCAAGAATCAATAATGATTTATTTGCTAATAACTCATTAACTTTATACGCCCAGTGGAAAAAATATTCAGATATTAAATATTTCACTTTCGAAGATATTGATGAACAAGAATCCGCTATTAAATCCGCCTCCATTAACGAAGAAGAAATAGTGATACCGGCTTATAACGATAATAAGAAAGTTACTGTTATTAAATCAGGTGCTTTTAATAATCTAACTAATGTTAAAAAGATCATTATTCCTGACACAATTAAAGAAATCGAAGATGGTGCTTTCACAAACATGAACGCTGTTACTTCTTTAACATTCTATTCATCAATTGAAAAAGTAACTAAAGAGTCATTTGATATGGCTAATTTAAAGACATTATTCTTAAATAAGAATACTTTAGCTAACGAATGGAACTATGAAGAAGACAATTTAGCGAGATATCGTGACGCGATTATGAACCTTGATAAGTCTAAAGATAACGTCCTATTTATCGGTCATAGTACGATAAGAGTAAACCATGATTTAAGTCAATTAGATGATAAGTGGGGCGATAAATATAATTTCTTCATCTATGGTGCAACCGCAGGGATACATGGTTATTTATTAATGATGTCGATTGCTGATATCATCGGAGCAAATGATTATGTTGTTGTTCCTATTTGGCCAATATTAAATTATTCAACAGCGAGAAATGTCTCATTCTTACAATATAATTTTGATGTTTTACAAAACGCTGATTATCAAATAATCAAAGATTTCTTCTGGAAATCATTTACTGATTATCGTTTAACTTGCACTGATAAAATCGGTGTTACCGCTTTATTACCTGAAGCAGTTAATTATTCTAGATGGGATAAATACGGCATGAATTTAGAAGATATTCCAAGTGATGATATCAATAACAAATCGCCATATGATTACACTCATTATCTAGATGATTATAATGGCGATGATTTTGCTTTTATTGATGATTTTGTTACCGCTACTTCATTACAAAAAGACCATGTTTTATTAACATGGAATACATACAATCAAAATAACATTGATGACACTTCTTACTATGTAAGCTTTGAAGAAAGAATTAGAAATAGATTTAATGAATATACTTTCTTTGATACACAATTAGAAAACATCTATCCTGGTAACTATTTCAATAAAGATGACTTCATGCATCTATCATGTAGTGGTGCGATGCATCGCGTTAATCGCTGGTTAAATCAATTACCACTAGATTAGTTTTTAATTCTCTAATTTTCGATAACAAAATAGAAACTTTGTAAAAAGCACAAAGGCTTTTTGATATATAAAAAATAAAGTGTTTAACAAAGTTAATGGTTTCTAGTATAATAACTCACGTTGAAATTTTAAAAAGAGGTAAAAAAATGAAAAGAGTATTCGAATTAGAATTCGAAGGAAAGAAGTTCGTCGTTGAAGCTGGCGAAATCGCTAAACAAGCTGATGGTGCGGTTTTAGTTAGATTAAACGAAACAGTCGTTCTTTCCACAGCGTGTTGCTCAGATGAACCTAAAGAAGGTGATTTCTTCCCATTAACCGTTGGTTATGAAGAAAAGCAATACGCAGTTGGCAAAATTCCTGGTTCCTTCTTAAGAAGAGAAGGCCGTGCAGGGGAACACGCCACATTAACTGCGAGACTCATTGACCGTCCAATTAGACCAATGTTCTCCGAAGGCTTCCGTAACGAAGTCCAAATCGTCAACACAGTGATGTCTGTTGACCAAGACTGCACTCCAGAAATGACCGCGATGCTTGGTTCTAGCTTAGCCTTAGGTATTTCTGATATTCCATTTGATGGCCCAATCGCTGGTGTTTATGTCGGTAGAATTAACGGCAAATTCATCATCAACCCAACAGTGGAAGAAAAAGCTCAAAGCGATATCAACTTAGCCGTTGCTGGTACTGAAGAAGCAATCAACATGGTTGAAGCTGGCGCGGATCAAGTGAGCGAAGAAGATATGCTTGATGCCTTAATGTTTGGTCATGAAGCTATCAAAAAACTTTGCCAATGGCAAAAAGAAATCATTAAAGAAATTGGCAAACCAAAAAGAGAAATCGAATTATATCAATGTGATCCTGAAATCGAGCGTGATGTCACCGATAGAGCGGAACAACGCTTAAAGAAAGCTATTTCTATCTTTGATAAGTTAGAAAGACAAGACGCAATCGACGCCATCGAAAATGAAATTTTAGATGATTACGATACACGTAAATACGAAGATGAAAAGACTCATCAAAAAGTCATGCACATGGTTAATGAAACCTTAGAAGGTCTCGTTGCTAAAGAAGTGCGTAGATTAATTACTGATGAAAAGATTAGACCTGATGGTCGTAAAGTTGATGAAATCCGTCCATTAGACGCCCAAGTCGACTTATTACCAAGAACTCATGGCTCTGCCATGTTCACCCGTGGTCAAACACAAGTCATCTCCATT
>CACYSA010000006.1 GCA_902777015.1 uncultured Erysipelotrichaceae bacterium | reverse complement strand
TTAAAGTGAGGAATCCAGAGTTGTCTCCGTTTTGTGGACAACTGAAACTGTACGCCACTGATGGTAAGAAGTATCTTTCTGATGTCATTAATGAAGAGGGTGTTAAAATGCTCCTTTCTATCATTCCATCAAAATATAAAAAAGTGATTCAAGATTGGATAAAGGGTTTGCTAGATCCAATAGATGAGCAAAGCAAGAAAAAAGCTTATGACTTTTACAAGACTGATTTGATAGAAGAAGATGAAATCGGAAAGGCTGTTGCTTTGCAAAAGATACATGCTTACTTGTTTGAAGGGCTTTATCCATTCGCTGGTAAAATTAGAACTAAAACGATCTCTAAAGGTGGATTTACTTTTGCTAACGGAGACTTTTTACCACAGGTTTTACAAGATATTAACAGGATGCCCGATAATACATTTGATGAAATAGTGGATAAGTATATCGAAATGAACATCGCTCATCCATTCATGGAAGGAAATGGAAGATCAACAAGAATTTGGCTTGATTTACTTTTGAAAAATAGATTACAAAAATGTATTGATTGGTCAAAGATTGATAAGGATGATTATTTGTCGGCAATGAAAGAGAGTCCTGTCGATTCAAAACCTATCTTTGATTTACTAAATAGTGCCTTAATAGATGATATAAATAATCGAGATATCTTTATGAAAGGCATTGATTATTCGTACCACTATGAAGAGGAATGATTGCAAAGCAACAGCGGGTTGCTTGATAGGGAATTTTTCAATACTAAAATATAGTTAGAGGTAAACAAAATGGAAACTAAAGATATATTGTTAGAATTAAGAACAAAGAATAATTTATCCCAAGAAGAACTTGCGAAAAAAGTAATGGTTACTAGACAAGCTGTATCTAGATGGGAAACCGGTGAAACCACTCCAAATACTGAAACATTAAAATTATTATCCAAACTATTTGATGTATCAATTAACACTCTTTTAGGATCACCAAGACAATTGGTGTGTCAATGTTGTGGCATGCCTTTACAAGATTCATTGATGAGCAAAGAAAAAGATGGTTCATTCAATGAAGATTACTGTCAGTGGTGCTATCATGATGAGAAATTCACTTACGACAATATGGATGATTTAATCAACACATGCATTCCCCATATGGTCGCTCAGGGTTTTCCTGAAGACCAAGCTAGAACTTATATGAGAGGAATGCTTCCAAATCTCAAATATTGGAAAGAAAAACAATAGTGTTCGCCAAACGCTTGGAAGCATTCGATTTGTATCATTATTGGAAATCCTTGCCAACTTAGTTAAATAGGATTGATACAAAAGTGTCAGTCCTTTTATTTTGAGCCTGTATAGAAGTCAACTTTGCTGACACTATTGGAGACGACGAGAATGGTGTTTTGATTTAATTTAACAATTAATTCATCTGCTGCTTTGTACACTTCGGTTCTATTCGCGTGCTCAATGACACAAACAAAGGAATATTCAAGAGTAATAACTTTGTCTTCATCTCTCCACACACCTTTTGCATCATACATGGTAAATCCATCAGAAAAATGATCCATCATTGTATTATGAACAATGGAGCGAGCCTCTTCTAAAGGCATTTCTAATTTATATGTTTCTTTATCATTAGTGCCCACATACATCGTATATTCAATTTCCTGAGTAGGAGTGTTATAAGATCGAACTAATGACCATGCGGATAACCCTAGAGCAATCGTTGCAATAGAACAAAAAATAGCGAATTGTATTTTTTTCATAAACTATGACCTCGTGGAAATGCTACCATGGTTTTTATAGAAGAAAAAGAAAGAAAATATAGGCAGTATTATCATGAAACGTTTATGCGATTTAGATAAATAGGATTGATACAAAGTATCAGTCCTTTATTTTTTCCTCAATTATTGTTCTTTTATTGTCTAATTGAGGTAGAATATAGATGGTTATGAAATATCTAGTTATTATTTCCACTTTGTTTGTTATCGGTTCCTTGATCGGGTGGATTATTGAATTATTCTTTAGAAGATTTGTTTCTCAAAAGAAATGGATGAACCCAGGATTCTTAACAGGCCCATATTTACCAATTTATGGTTTTGGTGTTTTGGTATTGTACGCTGTTAGTAATATTCCTTTTGGAATAACTAATCAAATAGTCGATATTATTGTACGCATCCTTATCATTGGCGTGGGAATGACAGTCGTGGAATTCATCGCAGGATTAATATTCATCAAAGGATTGAAAGCTAAATTATGGGACTATAGTGACCGTAAAGGAAACATCATGGGCATTATTTGTCCTTCTTTCTCTTTGATCTGGTTAGTCGTCGGTTCATTATATTATTTCCTTTTAAACCCATTCTTAGTGGAAGGTATTTCTTGGATTAGTGAAAACCTAGTTTACACATATTTTGTGGGAATGGTGATGGGCGCAATGGCGGTTGATTTTGCCTACTCCATCCACTTAGCCACAAAACTTAAAGAGTATAAAGAAATCGCGGATCTAAGATTCGAAGACTTTAAAAAAGAACTCCGCAACAGAATAAAACAACTACGTAAGAAACAAGAAAAATAGTTTTTTTTAGGACTGACATTGCATCAATTCTTTTTATTTGTGGCACATCTGTGGCAGTTGACTTGCTAATATAAAATCAACAAAGGAGAACTCTATAATGAAACAAGATTTATTAAAAGGTTTAACCGAAGAACAAATCGCCAAAGTCCAAGCTTGTAAATCTCAAGAAGAACTATTAGCTTTAGCCAAAAAAGAAGGTATCCAATTAACTGATGAACAATTAGAAGCAGTTAATGGTGGAATGTGCAGCACAAAAAAATGCCCAAAATGTGGCGCGAGTGATTATAGAAAGGAAACACGATATGTCGGTGTAGGCGGTGCTGCTGAAATTGTTATATACATATGCAATAAATGCGGCAATAAGTGGAATTAGTGCTCACTAAAAATAAGATAAGAACATAAAAAACGACTGATTTGGTTCAGTCGTTTTATTTTTGAAATTTGATGTTTTCGTTATTGGTTTACCACGGTACATCTGGAAGGAATTCATTAAAGACTTCGCTCTTATCGCATCTTAGTGATGGATGATGGTAAGTTCGTTGAAGATGGTACTTATGATGAGCTCATCGCTAAAGGCAGATATTTCGCCGAACTCGTTGAACGTCAACGCTTGGACAAAGAAAAAATATAACCATATTTGTGGCACATTTGTGGCGCTTTCAGGTTTATCATATTAATAGATGGATAACCAAGTTATCAAAATGATTAACATCAACAAGAGTTTTTTTGACAACCATGTTTTGCATGATGTCAATTTTTCATTGTGTGAAGGAGAAATCCATGCCTTAATGGGTGAAAATGGTGCGGGTAAATCCACATTAATGAAAATATTGTGTGGTGTTTTAAAAAGCGATAGTGGTGAAATCGAAGCCTTTGGTAATAAGGTCAACATCAATAACGTTAATGATGCGAAAAAGATTGGCATCAGAATGGTTTTCCAAGAATTAAATCTCATGAAGGATTTAAGTGTTGCCCAAAACATCTTTATTGGTCGTGAACACAAAAACGGCATCTTCATTGATGATACAAAAATGAATGAACTATCTAAGCAAGTGTTTGATAAGATGCATATCGATATTGATCCAACTGCTTTAGTCAAAGATTTAACAATCGGTCAACAACAAATGGTGGAAATCGCTAAAGCGATATCTGATGATGTTAAAGTGTTAATTCTTGATGAACCAACCGCTGCGTTATCAGAAAAAGAAGTTGATGAACTATTCAAAATATTAAAAGTTTTAAAAGAAAACAAAGTGACGATGATTTATATTTCACACCGCATGGACGAAATATTCCAAATCACGGACAAGATTACTGTTTTAAGAGATGGTTATTGCATCAATACTTTAAACACTAAAGACACAAATCGTGATGAAATTATCAAGCTTATGATTGGTAGAACTCTTAAGTTTGAAGTGAAAAAGCATAGTGAAGTAGCAAAAGATGCTCCAATAGTGTTAGAAGCTAAAAACATCACTAGAGGTAAGATGGTTAGAGACGTCTCTTTTAATTTACGAAAGGGTGAGATTCTTGGCTTTGCGGGATTAATGGGTGCGGGCAGAACAGAAACTATGCGCTGCGTCTATGGCGCGGACCGTAAACAAAAAGGCAAAGTATTTGTCAATGGACAAAGAGTGAAGATTCATTCACCAAATACCGCTATTAAGGTGGGCATTTGTTATTTATCAGAAGATAGAAAGCAATTCGGCTTAATGAATGAACGACCAATTTTAGATAATGAATCATTAAGTTCAATTCATAAATTTTCTAAGTTCTCATTAGTGAACGATACAAAGATGAATGATGAAATCCAAAAATTAAATGAAAGATTACAAGTTAAATATTCTTCAATCTACGCTTCGATTAAAAACCTTTCTGGTGGTAATCAGCAAAAGACAATTATTGCTAGGTGGTTTTTAAAAGACCCAGATATCTTCATCTTTGATGAACCCACTAGGGGAGTTGATGTCGGGGCTAAAAGCGAGATCTATCATCTATTAAAAGAGATGGTTAAAAACGGTAAATCAATCATTGTGATTTCTTCTGAACTCGCGGAAATCCAGCAACTATGTGATCGGGTTATCGTCATGTGCGAAGGAAGAATTACCAAAGAATTAGATATTAGTGAAGTCACACAAGAAACAGTGATGAAATACGCAACAATGAGAGAGGAGAGGGTGATAAACAATGAATAGAAGCAAATCATTTTTCAAAAAAGCACAGCAAAGCATTATTATCTTGTTTGTTTTAGTAATCTTGGTTTTAACATTTACCATCCTTAATCCAAACTATATTAAGGCTTATAACCTTTTAAGTATCGTTCAATCATTCGTTCCTTACGCTATTATGGCTATCGGCGCAACATTTGTAATTGCCACAGGTGGCATTGATTTATCAGTTGGTACAGTTTGTATTGCCTCTGCCGTTTTTGCGGGCAAGTTATATATGTCAGGTATGCCATTATGGTTAGTCATTCCGTTGATGATCATCGTTGGTGCTTTATTTGGTTTATTAAACGGCGTATTAATCTCAAGATTAAAATTACCACCTTTTATCGTTACTCTTGGTACGATGATGGTGGCAAGAGGTATCTCTGCTTTATTTGCTAAAGATCCAAATATTTATTATCCAACAGGTTCATGGTATAACCTTGTTTTCTCTAACGCTAATGGCTTTCCAACAGGTATTATTTGGTTATTAGTTTTCTTAGCTATTGGTATTGTTCTAATGTATAAAACAATCATTGGTCGCTATACATTAGCCATTGGTAGTAATGAAGAAGCCGCTAAATTATCAGGCATTAACGTTAAAAGATATAAACTTATTGCCTACATTATCAGCGGTATGTGCGCTGGTATTGCTGGTATATTCTGGTCAGCGTCATTTGCCACAATCGTTATCGGTTCCGGTAGTGGTTTTGAATTAGATGTTATCGCTGGGATTTATATCGGTGGAACAAGTTCCACTGGTGGTGTTGCTTCAATATTCGGTTCAGTATTAGGTTCATTAATCTTAGTGGCAGTAAGAAGTGGTCTTAACTTCACATTAGCAAGATTCAATGTTGAAATGAATTCCACTTATCTTACCTACGTTTTAACAGGTGTCATTGTTGTAGCCGCTGTTATTCTTGATTTATGGAAGAAGAGCCGTATTGATAAACCTGAAAACACTACAAGTAAGAAGGCTAAATTAATAAGCTTAATAACCGCTAGTGGTCTAACTGTTGGTTTAGCTATTGCTTCATTAGTGGTAGTGATTAACGCTAATAATCAAAAGAATAAAACAATTGCGGTAGTGGCCAAAGGCCAAACACATGCTTTCTGGTTATCTGTTAAGTCTGGTTGTAAAAAAGCTGCTGATAAATATAATTATGATTTCACCTTTAGAGCGCCAGATACGGAAACACCAGAAAATCTTCCAGTGCAAAGAGAATTAATCCAAACTGGTTTATCTAATGGTAGTCCAGCTTTAGTCTTATCGTGTATTGGTCAAGGTGTCGCAGATTTATTAGAACAAGCTTATGACGCTAAAGTACCAGTTGTTAGTTTTGACTCTGGTGTCTGGCAAAAAGATGTTGAAGCATTAGACGCTATTGGTAAAAACCCAATATGCTCAACTGTTGTTAATGATAATTACGCTGCTTCAGGTATGGCGGCGGACCGTTTATATGAAAGTATTAGATATAAAATATCTACAAGTGAAAAATATAAAATCGGTGTCATTCAATATGATGAATCAGGTGCTGCTTATCAAAGATCAGCGGGCTTTGTTGACCGTTTTAACGAATTAGTGGAATCAAATAGTGACACTAAAGGTAGATGTGAAATCATCGAAGAAGTAAAACCAGGTGGTGATGGTAACGCTTATGTTCCTGCTTTGGAATCATTATATGAGAGAGGGTGTTCTTCTTTCTATCTCACCGCAGAACCAGTAGTGACCCAAGTTTATGACGCTATTCAAGCTAGTGGTAATAAATATAATGACTTATTATTCGTTGGTTTTGACGCTGGTAGAAAACACATCGAATGGATGAATAAAGATAGTGCTCCTAAACTATTAGGGGCTGTCGCACAAAACTCTCCTGAAATTGGCTATCAAGCAGTTGAACAAGCCATCTTTGCTGTGGAAGGCAAAGAATGTACAAAACAAATACTCATCCCAGGTATTTGGTATGATACAACCAATATGCAAAAATATATCGATGAAGGTATCGTTTATACCGATTAATTGCTGTTTGATTTAATAGACGGTTTGATTCTTACCAGAATTCTTACCGTGATACATCTTCTTATCAGCCGCTTCAATCCATTTGTCTAATGACATATTTTCTTGGTATTCAGTTGCACCGATAGTGATGGTGATATTAATCTTAGTGTTATTAAATTCGAATGTTTCTTTTTCGATTGTTCTTCTTAATGCTTCTAATCTATTGTAGTAAGAGATTTCTTTATCCTCGTTTAAAACGACAACAAATTCTTCGCCACCAAAGCGACAAATAAATGCATCGTTTAATGTTTGAGTGGTGATTTCCGCAACACGTTTTAAAACATAATCGCCATAGACGTGACCATATGAATCGTTGATGTTTTTGAAATCATCGATATCAAATAAGGCTAATAAGCTATCTGATTTATCAAGATCAGAATCATAATAGTCATATAAACCATATCTATTACTAATTTGTGTTAATTCATCAGTTCTAGATTCATTCATGATTCTATTTTCTAACTTAGTAGCGTATCTAATAAATACGACCATATAGGCGGCCACAAAGACAAATACCGCAATTGCATGAATGATAAATAATGTCATTTCTAGCCATTGTGGAACAACATAATATGGAGCATTAAATCTAGTGACTAAATATAAAGTTAAATAAATGGCAAATGATAAACCAACCCAAACAATTGAACCTTTTAAGTTTCTAACTTTTGAGAAATATGTCGTAAAGAAAGAAACAATGCATAAGCCAATTAAATATAAATGGAAGCCTGTACCAAAACCGAGCATGATAGTGCTAACGGAAATAAACGCAAAATATAGATTCCCACAGCACAAAGCATAGATGTAATATTTTTCTTTTTTAATTAACAAAAAGAACAATAAATAAATCGCAATAATCGCTGCATCAACGATGATTAAAGCGGTGTATTTAGAAATAATAAAGAATATAAGGTATAAAACATGGACTAACAAATAAGCAATATTTGCGGTGTAGCATGTTTTACCAACCATCTTCATTTTACGACGGTATTGTTTAGCGTTAGTAACAGTCATCTAGAACTCCCCTTCCAGATAAATACTTATATAAATATAACAAATCAGTATCATTTATAGAATATTTTTTTAAGACCAATATAATATAAGCACTTTTAAGCACAAATTGTATTGACAAATTAAATAAAAAGTAGCGATAATCAGTTATACATATAAACCGATGAAGTGGAATAGTAACTTCTAAAGGTGGCTTATAGAGAGTTCTGGGTTGGTGTAACAGAATAGTCACGTAGAAGCGAGTGTATGTTAGTACACGAAACCCATTAAGGTGGCATAGTAAAAGATTTTTAAGCTTTTATCCTTTTGGGAAAAAGCTTTTTTGTTTAATAGGAGTAAAGAAAATGATCCAAAACTTAAAAAAAGAATTTCGATGGTGAAGGCATAGAGACTAATGTCTATTTTCCACATGAAACAATTTTTAAGAAAGAAGGATATTTAAAATGAAAAAACTATTAAAAACAATCTTAACCTCAATCGCTTTAACCGCTAGTGCATTATCATTCAGTGCATGTAATTCAAATAAAAAGACAATTGGTATCATTCAATTCGGTACACACGAATCATTAAATGATTGCTATAACGGCATGATTAAAGGTTTAAAAGACGAATTAAAAGAAACATTCGATGAATATTTTATCGATAGACAAAACAGTAACTTTGATGCCGCTAGTAGTGCAGCGCAAGCTAATACATTCGTTAGTAAGAAAGCTAGCATCATCGGTGCAATTGCTACACCAAGCGCTATGGCAGCGGCTAGTGCAGCTAAAGGCACAATTCCTGTTATCTATTGTGCCGTTAGTGATCCAAAAGCAGCTGGCTTAACAGAAATGAATAATGTCACAGGTTCTAGTGACTTATTAGATTTCGATAGCCAATTATCATTAATCAAATCATTTATTCCAACCGTTGGTAAAATTGGTGTTTTATACACCCTTGGCGAAGCCAATTCCATTAGCCAAATTGAAACATTAGATAGCAAAGCTAAAGCGTTAAATATTGAAATCGTTCGCCAATCCATTACTAACGCTAGTGAAATCCCAACAGCGACAGATACTTTATTAAATAAAGGTGTCGATTGTTTAACTAATTTAACAGACAACACAGTCGTTGGTGCGTTAGATGTCATCTTAAGCAAAACAAACGCTAAAAAGATACCAGTGTTCGGTAGTGAAATCGATCAAGTAAAAGGCGGTTGCTTAGCTAGCGCTTCTTTAGACTATGTCGCTTTAGGTGAGAAAACCGGTACCATCATGGCTAAAGTCTTAAAAGGTGAAGCTAAAGCCAGCAATGATATCGCTATTAAAATCGATGATAGTTTCAATTGCTATTCCGATAAAGTCGCTAAGCAATTAGATATCAAAGTTCCAGAAATAGAAATGAGAAACGTGGACTAATATGCCATTAAATATTATTTTCAACATCTTGCAACAAGGCTTATGCTACGCCATTGTGGCATTAGGGGTTTATATCAGCTATAAGATATTAAACTTCCCTGATTTAACAGTGGATAGTTCATTTCCTTTAGGCGCAGTAGTGTGCATTGGTTTAATTCAAGTTGGTGTGCCATTTATTATCGCCCTAATTGTGGCTTTCATTTCAGGTGCATTAACTGGTTTTATTACTGGTTTCTTACATGTGAAATTTAAAATCAGCCCATTATTATCAGGTATTATTACCATGACTGCATTATTATCAATTAATCTTGCCGTTGCTCAAGGTAGAACTTTAATTCCTTATGGCGATAAAACCACACTGTTTAATAACGCTTTTACTAAATTATTTGGTGATAATTTATCATTAATTGCTTTAGCAAATATCATTATCCTATTAGTCATTGTGATTGTTATTAAAGTCTTAATGGATTTATTCTTTAAAACCAAAAGAGGATATATGTTAAGAGCGGTTGGTGATAACGAACAAATGGGAATCTCTTTAGGTTCCAATAGTGGGTTTTATAAGATATTTGGCTTATGCCTCGCTAATGGGTTAGTCGCTTTAGCGGGTGCTATTTATAGTCAATATATGAATTATTTTGATAACACTTCTGGTACAGGCATGGTCGTTATCGCTTTAGCGAGTGTCATTATTGGTACAGCCATCTTTAAACATGTGAAATTTGTTAAAGGGACAACCGCTGCAATAGTGGGTGCTCTTATTTATACAGCGGTATTAAATGTCATCATTGCGTTAGGTGTACCAACAATCTACTTAAAACTCGTGATGGCGTTATCTTTCTTGGTGATATTAATCTTGAATTATTATTTCTTCTCTAGGGATAAAAAGATTAAGAAAGGAGAAAAACATGTCTAACCTCCTCTCTTTAAAAGGTATTTATAAAAGCTTTAATAAAGGCACAATTGATGAAATGGCCTTATTCACTGACTTTAATTTAGATATTAAAGAAGGCGAATTTGTTTCTATTGTTGGTAGTAATGGTTCTGGTAAAACAACTATTCTAAATATCATCAGTGGTTCAACACCAATTGATGGTGGTGATGTTTGTTTAAAAGATGAAAACATCAACAAGATGAAAGAATATTTAAGAGCGAGAAGAATCGCTCGTGTCTATCAAGACCCCGCTTTAGGCACATCACCAAACTTAACAGTTTTAGAAAATCTCGCTTTAGCGGACAATAAGGGTCATTACTATGGTTTATCTTTCGCCTTTAACAAAAAGAAAAAAGCGGAATATCAAGAACTACTTAAATCTCTTAATATGGGTTTAGAAGATAAGATGAACACTAAAGTGAAAAGACTTTCAGGTGGTCAAAGACAAGCTTTAGCCTTATTAATGGCGACAATGCAACCAGTGGATATTTTACTTTTAGATGAACATACCGCTGCTTTAGATCCTAAGACTAGTGAAGAAATCATGAAACTCACTAATCGTATCATTAAAGAAAAACACATTACCACTTTAATGGTGACACATAATCTTCGTTACGCTATTGAATATGGAAATCGCTTATTAATGTTTAACCAAGGAACAATTATCATTGATAAGAGTGATAAAGAAAAAGAAAACGTCAATGTTGATGATTTATTAAAGACATTTAATGAAATCTCCATTGAATGTGGTAACTAAATATCGCATAATGCGATTAGGAAGATTAATTATATGGATATTAACATTATTTTCGATGAAGCAAATAACCAATCATTAGCCTATATAGACCAAGTTCAAGCGGGTGAATGTCAGTTTGAAATTAAAGATGACAAATGGCATATCGTTCATACTGGCGTTCGTCCAGAATATGGTGGAAGAGGTATCGCTAAACTATTAGTGAAATGCATTATTGATGAAGCAAGAAAAAGAGGAAAGAAGATTGTTCCAATTTGTTCTTACGCTCAAAAGATGATGTTCAATAATGAAGAATACAAAGACGTCCTATAATAAATAAAATAATTAAGGATAATATAAGGATCACGAACAGTGATTCTTTTTTATGACTCTGATGCGTTTTTGAATGGACTCTGATGCTTTTTTTCCATGTTATATTCGATTTTTTCGATTTTAATTGTTTTTATGTGTATTTTTATGTATATTTATGTTGCAGGAGGAAAAACTACTATGATCAAAACAATTCTTACAGTCGTATTCGTCATCATCATCTTTGCCTTATTGGGCGCAATTATCTTCATCCTTTCCAAAAGGAGCATTAAAGATAAGAAAGGTTATGTCGAAGCGAAAAAACCAAACAAACTCATTGTCCCATTACTCGCTGTTGCTATTGCGGTAGTTGGTATCATGAGCTTCATTATCCCAGGTTCATTCCACCAAGTCGAAGCGGGCACAGTCGCTGTCGTTAAAGAACTTGGTAAAATCGTTGATGTGAGAAAACCTGGCACATACTTCGACTTCTATATGACCAGAAGCTATGAAGTCTATGATGCGACAGTTCAGCAAGTCAAAATCAACACATCAGCCTATTCTAAAGATGGTCAAACCATGTCCTTAGAAGTCTATCTCCAATACCAAATTCAAATGGAGAAACTCATCGTCAAAGACGATAATGGCAACATCCTTCAATCAGAAGGTATTGCGGGTAAATATGTGACCTTATCTTCATTACAATCACGTATTGAAACTCAAACCATCGAAAAAACCAAAGCAGTCATGTCATCCGCTGAAGCGATGACCATCATTCAAGATAGACAAACATATTCTGAACTCGTCTCTATGACAGTGAGAAACGCTATCGGCCCAGACTACTATGTCAACGTTCAAGATGTCATCTTAACAAACATTGACTTCACAGATGAATTTGAAAAATCAGTCGAAGACAAAGTGGTGGCGGAACAAGATAAACAAGCCGCAATCACTAGAGCGGAAGCACAATTAGAAGTTGCTAAACTTGAAGCACAAAAGAAGATCGAAGAAGCTAAAGGTAATGCTGAAGCACAAAAGATTATCGCTCAAGCAACCGCGGAAGCTGCCACTTACAAAGTCATCGAACTCGCTAAGACAATCGGTTACACAGTGCATGAAGCATATATCTACTCAGTCAATGGTGTTGAACAAACATTCGCAATTAAACAAGCAGAAAGCGAAACAGTTATCTTCTTAGGCACCAAATACGTCATTGATGTCACCACAGGTCCAGGCGCTGATAACTTTAAGAAACTAGTGGAAGATTACTTACAATATCTTGCCTACTTAGAAAAATGGGATGGCAAATTACCAGAAGTTGTCTCTGGTGACGACGCTCTTAGCATCATTGTTCCAAATAACTAATTAGGAGAAGAAAACTTAGAGGATTGATAAATCGTATCGATCCTCTTTTTTGTTATTTGTAAAAAAATAATCGTTTTGTTAACACATCTATAAATCACATGATATAATGCTTCATGAAAGGTTAGTTAGTTATGACTAACCTATGAAGTTAATACTTAGTATTAATTATCAAAATGGAAGAAGTGGCCATTAAAAAGTAATCCAGCAAAAAAACTATAAAGTATCTTAGCCAATGCTTTATAAGTAATGTTTCTCCTATTAAAAACAAAATAACCAAATGGCCACTCTTCCCAGACTATTAGAAAGGAAGTAGTGTTATGAATAAGTACATCTTAGGTATTGATGGTATGGGATGCGGCATGTGTGAAATGCATGTTGAAGAAGCGATTAGAAAAGCAATTAACGTCAAAAAAGCCAAAGCTTCACATATCAAAAATAATTTAGTTGTTTTTACTGAGAACAATTTGTGTGAAGATGATTTTAGTAACGCTCTTAAAGATACTGGCTACCGAATTACTTCTTTTGAAAGGACAGCCGCCATTAAAAAACTATTTGGGTGGAGGTGACTAATATGCCAACATTTGCTTATCCGTTAATTGGTATTTCTCTTATCTTCCTTTGCACTACATTAGGTGCATTATTTGTATTCTTTGTTCGTAAAAAAGATATTTCACCAAGATTAAATAAAATATTTACAGGCTTTGCCGCAGGTGTGATGTTTTCTGCTTCATTTTTCTCATTAATTAAACCTGCTCTTGAAGCTAACGCTACTTATATGCCTACTTGGCTAATAGTGGTGATCTCTATTGTTTTAGGTGCGGGATTCTTATGGCTAATTGATAAGATTGTTCCACACTTTCATAGCAATGAAAATAAAGAAGAAGGTTTATCCACTAAAAGAATGTCTAAGACATCAAAGATGTTCTTAGCGGTTACAATCCATAACGTCCCAGAAGGTTTATCTGTTGGTATTGCTTTTGGTGTTGCTTTATCTCAACCTGATAATGCTGCTTTATTAGTGGGTGCATTATTACTCGCAGTTGGTATTGGTATTCAAAATATCCCAGAAGGTGCAGTTGTTTCTCTTCCAATCAAAGGGGAAACAGGTTCTTCTTTTAAAGCTTTTATATTCGGTATGATGTCTGGCATCGTTGAACCAATTGCCGCCGTAATCGGTCTATTCTTAGCGATGCAAATTCAAGGCATTATGCCATGGGCATTAGCCTTTGCTGCCGGTTGTATGATCTATGTTGTGGCCGAAGAAATGATTCCAGAAATGACTAGTGAAGGTCATGACCATTTTGGTGTTTGGTCATTCATCGTTGGCTTTGTTATCATGCTCGCTTTAGACTGTATTCAATTCTAAAAAAAGTGATAGAAAATTATTTTGATAATTACTTAAAAAACTCGATTTATACATTTTAAACATTATATGTTTTGTTGCGATTTCATCGTTTTGTAATACAATATTTGTGATGGAATATAACATATCGTACAGTGTCGCCGCTGTTATAATCGGGGCGATTTTAGTCACCATATTAATTTTGAATTATTCGTCAACAAACCTCTTGAACAGAAGATTCAAAATCTTTTTAGTGGCGACATTAGTGATGTATGCGATGAACATCTTAACGGTGTTCACAAATAAATATGCCGCTAATTTTCCGTTATGGATAAGTTACACATTAAATGGTATTTATTTCGCTGCTAGTAATGCTACTGCAGGGTTGTTCCTTTATTACATCTTGTCGATTCTTTATTTTAAAGATCTAAAGAACCGTTTATTTAAGATATTTACCATTATTAATTTAGGTCTATTCTTCATTGATGGCGCTTTATTAGTGGTCAATGGCTTTACCGGCATCTTCTTTACATTTGTTGATGGTGTTTATACACGTGGCCCAATTTATTTATTTGTTAATGCCGTTTCACTTTTATATGTCGTTGAATCAATTATCTTCTTCTTCGTGAGATATAAATATTCAAATATTAAACAAAGAATATGCGCTGGGATATTCTACGCGATATTCTTTGCTTCATACATCATTCAAGTTTATTTCTTTCCAAATATTTTATTATCAGACTTCGCTACATCCATTGGTGCTTTAATCATTTTCTTCTCCATTGAATCGCCTGATTATGCAAAATTAATGGAGACGTTATATGAATTAAACGAACTTAAGGCCTCTTTGGAGATACAAGTTCAAAACCGTACTAAAGAGCTTGATGATGAAAAGCAATCATATGAAGAATTAACATTAGAAACATTATCTTCCTTAGCGGAAGTGGTTGACACTAAAGACCATTACACAAAAGGTCACTCATTTAGAGTGGCAGCATACGCTAAAGCTTTAGCGGAGAAATTAGGCTTAAGCGCTGGCGAATGTGAAAAGATCTATTTCGCGGGTTTAATCCATGACGTTGGTAAAATTGGTATTTCAGAAACCATTTTAAGAAAGCCAGGCAAATTAAGTGATGATGAATTTGAAGTTATTAAATCTCACCCATCTTTAGGTAGTAATATTCTTAAAGGTATTAAACATTACAAAGTATTTGAAGAAGTCGCTAGAAGCCATCATGAAAGATATGATGGTAATGGCTATCCAGATAAACTTAAAGGCGAAGAGATTCCATTCGCAGCGAGAATTGTCGCTGTTTGTGATTCTTTTGACGCAATGACAAGTGATCGTAGTTATCGTAAAGCTTTACCAGATAGCAGTGCTCTTAATGAGTTACTCACATATCGAGGTAAACAGTGGGATCCTAAGATTATTGATGCCTTTATTGAACTCTATCAATCATATCCAGATTCGATTAGAAATCATGTTGATGAATTTGCCATCGAGGAACAAAAAACTATGTAAAACATAGTCAAAAAATGGACTTTTGCTGTCTTTTTGTGTTTTTTATTGTTGCCTAATGTGCGTGCGCATAATATAGTAATAGAGAGTAAAAGGGTAAGGAGAAACCTATGAATTTAGCAAAAAGAAAACCTGGTAAAGGGTTTATTGGTCTTTTAATCGCTACAATTGTTTGCTTTGCTATTTTTCTTGTTTCTTTCCTTTTAGTGGGTGCCTTTATTGGCTTATCACATAACCATCAAATCAAAGATTTTGCCGCTTTAATGCAATATCATGTCGATGGTTTAAAGGGTTTATTCACTTTTAAATTAAATGATGCTTCAAATATCATCTATTTCAATTTGAGCTGTTTATTATATATCGGCATTGTTTTATGGGTTGCCTTTTTAATTGTTGGTGTTATTAATGCTGTTAAAAGAAAACGTGCGACTATCGCTTATGGTTTAGTAGCGACACTCTTGAGTCTATTTGTCTTCATGTTTACCGCTACTGGAATACCACAATATTGGCTCATAGTTAATACACGTGCTCCATATGATAATAATCCAGGGCTTTTATTATTTACTTTATTTACTATTGTTTTCTCACTTATCTATATTATTTTAGCCTTTGTTTTATATTTCGTTTGTGTCATTGACACATACCGTAATTCTCAAGTTGAAGAACCTGTTAAAGAAGAACTTCTACAAGAAGAGAAGAAAGTTGTTATTGAAGAACCTAAAAAAGAAGAAAAGCCAATTGTGAAGTCTGCTCCTCTTTTAGAAGAACCAAAAGAGGAACAACCATACGAATATAATGAGGAAAAAGAAGACACTCTTTCAAAGAAAGATTTGGCTCAATTGATTAGAGATATCGTTAGAGACGAAGTCTCCCGCCAATCCGCTAATAATCCATATCCTCAAGGCCCATTAGTGGTTCAATATTTTGGTACAGCACCAATTAGTCAAACTGTTCCTCAAAATGAAATCAAGAAAGAGGAAGTTAAAGAAGAACCTCTTCCTAAGGAAAATAATAAACAAGAACCAGTCGCTGAAGTTAAACCAAGTGATGAAGTCAAGGTTCACGATAATATCGTTCCTAAAGAAGATAAAGCTCCTGAATATATCATTGTTCCAGAAGAAGAAAAGGTTGAAGAACCTACTCTTGTTAAAGAAGAAAGTCCAGCAGTGGAAGAATCTCAAGCTGAAAAGAACAAGATTATCCGTATTCCTTTCCAAACAAGAATGATTAACGCTGATGAAGAAATGAAGCGTAATTATAATGAATTAAAGAATGAAATTCTTTCATATGGTGTTAATGATCGTGTCTCTAATTCTGGTGATGCCTTCCGTTTACATCGTAAAACATATGTGAAAATTACTATCGCTGGTTTAAGTTTGAAACTCTATTTCGCTTTAAATCCTGATGATTATAAAGATTCACCAATCCCAGTGCAAAATGCTGGTCATAAAGGCATTTACGCTGATATCCCATTAGTGTTCAAAGTCAAATCTGGTTTATCAATGAGAAGAGCAAAAGAGCTCATTCAAACTGTAATGGAAAAAGATGGCTTTGAACAAGGTGTCATTGGTGATACTGACTGGGTTGAAGAATTAAAGAAAGAGCCAGTGAGTGATGATGACTCACAAGAAGACTAATTATTCGTTCGTGTAAATATTAAGGTATGCTTGCATACCTTTTTATTTAATCATTTCACAACGACTATAAAGTATGATAAATTTATTAACTGCGACCAGCAAAGAAAGGGAGTGGTTCATTAATGGATGTACCTCTGTCGTGGGTAATCATTATTGTTTGTGTATTAGCACACTTTTTCTTTTCCGCTGGTGAAACCGCACTCGCATGTGCAAACCGCTTCAAGATGCAAGTCGAAGCGGATGAAGGTAAAAAATCCGCCAAATTAGTGCTCAAGGTTCAAGAAAAATATGATCGTGCATTAATTACGGTTTTAATAGGAAGTAATATCGTCAGCATCGCTGCTTCAGTTATCTGTACAGCTCTTTTTACTCGCATTCTTAGCGATTATACTTCTGATCTTATTGCCTTTTTAGCCTCCTTAACAATCTCATTATTAATTTATATATTTGGTGATGCTTTACCAAAAACAATTGCTAGAAGCATTCCTGATACCATTTCTAAAGTATTTGTTTATCCAGTCTTCGGTTTAATGATGCTTGTTTATCCAATTACTTTATTATTTGAATTATTAACTAAAGGTATTGAAAAAGCATTTAAAGTCAAAGAAGAAGTGGAATTTGACGAAGAAGACTTTGAAAATGTCGTGGAAAAAGTATCTGATGAAGGCATTTTAGAAGAAGAACAAAGCGATATTATCCAATCCGCTTTAGATTTTGCGGACACAAATGTTAAAGAAGTTTTAACACCGAAAAATAAAATCTTCGCTCTTAATATTAGAGAATTAGATAAAGAAAAATTACATCAAATTATTATCAATACTAATTATTCTAGAATCCCAATTTACGATGGTAATATCGATAACATCATCGGTGTTTTACATATTAAGACATACTTAAGTGCTTATTTAAGAAACCCAAATGTTTCTATTAAAAGCAAACTGCAAAAGCCATATTTCGTTTCATCAAACATTATGATTGATGATTTATTTAATGGCTTTAAAAAACACCATACACATATCGCTATTGTAAGAGATAAGAATAAATGTGTCATTGGCATGGTCACAATGGATGATGTTTTAGAAGAGCTAGTGAGCGATATTTCTGAACCAACTAGCACGAAAGGAAATAGATAACATGGCGTGGTATTATTGGCTAATCGTTGTCATCTGTGCATTGTTATCAATGTTCTTTTCCGCTGCAGACATGGTATATGGCATGGTTGATAAAGATCGTTTACAAAGAGAAAAAGGCAAAAAAGAGAAACGCGCTAAAGCGGCTTTAAGAATTGCTGATGACTATGAATTATCAATCTCCGCTATTTTATTAGGTAATAATATTGTTAACGTTGCTGCCGCTTCTATTGTTACTCTTATTGCTATTGCTTTATCTTATGGCGAAAATATTGAACTTGCTGAAACTATTTCAACAATTATCTTAACTATATTTATTATTATCTTCTGCGAGTTTATTCCTAAAGCATTCGCGAAGAGATTTAATTACTCTTTAGCGTTGTTATTTGCTTATCCAGTAACATTCTTTAAATATCTCTTCTTTATAATTGTTTGGCCAATCGCTAAATTATTTAAATTATTTGGTAAATTATTCGCTAAAAAGAGTAAAGAAGAAGATCAAATTGATGAAGACGTTTTAACTGAAATGGCAGATTCTCTTGAAGAAGAAGGCATCTTAGAAGAAAACGAAGCGGAATTATTAAGAAGTGCGATTGATTTAAACGATATCGAAGCATTTGAAATTATGACCCCAAGAGTGGATGTCTACGCTATTAGTAAAGATGAAGATATCGATGAATTAATTAAAGACAAAGAATTCTTTAAACATTCACGTGTCCCTGTCTATGATGAAACAATTGATAATATAATTGGTATTTTACCAATTAAAGCTTTAGCTAAAAAGATTTTAGCGGGCGATAAGAATATCGATATCAAATCACTTTGTTATAAACCTTTAATCGTTCCTAGAAACCATCAAATCTTAGATGTTCTAAAGGAATTTAAAGAAAAGAAAGTTCACGTTGCAGTAGTCATTGATGAATATGGTGGTACTGAAGGTATTATCACTATGGAAGATATCTTAGAAGAAATCGTTGGCGATATCTTTGATGAATTTGATGAAATCGAAGAAGAATATGTTGAAAAAGGTAATGGTACTTATATTGTTGATGGTTCAATGAATATCGATGACTTCTTTGAACTCATTGGTTATGAAGAAGAAGTGGAAACTGATTACACAACCGTGGGTGGTTTTTGTCAGGATATTTTAGATAGATTCGCTAAAGTTGGCGATGAATTTGATTTCGCTCATTATCATTTTAAAGTTTTAGAAGCTGATGAATTTACAGTGGAAAAACTCAAAGTAGTGGACACTGAATTTGAAAAAGATTAGTAGTGTAATTTTATGAAAGCTTTAGTGTTATCACGTGGTAAGACAAATTCCATCGAATTAAATCACGATCAAAGTGAGTTTTCTTTGTTACTAAAAGAAATCGGTTATGAAGTAGCGGCTTATTTTTCTCAAGATATAGAAAACATTGATAAGAATACATATCTAGGCTCTGGTAAGATTGTTGAAATCGCTTCATTTTATCATCAATATAATGAAGAGAACCAAGATTCACCAATTGATATTATTGCCTGTAATTTTGAATTAACAGGTTTACAAAAGAAAGCCATTTCTGCAATCACAAAAGCGGAAATAATTGATAGGACATTCGTTATCTTAAACATTTTTGAAAAGAATGCGAAAACTAAAGAAGCTAAATTACAAGTGGAAATCGCAAGATTAGAATACCTTAAGAATCACCTCGTTGATGAAAAAGCATCTTATTCACAAGTGACATCAGGAAGTGGCCATAATAAAGGTAAAGGCGAAAAACAAATTGAATTATCAAAAAGACAGATTTCTAAAGCCGTTTTACAAAAGAAAAAAGAATTAGAGGCTATTAAACTTTCACGCCGTAATATGCGTAATAAAAGGATTAATAGTCCGACACCTAAAGTGTGTATCGTAGGTTACACAAACGCTGGTAAATCAACATTGATGAATCGCTTAGTTAAACTATCAAAAGAAGATAAAACAGTTTTAGAAAAGAATGCTTTATTTGCCACTTTAGAAACTTCCACTAGAAACATTTCTGTTTTTGGTTATCCATCATTCTTTTTAACAGATACTGTTGGTTTTATTTCCCATCTTCCAGTTTATTTAGTGGATGCTTTCCGTTCTACATTAGAAGAGATTAAAGAAGCTGATTTATTAGTCCAAGTTGTGGATTTATCTGATCCTTTTAAAGAAGAAGAAATTGAAACCACTAAAGGCATTATTAAAGATTTAGAAGCGGATAACATTCCAATGATAAATATTTATAACAAATATGATTTATTAGGCGGCTTCGCTAACTTTATCCCCAAAGAAAACGAACTACTAGTGTCTCTTCTTGATGAAGAAGATGTTTTAGATGCTTTAAAGTTTATTGTTTCTCATTTTTCTAAAAATTGGATTAGAAAAGAAATACTACTTCCTTATTCAATTGATTTCGTGACATTTAGCAAAGAAAACTACGTGATTAAGAAGATAGAAAAAGAAGACGGCTATTTATGCGACGTCTTCTTAAATCCTGCTTATTTATATAAATACACTAACGGCAATTAGCTTTAATGTGCTTTTGATATAATTCGTAAATCAAATCAGCGACTTCTTCAATTGATCTTTGTTCAGAATCGATTTGATAATTGACGGTTGGAATTTGTCCGTCGTCAAATACTTTACGGTCATTTTCTATACGCTTAATGGCGTCTTCTTTTTTATCGCCTCTTTCAAGCATACGTTTAAATCTTGTATCCTCAGATGTTGATAAATAAAAAGTCACAATTCTTTTATCGTTAAGACGAGAATATGACTTTAAACCTTCTAAATCAATAACCACAACACGGTCATCCGCAATTTGATCTTTAGTGGAACCATAATAGTTACCGTTATAGTATGTATGTTCAACGAATTTATCTTCTTTAATTAATTGTTGGAATTTTTCAACAGAAACAAAAAAATAGTCTTTACCATTAACTTCGTGAATGCGCATTGAACGAGTGGTGGTCGTAATGGCCTTTTGAATGCCGTATTTGACCATCAGCATTTTTGCTGCTTCTGTTTTTCCTGACGCGCTTGCTCCACTTAGTACTATCATAAAAACTTATTACAAATAATATATCACTTTTCAAAAAAAGCGCATTTCTTTTTTTATTTGTAATTTTTTCAAAAAAAGTTAATTCAAAGAATTAATAGGAAGGCTTAGAAAAAATATTTAAAAAATTTCGGACAAAAAGCAAAAAACCAACCTACTAAACATATAGGAGGCAAAAACATGGTATTGATCGAAAAAAGCTTCAAAGAATTAAGCAAAATGACTGAAGAAGTTGCCGATAAGTTTTTCTTTGCCAGGAAAGCTTTACTAGTTTTAAATAGTAACGATATTATCAAGAAATATGATTTACCATACCAAGCTTATTTAATAAAAGTGGAAAAAGCTTACTCTTTATTAAATGAAAAACAGCAAAACTTAATCAATAACGAATTCTTCTATCAAAACTATCAATACTGGTGGGTTGGTTTGTACTCCAAAGCTAATTTTTATCGTTTAAAGAAACTAACGATGCTGAAGTTCTTGGAGGGTATTTATCATGCTTAAAATATTGCTTTTATCAAGCGCAATAATTGTTTCGTCCACAAGCGGGATTACTAGCGAGGTAACCGCTGCGGGCAAGATAGACTTTTCTATAATTACTCGTTCTTCTAATTTTGCTCCTCCACCAAATATATCCGCGGGTTCATTTAAGTATTCAAGAACATCTAGTAGTTCTAATCCTGATGATAATAGTGATTATATCGAATGCCCATTGTATGGACCTTTTAAAGTGGGAGATCCTAATTTTGAAGTAAATTTTACTTATCGTATTTTTGGTCCTAGCCGTCTAGTAAATGAAAGATTAAGAATAATAGGCCCTACAGGAAGCGTTATATACGCTTATGTTAATGAGACTAAAGATTATATCGAAGATAGTTTAGAAATGGCGACATTCACTATGCCAATAAAAGAATGTCTTACTAATAACGGCATGACTTTTAAATTTGAAGTTGTTGATAAAACTAAACATCTCATAGTGGCGAATTATGGTACGACTTTTTATCCAATATCTAGTGACAAACCGACAACGCAAGAATTAAAAAGTAGCGTTTACGAAACTAGAGATATCGGCTTTTACGCTGATGGGAAAGCCATTAAAGGTATTAAAGAAAAATATGATTTTACTTCATTAACAGATTATTTAGATATCGATTATTATTATCGTCTCAACCTTACGAATATTAATTTTAAATATAGTTCGCTATTTGATTTTAGTTACGATTCCATATCTCTGCGTTTTGAAGACCGTGAAAATCTATTTCCCTATTTAAATCATGATGGGGTAAATATCAATATTCCTCTAGGCACTACAAAGATTAATGACATCCTAACTCTTAAATATAAAAACTCATTTTACGTTAATAAAAGGACATTACAGTTATCTAATGTTTCTCACCCTGGTTATGCGCCTTCAACATATTTTTATTTGCCAGTAAATGGTAAAAGAATCTTCAATAATAAACTTCTATATTTAGATGTAGTTGGATTAGGTAAAAGTAAGTTAAATGCTTCTTTTCCGATTAGGTATGTTGCTGACCGCTCTTTAGTGGGCTTATGTGGTGATAGTGATTATTACATCGAAGGAGGAATTAAATAATGGTGATCATATTCATTGCTCTTTTTATCGCAGTCATCTCTTTCAATTTCTTTATGATGTCTTATCAAATAAATGGAGTTAATAATCTAGTTTTATCGATGCCTATTTCTTTATATGAAACTTCGATCAATATGCTGAACATAAACGAGAACGTGGGGCCTTCTTTTGATAAACAAGCCTTAGAGAATCGTATCCAATCATATTTCGATTTCTCGATGAAAAAATATACAAAAGACTATTCGTTAGACTTTTATTATTACAATCCTTTTAATCATTCCATCTGTCTTAGCGATACTTGTCATGCGGTTGAAGTAAAAGTGGAAGCTTCTTTGATTCTTAATTATCACTATGAAAAGACGATGTACTATCAGATAAGGAGTAACTAATGGACGTTAAGAAGTTAGTAGGTTATTTAGAAACATCCTTTTTAAGCGACTTATTAAAAGAGGATACTATCACCGATATTTCTTATAACGGGGAATATATCTTTTATATTGATAATAAATTTGGTCGTTTAAAAAGAAACGTTGAAGTGGAACCACTTTTGGTAAGAGATTTCATTCGTCAAATTGCTAATTTATCTGAAAAGCAATTCTCTTATCAAAATCCAGAATTAGATGTCTCATTTGGTAAATATCGTCTAACAGCGTTGCATCAAAGTGTTTGCCGTAAGAAAAACAATGAATGTATATGCTTTTCATTACGTATTGCGTCAACGCGTTTACGCATCCAAGAAGACGAAAGATATTTTCCTCCAGCCTTAAGTGATTTGTTAGATGTACTAATTGACTCTAATGTTTCAATCGTGCTTGGAGGATTAACGGGAAGTGGCAAAACCGAATTACAAAAATATCTCATTACAAGAATGAAAGAAAACACAAGAGCGATAGTTATCGATAACGTATTAGAACTAGATCAATTGCAAGTTGAAAATCATCTTGATTTAAATATTTGGCAAGTCGATGAAAATAGAGAAAATGCTTCGACTGAGCGGTTAGTGAAAACCGCTTTAAGAAGTAATCCAGATTGGCTTATAGTTGCTGAAAGTCGTGGTAAAGAAGCTATTGATGTTCTTAATTCTTCATTAACTGGTCATCCAATCATTACGACATTACATGCTTTTGACATCGAAAGTATGCCTTATCGCATGGTGAGAATGGTGATGATGAACGAACAAAAAATGGATTATCAAGATGTCTATCAAGATGTTTCATATCATCTTCGTTTCTATATTTATTTAACACGTAAATATAGCGAAGATGGTGTGGTATCAAGATACATTTCATCTGTTGGTTACCTTAATGGTAAGACAATGGAAGAAATATATGGTAGTGACGGGGAAAACAAAAGATTTAAGTTATTAGGAACCGAGCCATTAAAAATGTTAAACACTTCTCACGCTAGTAACTTATTCAAAAGAACTTTTCTAGGAGGAAATAAATGAATTTTTTGTTAATTGGATTTTTTGTTTCGCTCGCCTTCGCTGGTTTGAATTATATTGCGAGTGAAAATGTTATTAGTAGTCTTGTAATTTTCCTAACGTCCATAGGTTTTTTCGTTTTCATCGCTAGAAGGCAAAAAAACAAATATCTAAACAAAACCCGCCGCTACCATCAGTGTTATCGCTTTGTAAATACTTATCTAGTTTCTTTAAGTATTAAAGGTTCTTTAGCGTACGCTAGAGAAAGCGCTTATAACATCAGCGATAGTAAAGTAAAAGAAGTGATGGATTCCATTAAAGAAATGGATGAAGAAGAACAGCTATCTTACTTAAGTAAATATTTTAAATTTGATTTATATTACCTTTTCGTTGATATGGTTACTTTATGGAATGAACAAGGCGGTGACATTTTAAATATGAGTCAACGTCTGATTAATAAACTACGTTTAAAAGAAGAATATCTCTTATCTTGCGAATCAATGCATAAATCAAGAGTGATTGAATTTACCATCTTGTGGAGTATTACGCTAATTATTTTGGCGTCATTAAGATTTGCCTTATCACAGTTTTATAACAAAGTTATTCAAACACCTTTTTACCAGGTGTCGGTAGTGGCCATCTTCTTATTTGTGCTTCTTTCAATCTACATTTTGGTAAAGCGCATTTCTAATGTCACATTGGAGGGTTGGAAAGACGATGAAAAATAGTTTTAAAGATACCATCGAATTTGTTGGTCTTTCTTATAAAAAGGAAATATTAAAAATAGTGCTCATAAATATCGCTTCTTTAGGCGGTATAGCAATTCTTTATTTTGTCTTTGATTATTTTATTTATGTCATTGTCGCCGCTATAGCGTTAATGGCAATCGATTATCTATTATTATCACGTTATAAAGATAAGAAGAATTTAATACTTAAAGCGAGAGAAGATGAGCTTATCGCTATCATCTCTTATTTTGAAATATATCTTCAAAACAAAAATAATGTTTATCAATCATTCAATCTACTCATACCTTTTTGTTCTTCATGGATGAAAGATAAAATCGAAACATTTCTTAAAGAAATAGATAAAGATAAAACTGTTCAACCATTTATTAATTTTGCTAATAATTTCAAGCATTTAGCTAGTCATAGTTTAATGCTCTCCATCTATCAAATGGTGGAGCAGGGTGAAAGCTTTGAACAATTAACACAGTTCAATGTCATCTATGACGAATTAGCTAAAAATCGTAATAAGGAATTAATTGAACAAAAAGAAAGATCTTTAGCCAATATGTCAACCTTCCCTCTCGCAGGAGCGGGTTTAATAACTGTGACATTAACTATTTCCATTCTTTCTTTATTGGGGGATTTAATTAATGTCATATAAAATCGGTCTTTTGTTATCAATGATTTTCGTGGCGATGTATTTCCTTTTCGGCGCGGATCTCATTTCCATTCAAAGTGTCTTTAGTTCCCTCGACGCTAAATCGAGCAATATTTCCTATTTAATATCTCGAACAGGAATTATTGATGACAATTTTAAAAATCGTATCGAAACCATGTATAACGTGACATTTAACTGTGATGAAAATCTATCACCAACTTTTGGTGAAGAAATAATTTATTCAATTTCTACGACTTATCAACCAATGATTATTTCCAAGGGGGAAATGATAATCAGTATTTCGCGAATGACAGTCGTAGGATTTTATGGATAGAAAGGAGAAGTATTTATGTCTGAGATTAAAGGACAATTGCTTGGTATTATCTTAGTAATTATGATTTTTGGTATCGTCGCAGCGGGATTATCAGCAGTCTTTACTAGCTTAACAAATACAGTTTCAAGCGAAGTCGCCAAAGCGGCTGTCACTAGTGTTAAAGCTATGATTTAGTTTTACTAAGTGAAAAATAACGGCTGAAAAATGCCGTTTTTTTGTTATTGAAGGTCAATGATACTTATTGTAAAATAGTGGCGATATGGAAGCATTAGAAATTGTAAAAGAAGCAATCAAAGACCGTATTAACATTGACACAATTAATTACGATGACAAATTAGATGAATTAGGTTTAGATTCTCTTGATTTAGTTGAAACAATGCTAAAGATTGAGGAAGCTTTAAATGTCGAATTTGCCACTGATGAAATCGTTGAATTAAAGACGATTCGTGATGTTGTCAATTTAATCGAAACAAAAAAATAATTATTTTCTTGTCATTGCTTGCCCTACATGATAATATTTTAAACGCGCATCGGCTGTTAACCGATCGGTCGTGGGTTCGAGTCCCTCGGTAGGCGCCACTTGGCGAATTGGAGAAGCGGCTTAACTCACATGCCTTTCACGCATGCACTCACGGGTTCGAATCCCGTATTCGTCACCAACTTAAAAAATGAAGGTTAATACAGAAATGTGTTAGCCTTTTTTCTTTGATTACATCGCACCTTTTTGAGATTATTTCCGGCAATATATTTCAAAAATAGGGTAGAAAGTAACAGTATTTTGATACAAAAATATATAACGTTCCACCGAAATTAGGCAACGTTCCACCGAAATTAAATTTTTCTTCCATTTTTTTACTTAGAGCGATTAGTGGAAATAATAGGAGGTCCACTAAGATGGAAGGCATAAATCGTGAATACGCAGCAAGGGTGCATAACTACCTAGTAGTTATGGTTAGTTTTGAAGAATTGTTAAATAAGGGAGAGATCACAATTGAAGATTACATCGAGATTGAACGCAAAATAGCCTTCAAATACAAAATGGAGGAAAGCATTTTCAGGATGAAAAAAAGAGCTTGCGATTATGGTTCTGATGTAGAAAAGATTGAACGATAACTTTTGAATAAGCTTTTGATATTTCTTTTTGTTAAATGGAACATATTTTAGTGATAAGATTTATTCATGAAAAGCTTTATCAAAAAGAACTTAGGAAAGCTTATATTAGCGTTAGTGTTTGCCATTGTTGGAGCGGTTATTACAGGTTTCTCTTTAAAGCCAAAAGTGTTTTATGAAGTAGATAAAACAGTTCAAACCGTTGAGTTTGATGATAATAATGCTTATTTGACATTTTATAACGATGACATAACTTATATAGCTTACGAATCAAACGGAGTTGATTTTACTTTGCTAAGCCAATTGAATAGTGGCGATTCGGTCAATATTAAACTAAGAGAACAATCTGGGAAGTCAACGTACACAATTATTTATATATTAAAACGTGGTGATCAGGTCTTCTTTGATGTAATGGAATATTACAGAAAAAACGATTTGGTTGTTTCAACAATCTTTATTACCATTCCATTTTCTGCATCCCTTCTTGTTTTGATGTTTGCAATTATTCAATTTAAGAAGCCAGAAAATAATCCAAAAGAATTTGCAATCTATTATCCTAGATTCGCTCAAATACTCTTTATTCTTTCCTTTTCTCTTGGATTAATTGTCTCAATTGAATTCCTTATTTTCTGCTTGTTGAATATTATTCCTCCACATAATTATCCGATGTGTTTTATAGGCCTTCTTTTCTTAGTGATTGGTTTGCTCGGATTGATTGTTTATAAACGAGGCTGTTTCTCTTTCAAAAACGGTGTTTATAAATATGTCGATGTTTTTAAAACCAAAGAAGCAAAACTTAGTGAGATAGCAGTTGTATATGTCAAAACCAATCCAACCATGAGAATATATGTTGCTAATCATGGTGGTGAAATAATTTGTATATTGCCAGTTGAAGGTATTATTTTTAGGCAAAACCTATTTTTAGAATCTTTAAAAGATAATAATATCAAAATTGAACCCACATATATTGCTTCTTCTAAAGAAGAAAAGAATCAAATAAAAGCATTAAGATTATTTGATGAAAAAGAATATAATCAAGCCTATCCTTTGTTTAAAAATCTATGCGAAACGAGCAATGTAGATTATTACAAATATTATCTTATGATTTGTGCTGTCTATTGTGATGATGTTGGTAAAGCAACACAACTATACAAAGAACTTATTCAAAATAAAGACTACACTGGTAGAGATTCATGTATTTATAGTTATAAACAAATTGAGTATTATTTTGCTTTGGCGCTTGCTGAAAATCATCATTTTGAAGAGGCGAAATTACATCTCGATAGGTTGATGGAAATAGCACCTCTTGGTGGCTTTGTTGATGATAAAGAAATAACAAAAGAAATGATGAAAGAGTTGATTAATAAAACCATCAACGAGGAAGCAGATAAAAACGCTTATTACAAAAAAATATAATATCATCATGCTCTCGAGTAGTGGATGTTCCACACTGTAGCATTTTGTTCCAAGGTGTAGCGTTGTATTAAAATCTTTACACCCTGCCATAATGAAGAAACAGCGAAAATGCCTAGGCAAATTCGCTTTTTTTCTTATTTTATTAGGTTTTTCAACAGCCCCTTTATTTTTCGACTTTAATATATCGAATTTGTTCAATTTGTGGGACTTCTGCTGCCCTTTTTACCATATTTTCATATATTTGGTCTCTTAAATCTTTAATCGCATCCGCTCGATTAAGAGATGGGTTTGGATAGAATGGACCATCGATGATTGAAACGAGTTTTGGCTTCTTTGGATTCTTTCCTGGTCTATATGTATTAGTGATAGAGAAGCAAGGAACATTTAGGTCAACTGGATATCTAAATGATGCATGTTTGAAGTTTCTTATTTTTGTATATGTTGGCCAGATATGTGCTTCTGGATAGATGGTAATAGAGGCTTTCTTATCTTTTATATAATATTGAACTGAATCTAAGAATGGTTTGATATTTTCACTGTGATATGGGATTGGCAGTGCCCCTAACATTGAAACTATCGTTCTAACAAATGGTATGCTTGTGGCTTCTTCACCTACTAGGATGTAATTCTTTCTCGATAAGATATTTGGAGTATAAGCATCACCCATAGAAGTAGTGTGATTAGCATATATGAAGTAACCACTCTTCTTATATTTCTTTAATATCTTTTTATTAACTATCTTTTGCTTATAAACAATCTTGTTCATCAACCAGATTAATGGTCTGGCAATTGTTCTTAATAAAGTAGAGAAAAATCTAAAGAAAATATTCTTATGGATATATTTATATCCAACTTTATTATGTTTTGCGACAATACCGTTATTTGCGAAGTCATCGTTTATTTCATCTTGGTAATATCTTTTCTCTTGAGTTGTATAACAATCTTTTTTTGTATAAGAGAGAATCATATTTCTCGTCTTTTCCATACAGTATTTTTGTTCGAACTGTTTTGTATAACCGAGATATTGTTTAGAACATTCTTCTTTTTCTTCAGGATGTTCAATCCAGTAATCAATTTTATTCGCTAAATCTTCTGGAGAATCGTATTTGAAGAGATTCTTTTCACTCAAAGCAAATTTATTAGTCGCACTTCTCTCTGAATCAGATATTACTGGTACTAATCCACATGTAATAGCTTCTAAACAGGAGATAGCTTCAATTTCAATTTCTGCTGGATGGACATATAAGTCACATGAATTGATAACTTTCACTAAATCTTGTCTTGAATAAAACTTCATGATCGGTGGAATAATCCCTAATTCTTTTGAAAGTTTTTTCATGCTGTTTGCATACGGACCTTGACCAGCAAAAATAAGTTGAATATCATCCTTGTGCTTTGATAAAGAAACCGCTTTTATAAGCAACGGGTGTGTTTTTTCTTTTGAATATCTACCAATAAACAAGATATTAAAGTGATTGGCTAGTTTACCTTTTCTCTCCAATTTATATTTCTTATATTGATGATTCACGCCATTAGAGATGACATATGAATTTGTTTTTCTTTTTATGACACGTTCAAAATATTCTCTAATAAAATCAGTTGGATAGTGAATAGCGTCCACGTATTTATAAAAATGATTATAGAAATTCTTATATGTGAGATTATTTGCTAGTGGGACGTTCATTAATCCAAGGTGAGATGTAAAATTCTCGGCTTGGCAGTGGAACCCAGCAGTAACTGGAATGCCTCTTTTTCTTGCTTCTTTTAATGCTGCTCTACCCAATGCGAAAGGCATCATAATGTGAACAACATCAACACCATCTAATGCTTTTCGTATTATTTTCTTAGTTGGTTTAGCCAATACAACATTGTTTTTATGAACAAAGTAATTGATGATGTAACCTAAATTTAGTTCTGGTACAACAAAATAATTATGGTTACCTTTTTTATCGCGATCCGCACATAAGATTTTGACATCATCGCCTTGAGACGACATATATCTTACTAAATTCATACACGCGATAGTGGTGCCGTTATTCTCTTCTCCTAATACATCTGCTACTACAAGAACTTTCATAAACCCTTCGAACACGAATAGATTATTCCTTTAATTGAAAAAACAATATAAACTGATAAAATATTTTTCGTAGAATTTATATTCTACAATTCGTAGAGAAGATTTTTTGTGACAAAAAATACACGTGACATTAAAGAAATCATAGGCGGGAACATAACTTTTTTAAGAAAAGGGAAAAAGTGGACTCAATTAGAACTCGCTGAGAAAATGGACTACTCAGATAAGGCAATCTCCAAATGGGAGAGAGGTGAATCCAGTCCAGATCCAGACGCTTTGCTTGCTTTAGCGAACCTTTTTGATGTCCAAATCGACTACTTCTTCCATGAGAACGAAGATGAACAAAAGAAGTTTGTGAAAAAGTCTAGTAAGATGTTTATCAACGGACTTCTCGTCACTATTTTGCTTTGTATCTCTGTATTCACCATCGCTACAGTTGTGTTTCTGATTGCTTCGTTAAGAGATATCAGTAATGCGAGTACATTCTGGATTGCCTTTATATATGCGATACCATTATGTGCGATTATCGTGTCTATATTTTTAAAAAGACGTGATTATAGGTTTGCTATGTCAATCAGTTTGTCTATTTTAATGTGGTCAATTTTGCTGGTTGGATTCTTACAACTATTAATCAGCAATTATTATGCTTGGATGTTATTCCTTGTCGGGGTGCCGCTAGAAGCTGCGATAATGATCTACTATTTCTTAAAGAAATAAAAAAGGGGCTGTTGAAAAACTATCTAGTTAAAGGGATGTTAAAAGACATGAAGGAACATCCATTTCATTTTCCAGAAACTTAGGACTCACTTTTCTAAAAGAAGAGATTTGTATTATACTTTTATAGGGGCTTAGGGAGGCTCTTGAAAAGCAATAACATGGTTAAATTGCTTAAATAGTATCTACTGGATAGGCATTTTTCCTGTTAGGTTTTTCAAAAAGTAGGCATATTTCCTGTTAGCCAAACCCAACTTAGTTAAATAGAATTGATACAAAGTGTCAGTCCTTTTATTTTTTTGCTATCATACTGTTATGAAAAAAGAAATGAAACCAATTTACCCAAATGCACAATTTAAAACCTTTTGCTATATCAAAAGCGTAATCACTAGACCAAACATTATTGTGGGTGATTATTCATATTATGATGATAGCGAAGATGGTCCAGAATCGTTTGAAAAACACGTTACTCATCATTACGATTTTATGGGCGATAAACTTATCATAGGCAAGTTTGTTGCTATTGCAAGAGGCGTGGAATTTGTCATGAATGGCGCTAATCATATGTTAGATTGTTTAACAACTTATCCTTTTGAAATCATTGACGAATTCAAAGGTCTATCTAGATCATTTGGAGATAGAGGCAACCGTGGAGATACAGTCGTAGGTAATGATGTTTGGATTGGACAAAATGCCACAATTCTTCCAGGAGTCCATATTGGCGACGGTGCAGTTATTGGCGCTAATGCGGTTGTGGCAAAAGACGTTCCTCCTTATGCGGTTGTCGTAGGTAATCCCGCAGTTGTTAAGAAATATAGATTTGATAAAGAAACAATTGATCTTCTTTTGGAACTCAAGTGGTGGGACAAAGATATTGAAGAAATTAAAAAACTAATCCCATTACTTACTGGGGATATAGACCAAAGCAAAAAAGAGCTTAAAAAGCTATTAAAGAAATAGCGTTCGGCTTTTTGAGAAGTGTTCAATTGTATCATTTCTGCCCATTTAGGCCAACTTAGAAAATGTAGGATTGATTAATCAATCCTTTTTCTTTTGTGGCACTTCTGTGACAACTACCATGTTAACATACAAGCAACAAAGGAGAACTTTGATAATGAAAGAAGAATTATTAAAAGGCTTAACTGACGAACAGATTGCCAAATTAAGAGAGTGCAAAAACCATGATGAGCTACTCAATCTTGCAAAGCAAGAAGGCGTTGAATTAACTGATGAACAATTAGAAGTCATCAGTGGTGGTGGTGTTTGTTCCAGTGATAAGTGCCCTAACTGTGGTAGCAAAAACTACACATACTTTAGCACTGGTAATGGTAGATTCTGTAAATGTCAAGACTGTAGATGTTCCTTCAAACTCTAATCAATCTTTAGATTAGTTTTTTATTTGATAATTCTAAGGTGCGATTATAGATGGCGTGGCCTTCTTCTTTGCTAGTGCTAAATTTCAAACAATGACTATAATCTCGATTCATTAAGTCTTTATATTAATAAGTCAAAGTGGCAGTCTGTTCCACGGGTTTCTGCTTTGTTCCATGTGTATCAAAACACTGAAACCTTGCCAACTTGATTAAATAGGATTGATACAAAATATCAGTCCTTTTTTCTTGCCTTATCCGGACAATTATAGTGATATTATATCATTGATTAAATTCTGTGAATTTATAATGACATATATGTAATAAGATGTTATCCTTTAAATATGCCTAAAAAGAATAAAGAATATGATCAGAATGTAATATCTGCATTAAAGGCGCTACCCGTACCTCTAAAGACTTCTAATGGAGGAGAAGTTCGTTTTGATGTAGATAAAAGAGACGAAACTATTTTTGAACACATTGCAAACAAAGAACATCATATCCATGTTAAAGATGTTGCTGTTATTCCTACGATTTTACGCGATAAAGAATCTTTGAAGAATGATAGGAATGGACGAAAATTTAAAACCTATATAGGAAAAAGAGGAAAGAAAAAAGAAAGATTGAAGTATTTGAAGATAGTTACTGAAGTAAAAAAGAATAAGAAAGAATCAGTTGTTACGATATATCCAGTTAAAAATAACGATTGAAAATCGATACACATTCTTTTAGAATAATTATGCCAAAGGTGGAGATTCAGCAGTCGACCACGGCGCACTCGTAAAGGGTGGAGACTTATAGTCATTACGCGATGCAGGGGGAAGCCAATAGATGACCTCTAACGTTCCAGTCGCTTCCTTAATTAGGCTGGCCTGCTTGGCATTATCAAAGGTGGAAAGTCGGTGTTCGACCACGGCGCATTCATCGTGAATGGAGTCAGCGATTCATGATTCACCGCCCTGTTTGATATAAACGTCTCGTTTGAGATGTTTTCTTTTAATTGCTATAATACAAATGTCAAAGGTGGAAATTCAGCGTAACGACCACGGCGCATTCTCCTGAATGGCACAAAGCGATGCAGGGGGAAACCGAATCCACTTAACACCTGGAACGATTTAGTAGTTTCCTTAATTAGGCTGGCCTGCTTGACAAATATTAACACTTCGGTTGAGGCGTTTTTATTTTTCGACGTTTCTTAGGCGTTGAATAATAACGGAAATTGTCTTTTTGAATAGCGATTTCAATGTAGCGTAAGAGATACGATAAGATTTCAGTAATAAAAGTTGCTTCCCACAATTAAATTCATGGGTGGGAATAACGTTGGAGGCGTGCTTGGAGACTCGCTACTTTTTTGATATGAGGTGTAAATAATTGTGATAATATCGAGAAAAACGCCATCACAATGCTTTTAAAGCATTATGTGTTAAAAATTTAATTATTTACCATTTATTATCAAAAATGTAGAATACCAATATGAATGAATTCGTCAAATATCTAACAAATAACATTCCTTTATTCGCTGTTGCGGTAGTGATACTTTTCATTTCTTTACGCAATATCAGAGTGAGAAAAAAGGAAAGTTTACTTTTCATCTCTTTTATTATCATTGTCTTATTCTTATCTATCGTCGTGGAAATTGAAAAATATTCCCAAGTGATTGGTAACATTTATCTTGGTACGATATTTACTTCGTTAGGCTATATCACTAGACCAATTCTTTTATTTGTTTTTATCTTATTAGCCAATATGGATCAAAAAAGAAGCAAATTATTCTATAGAATATGTTTGATACCTCTTATGGCTAATGCGGTAGTGTATATACTCCCATTATTCTTTGGTGTTCCTGGTATTTCAAAAATCATTTTCTATTATCAAATGAACGCTGATGGAACAGCATCTTTTATAAGAGGATCCCCATTGAATTTCGTTTCACATATCATCTCGGCATTCTATTTAGGTGTTCTTATCTATGTTGGAGCGTTAAGGTTCCATGGCAAACATCGTCGTGATGGTGTCGTTATTATTCTTTGTGTAGCAATTATCAGTGTGACTGTTATCGTAGAAATGCTTGTTAATAGAAACGATTTATTAAATATCGTCAGTGCCATATGTGCGATGACTAACTACATCTTTATTGTTTCCGTTAATACGTCTAGAGACCCATTAACACATCTTTACGATAGAAGAACATATTATGAAGATATTTCCCGTTATAGATCTTTGATTAATGGCGTTGTTCAAATCGACATGAACGAATTAAAATTCTTAAATGACCATTATGGTCATGGTGTGGGTGATAACGCACTTATTGAAATCGCTAGTATTTTTGAAAACTGCATTGATGAAACAAGCATGTGTGTTTATCGTATAAGTGGTGATGAATTCCTCATCTTGATGTTCAACGGTCGTCAAGAAATACTCGCTCATACTGTTTATCAAATCAAAGAAAAATTAAGAGAATCAACTTATTCCGCGGCAATTGGTTATTATTTCATTGATAAAGAAAATAATCCGATAACATTTGATGAAGCGATGAAAGAAGCAGAAAAATTAATGTATAAAGATAAAGCTGATTTCTACTTAAAATCAGGTCACGATAGAAGACATTCAAGCTAAAGACTCTACTTCAAAATTGTAGAGTTTTTATTGTTTTGATGTAACAAATTTAAGCAATAGTAATCTTAAAAACAATATGCTTATAGCATAGTAAGTGCTATACTAGTTAACATTATGGAAGAAGAAATCAAAAGAACACCATTTGAAAAGCGCATTCATGAAATAGACTTCATCCGTGGACTATTAATGTGCTTAGTAGTTCTTGACCATATTTTTAATTTATTAAGATCATTTAATGGTGGTTGGGCAGGAGAGGCTCATACTCAACCATTTTTTGGTATCTATCAAGTTGCGGATTTTTATTGGACTAATCCAGTTAGAACAGTGGTGAGATGGATATGCTTAGGTGGCTTCTGCTTTGTCAGTGGTATTTCATGTGCTTTCTCTAAAAACAACTGGAAAAGAGCGGGTCAAATGATTGCCTTGTGGGCCATTATCTTTATTGGTTCTAACATTTTAGAAAGCATTAGAAGTACTTATGATTTATCATGGGGTGTTAAATCAATGCGTGTTGATTTCAACATCATCGGTGTTTTAGCTTGGTCGACGTTGTTATATTGCTTTGTTCAAGAAAAGAACTGGAAATGGCTCATGATCATCGGCATCATTGGTTTATGCTTACATCCGATATGCTATGCCTTATCATGGACTGATTGGGGTAAAGAGGCTTATGTTCCATTCCTTTGGAAACCAGAAAATCCTGCTTATTTACAAGCGGATTATATGCCATTATTCCCGTATCTAGGTTTCTTCTTTGGTGGAGCGTTATTATCTAAATTTACTTATAGTAAAGAAAAGAAATCATATTTCAAAAGATATAACTGGGAAAAACCAATTTGCTTTGTTGGTCGTCATTCCTTAGTCATTTACGCTAGTCACTTCTTATTATTAATGGGCATCTTCTCTTTAGTGGGGTTATTTATCAAATGATGACAGATTTAACAATGTATGGCGCTCTCAAGGAGGCCGTTAATAAAGCACCACATGATTTGGCCCTTTATTATCAAGGTAAAAGAATTTCTTTTAAATCATTATTAAAACGCGTCGATATGACCGCGGATGTTTTATATCATCGTTTAGGTATTAGAGAAAATGATGTCATCGTCATTGCTCAACCAAATATCCCTGAAACAATAGTGCTTTTCTATGCGATTAATAAGATCGGCGCAACTAGTAACTTAATCCATCCATTCACACCATTTAACCAAGTGAAACAAATCATGGATAAGACTAACACTAAATACGCTTTCTTATTCGAACAAAGAATCGCTAAAGAAGTTAAACAATATCGTGAAATCGCTGACCGTATATATGTCACTCGTATTGAAGATGATTTACCTCTTCTAAGTAAATTCATCTACCACAATTTCATGAACTTTAGAATCCGTCGTAAATTAGGTAAAATGCCTAAGCACTTTAAATTCGATGGTTTTAAATATACTTATCAATTAAAACCAACTGGTAAAGATGTACCAGTAGCAACAGTGGATAATAAGAGATGCTCTGTGTTATTACACAGTGGTTCCACAACTGGTAAACCAAAAACAATTTGTCTAAGTGATTACGCTTTTAACTATATAGCGCAATATTCATATTCATTCATGGCGCTTAAACCTGAACAAATGCGTGGCAATAAAATGCTTAGTGTTTTACCAAGTTTTCATGGTTTTGGTTTGTGTATGACAATGCACGCTCCATTAGTGAATTCATTTTCTTCAATCTTAGTGCCTAAATTCAAACCGAAGATGGTAGTGAAAGCGATGAATGATACAAAACTCACATGTATGTGTGGCGTACCAACAATTTATGAAAAATTATTAAATGAACCATCATTTGTTAAATCTAAAAATCTTAAATATCTCAGATGCTGTTTCTGTGGTGGTGACTCTATGCCTAGTGACTTAGAAGAAAGATTTAATAAAGCGATGTCTGATGGTGGCTCAATTTGTCGCTTATTCCAAGGATATGGCTTAACTGAAGCTATTGCGGTTAACTGCGTTAATACATTTGACGCTAATAGAAAAGGTTCATTAGGTAAAGCCATGCCAGAAGCGACATTTAAAATAGTGGATGAAAAAGGTAATGAAGTACCACGTGGTGAATTAGGCGAAATCATCTTCAAAAGTGGCGCTATTATGCTTGGTTATTATCAAGATGAAGAAGGCACTAAGAATTGCATTAAAGATGGTTACTTATATACAGGCGACCTTGGCTATATGGATCAAGATGATTTCATCTTCTTTAAACAACGTAAAAAGAGAGTTGTTAAAGTCTCTGGCGTTGCTGTCTTCCCAAGTGAAGTCGAACAATTAATTGAATCAATGCCTGAAGTATCCGCTTGTGCGGCTATCCGTATTCCTGACGCTAAATTACAACATTCTTTAAAGGTTTTCGTTGTCGCTAAAGTAGTGGATGAAACCGCAATGAAAGAAAAAATACTCGACACGTGTCGTAAATATCTCATTAGATGGTCAGTTCCAACAGAGATTGAATTTAGAGATGAATTACCTTTAACTATGCTTGGAAAAGTTAATTTCCGTTTATTACAAGAAGAAGAAGATAAAAAACGCGGACTGCTGTGATATAATGCTTTCACCTGTGGTCATGGCGGAATTGGTAGACGCGCTGGTCTCAGAAGCCAGTGAGGAAACTCATGGAAGTTCAAGTCTTCTTGGCCACACCAATCTGTTTATTAATTTATGGATAAAGATGTTATAGATACCACGATGATTTACCTTAAGAAAGACGATTCTTATCTTCTTTTATTTCGCAACAAAAAGAAAAACGATATCAATGAGGGTAAATGGATAGGCGTGGGTGGTCATCGTGAACCAAATGAAACCATTGATGAATGCGCGATACGCGAAGTCAAAGAAGAAACAGGACTAGATGTGCACTCTTTAGAGTGTGCAGGTGAAGTCTTGTTCGTCGATGAGAATCTCAAAATGATGATGTATCTCTATGAGATAACTGATTTCTCTGGTACATTAATTGAATGCAACGAAGGCGACTTAAAATGGATACCTATCAAGGATATTTATAATTATCCAATGTGGGAAGGCGATAAACTCTTTTTACCTAAAGTCATTAATCATGAACCATATTTCAAAATGGTCTTATCATATTCTCGTGACAAACTTATAAGCGCTAAAAGTCTATAACTTTTTATTGCCTAATGATTGTCTATCATTGATAATGAGTGTGACAATAAATATCATTTATGGCAAACTCTAAAATCAAGAATTTTGTTTTATCATGTGGTGTTAGTAATGACGAATTTCACAATATTCAGCATTTAGTTTGGAAAAGAAATAGAAGGATATTACGCATTACATCTACTATTGCCTCAGTAATGGGCTTCTTGTTCTTTTTGTACACAATTATTACTAAAGGCGATACTTGGCTTCCGTATCTCATCTTATTTATTGGCAGTTCGCTTATTTTTGTTTTTGCCATAATTAAGATATTTAAAGAAGACGTTATTATTCCTAACATGATATTGTGCTATGCACAAATGCTCTTACTATGTTCATACGCTATTATCCTAAGCGTCCAAACAAGCAATTTTGAAATACCCGCTACCAGTGTTGTAGTATTCGTCTCACTTTTACCTTTAACCATTGACGATCGACCATTAAGAATGTATTTCTTTATGCTAGCAATTTGTGTCTCGTATCTTCTTGTTTCTTATTTTTATAAAGCTCCTTCTGCATTCAGATTAGACGTGATGAACATTGGAACATTCACACTCATGGGTGCGGTCTTATATGGTTTTATTTGCGTGAGAAATATTAGAGAAATTAACGCTAGTGTTAAAGTAGAACTTATTCAACGTGGAGTCATTACGGCTTTAGCGACAGTCGTCGAAGAAAGAGATGAAAACACAGGTGGGCATATTGTTCGTTCCGGAGACTATGTTTATCGCTTAATCGGTAAGATGAAAAAGCTTGATAAGTTTTCTCGTATCAGTGATGACTATTTCCGCAATGTCGTTTTAGCAGCCCCTCTACACGATATCGGCAAAATCAAAATACCAGACATCGTTTTAAATAAGCCGGCAAGATTAACAAATGATGAATATGAAATCATTAAAAACCATTCAATCTATGGCGCTAACATAGTTAAGAAAACAATTTATAGTCTTGAAAATAAAGATTACGCTGATGTGGCATATAATATTGCTAGACATCATCATGAAAGATGGGACGGCACTGGCTATCCTGATAGATTAAAGGGTGAGGAAATACCTTTAGAAGCTAGAATAATGGCTTTAGCGGATGTCTACGACGCTTTAATTTCTGATCGTGTTTACAAGAAAGCTTACTCAAAAGAGAAAGCCATTGAAATAATTAAAGAAGGTAGTGGTAGCCAGTTCGATCCTCTTCTCGCTTCTTTATTTGTCGAATGTGTCTTGGAAGACTTCTAATTACTGTGCTATGTAGATAATTAACTTTTTTGATGATTATTCTTTTTATTTATGTAATAATATCAAAGCGCAAATATAGGGGTGTAGCACAATGGCAGTGCAACGGTCTCCAAAACCGCTGATGCGAGTTCGATTCTTGTCACCCCTGCCATCATCGTATATGTAACTGTTTAGTTCTAGAGTCTTGCGAGTGATTACATCTCCTTGTCCTGAACTGAATAGGGGTTAACGCATAAAGAGAAGCCTTGTAACAGAGGCTCTTTTTATTTATAAAAAACCAGTATATGCAAGAGAGCCTAACTGAATGAGACCTGGTGGACATGGGTGGTTATGCAATCACTCGCCAAGAGTCTCGAACAATAACAGTATAAAATGTCTGATACAATTCAGACTTTTTTATTGATAATTTCTTAGCTTTATAGATTTAATTTGCATTATGTTTTAAAATGGAATCAATGAAACCAAGTATAGAATATCAAATATTTGTTGGATGTGATGATCCTCAAATAAAAAGCGCATACATCAATGGTGATGAATTAACCGATTTAATATCGAACTTTTTCGTAAGAAAAAAAGTTGATTTTTCATTATTGAAATCTAGCGGCGGATATTTATACGCTGATGGGGATTATGCGATAGAAAATGGTGTCTGTATTTCTATTATCGGCGCTAAAGAAGAAGACATATTAAAGCTCAGCAAATCATTATCCATGTATATGAATCAAGAAAAATCATTAATTGTTAAAAATGATTTAAAAGTTAAGGTAATTTAAATATATGAGTAATAACGGATTTAAAAAAGGAATCAAATACGTCGATGATTTTAAGGATATATTACGTGAAATATGCGTAGAAAAAGAAATAAACTTTTCTTTGCTCACACAACTAGGTGGATATAAACATAACAAAGGTTTTACCACAGAAACTAGTTTAAGAATCATCATTATCGGTATCAATGAACAAGAAGTTAATTTGCTTAGTCAAGAATTAAAAAAGAAAATCAATACCGATGCTGTTTTAATAACAAAAACGGAAATAGAATACATATTTTCTTAATAACACAATTCGGCACTTTTTATTTGTTAACAAGTAAGATAACAAGCAAGGAAATAAACAAGATAACTTGATATATGGCAAGCAGTAAAGAGTATTTAACATATGTTTTAGAATTACTTCGTGAAGTTAAAGGGATTTCATATAAAAAAATGATGGGTGAATATATCCTTTATAAAGATGGACCATATCCAACAGCGAAAGCTATGCTTTTGGTTGATGTTGAAGATCCAGAAGTAATAGATGAAATAGTTAAAATTATTGTTAAAAATTAAACTTCGATGCACAGGGACATGTTTTCTTGCTAGGGACATCGTCCTCTAAGTAGAGGAATATTTGTATCAAAATTGACTACCTTTGGCAAAATAGTGAAAATTCCCCAAAAATTTGGACTCAAAGAACAAAATGTTCTTGAATCTAAAAGGGTTTTTTATTTAGAAAATATCATTATAAAACGCAATATCTGTGTTGTTTTATGATTTGCTCAATCTAATCAAGCTTAGTACATAACCTCATTTATTGTTATAATGAATATAAATTTGGGAGCACATTTTTCTTTATGCATTCCATTAGAACAAAGATAACATTGTTAAATATTATCTCAATTATTATTGCGATTTTTGTTACTGCTTTTATTAGTTCTGTCTATGTCGCAAATTTTGGTCATCGAAGTGTCGAACAATCATTAGCGTTACTTTGTGAAACTGGTAAGAATAATATTAACTATTATTTAAAGAGTGTTGAACAATCAGTTAACACTGTTTCAACACTCATCGATAGAAAGCTTGATGAAATTGATGATAGCAATTTTAACACTGGTTTTTCTAAGCACATGGAAGACGCAAAATTATTCTTCGGTGAGGCGAGCGAAAACACGAATGGTGTCTTAACTTATTACTATCGTATCGATCCTTCGATTAGTGAAACCACAAACGAAAAAGGTTTCTGGTTCACTAACCTTGATGGTAAAGGCTTCGTAGAACACGAAGTCACTGACATTAGTGATGATCACAATGAATGCGTTTGGTTCTATACCCCTAAAAGTACTGGCCAACCAGTTTGGCTTTCACCATACATTACTGACAGTCTAGATGCGATTGTTATTTCTTATAATATCCCTGTTTACCGTCATAGCACTTTTATCGGCGTAGTGGGAATTGAAATTAGCTATCACACATTAGGTGAACAAATTGACGACATCAAAGTTTTAAAATCAGGGTTTGCATATATCATCGAAGATTCAGATGGAAGTATCATTTATCACCCATACATCGATATCTTGAGCATGCCAGCAGAAGAAAGACCAAGCATCCCTGATGGATTCTATAGAGACTTTTCTAGTGGCAAACAACACCTAGCTTATACTTTCCAAGGTGTCAATAAACACGCACATTGGCTTGATCTTTCTAATAATATGAGCATCGTTGTCTGTGTTCCAACAGCGGAAATAAATAATACTTGGCAGTTAATTGTCTGGCAAATTATTATTGCCGCTTTAGCGATTATCATTGTAATTGCGGTTTTAACAATCATTCTTACTAGAAGATTTACTAGACCATTAAAAGAGTTAACTCTCGCCGCAGAAGAAATCAATAAAGGCAATTACCAAGTTGAACTTAAGAACGACCGTAATGATGAGATTGGTGTATTAACAAAAACAATGTCACAATTAATAGATAATTTAGGTTCCTACATCGGAAACTTAAATAATCTTGCCTATTCTGACGCTTTAACTTCAGTTAAAAACAAGAGCTCATTTGATCGCGCTATCGAAGAAATACAAAGACGTATCAATAACAAAGAAGAAGTGGAATTTGCTATTGCGATGTTTGACTGTGATGGTTTAAAGAAGATTAACGATAAATACGGACATGATAAAGGTAATGTCTATCTTAAAAAGGCTAGTGTATTAATGAGTAAAGTGTTCTCTCATAGTGATATCTATCGTATTGGTGGAGATGAATTTGTCGCCATCTTGTTTGATGAAGATTATAAAAATAGAGAAGAACTAAAAGATCAGTTCTATAAACAGTGTAAAGAGATGTCTAGCTTTGCTAAAGAAGGCTATGAAAAAGTTGCAGTTTCTCTTGGCATAGCGGCATATGATAAAGAAATCGATATTTACGCTGAAGATGTTTTGGTCCACGCTGATCACTTAATGTATTCAAATAAGCGTGAAAGAAAACGCAAAAACAAAAATTAATAATTAAACTAAGAGAAATAACGCAACAGCGTAATTGCAAAATATTTTGTAGTTATCTTTCTTATATTGTGAAATTGTATAATATAGATTAGTTATGCGTGATGTAGCCATTATTATTGTTAGTGTCATTATTACAGTCATCTTAGAATGGCTCGTTTTCTTTATCGCTGGAATAAGAGATAAAAGACTATGGTTATCTATTCCAATTAATGTAGTTAGTAACGTTAGTTTTAATATTTTTGTGACATACGTTTTAAAAAAGATGCCACAAACGGACATCTTGTTTTGGCTAAGTATTGTTGGTTTAGAAATAGCGATAGTGTTTATTGAAGCCTTCTTATATCAATTAATTAAGAAAGACCGTAAAAACCTTCTATATAGTTTAATCGCTAATACGATAAGTGCGATATTAGGAACACTAATACTTAATCTGATATTTTATTTTGTAAAATAAGTTCTTCTTCTTTTTTCTTAGCGATTCTTTCCTCTTCTTCGAGCTTTTCAATCTTACGAGCTTTAGAAGAGAAAACACATGTGACAACGATTAAAGCGATAGAAAAAATAATTGAAAAAAATGCAACAATAATAAGTAAATCAAATACATTCATAATTATCGTCTCGCTTTCTTGTGTCTATTGTTATATTTAACAACTTTGACAATGTTAGGAATCAATATTGGAAGACATATTACAGTGACAAGAAAGAGTATAAATATTGGTAAGAAGAAGATTGGGATATAAAAGATTAATTCTAACCCCATTGTATTTAGTATAGGCATAAGGGAGATGTCCTTTCTAATCGTCTATATTATAACATTAATTAGAAACAAGATAGCCATAAATATCGATTAATGCTTAACTTTCATCATTATTTAACAACAAATATTTTTGTTTTTTCATGTGCGTATATATGCTAAACTAAAATTACAAGAAACACATATAACAATTACTCAAAATAATAAAAGGAGTGTTTTTATGTCTTTTAGTAAAGAAGAAATCCACAATATTGTTCTTAAACAAAGAGAATACTTTTTAACTAACGAAACATTAAGCGTTAAGTTTAGAAAAGAACAGCTCAAAACATTAAAAAGAGCAATATTAGAAAACCAAGATCAATTAATCAATGCCCTCCATGAAGATTTAGGAAGATGTGAAGTAGAAGCCTATTTCTGTGACATCGGTGATGTCATCATGGAGATTAATGAATATATCAAAGGCTTAAAGAAATGGTCCAAACCAGAAAAACATTTCTCAGGTTTAGCCTGTTTTCCAAGCTTAATTACTAGAGTATATAAGTTACCATATGGCGTTTCTTTAATCATCGCTCCTTTTAATTTCCCAGTTTTATTATCATTAGGTGTGCTTGCTGCTTCCATTGCGGGTGGTAACACTGCAATTATTAAAGCCAGTAGTAAATCCGCTTCTACAACAGCGGCAATAAAGGATATCATCTCCCGCTATTTTGATGAAAAATATATTACTGTCATTGATGGTGGTCATGATGTTGCTGATTATTGTTTAGAAGAAAGAGTGGATAAAATCTTTTATACAGGTTCACCAAATGTCGCTAAACACGTCATGGAAATGGCTAGTAAAAGCCTCACACCAGTGACTTTGGAATTAGGTGGGGAAACTGGTAACTGGTGCATCATTAGAAAAGATGCAGACTTAAAAGATGCCGCTAGAAAGATAGCCTTCTTTAAAATATGCAATTCCGGACAAGTATGTATCAACATTAACCAAGTAGCAGTGGAAGAATCTATTGCGGAACAATTCATTAATGAATTAAAAAAAGAAATCATCCGTCAAATTGGTGAAAAGCCATATCTTAATGAAGAATATCCAAAACTCATCAATAGAAGAGCGTTTGATGGTATCAAGCAAGAAGCAGAACAATACAAAGATCGAATACTTTTCGGTGGTGAAGGTGATGAGAATACATGCAAATATTCCACAACAATTATTTATCCAGTAAACATCGATGAACCAATTGTTAATCATGAAATATTTGGACCACTTTTACCAATCGTTCCATATAAAGATAATGAAATAGATCAATTATTAGATACTATTGCTAGAAGAGAACATGGTTTGGCTTTCTATATCTTTACTAAAAATAAGAAATGGGCAAAACGTGTCATGGCCACACAGCAATATGGTGGTGGATGTGTTAATGAAGTATGTCTCCACCTAATGGTTAAAGGTGTGCCATTTAATGGTACAGGTCATTCAGGTATGGGGGCATATCACGGCATTTGGGGATTTAGAGAATTCACTCATCCTTCTACAGTCCTATATGGTTCCACTAGATTTAATCTCTCACTAAGAGAGCATCCATATAATCAAAAGAAAAAGAAAACGTTAGGAAGGTTTTTAAAATAATATGGCAATTTGTATTATCTTATTAGTTTTTGGTGCCTTATGTTTAACTCTTTTTCTTATCGAAAAGGTTAGAGGCTATTCTCTTAGAGAAGCACTCATTAAATCATTCACATCTTTTATATTTATCGCTTTAGCGGCTTATTCTAATTATCAAAACGGTAATCATCCTTTTGGTGGATTTGTCATCTGCGCTTTAGCGTTAGGTATGCTAGGGGATATCTGGTTAGAACTTAAATATGTTTTTAAAGAGCGCGATAGAATGTTTACTTTCTCTGGATTCATTTCTTTCGCTCTCGGTCATGTCTTATATATCGTTGGTATGATGACCACTTTATATAATAACTATCCATGGTTTGCCTTCGCAGGACCAATATTGTTTGGCTTATTCTGTGGGGCTATTGTCTTAGTGATGGAAAGACCATTAAAGATGAAATACCGTGAATATAAACTTATTTGCTTTATTTATGGTTCGTTATTATTCACTACATTAGGCACAACATTGTTCTTATGTATTTATAATGGTTTCCAAGTTGCTTCATTTAATATGTTATTCGCTGGTGCGGTTTTGTTTGCTATTTCTGATTTAATCTTAAGTGGCACATATTTTGGTCAAGGAAAAGAAAGACCAGTTGATCTTATTTCTAATTCGGTCACATATTATATGGCGCAGTATATAATCGCCTTCTCTTTATTCTTTCTTTAGAAATAATAAATATGAAAAGAAGCTGGTTTAGTTACCAGCTTTCTTCTTTCTTCTTGCGACGATGAATATCACCACAAATGGAGTAACGCATATTGCAAATATGCCAACTCCAATAGCAATTTTCTTTATGGCTCTAGCGGTTTTATCTTCATAACAGCGGAAGACATCGCGACATTTTCCTTTTTGATTTTTCCCAAACCAAGCGGTGTAACATTTAACCCAATTTACGGTAAACATGCTGTCATCGATTGTGTAGTCTTTATAGCGACCTTCAGGATCATCCCATTCATGATAGTTAAAATAATATGGTGATTCGAGATCAAATCCAAAAGCATGCTCTTCATATTCTGGATCAGTGCTCATCACAGTGTATGTCTCACCTTTAAATGTGAAATTGACCAATAAGTGATAGTTATCACCATCGATAAATTTGCCTGATGGTTTGTAATATAAGTAGGCATAATTATAGAATTTCTTTTCGTTTCTTTCTTCTTTAGTGATCATCTTTATCTTCATGTCACTGAATTTCATGCCTGTATATTCAGAAGTGTAGTAACAAGTTCTAACGCTTTTGTTATTGATCGCGTTAACGCATCCTTCTTGACTGTCGTATGGATATTTGTCCATGACAAGACTAATTGTTTCATTAGGGCCAATATAACGATGTGTAAATGGACATTTATATTCTGTGTAGAAACCACTTACAATAGCATTGCCTGTATTGACGTATTCATGGTCATAAGAATATAAAGGAACATATTGATCGCCGTTATTTTTAAAAGTCGCATTAACATAATATTCATATGTGTCATTAACACTAGCGGTGACTTTTAAGTCATTATACGCTTTTAATTCTTTATTCAATGTGCAATAGGTTATTTCGCCGCTAGTAGAAGTAGAAGAAGAACACGCTACTAATGAGGTACATGTAGTAAATAGTGCGATGCTAACAAGCAATAATTTAGTATTTTTGTATTTCATATTATCACCCATAAAATAATATAAATATTTTTAAATTTATTCAATAAATATCGGTATTTTTTAATGTTTTTTATACTAATAATAAATAAATGTTGCTTATAGCACTTTCACTTTTTATAATAGCGAAGTTGGAGTGCTCCCTATGAATAAAAAAATATTACCAATTATTATCCTCTCTACCGCCGTTGTGGCGTGCAATAACACCAATAATGGACAAAAAGAATTAAATTATAAATCTGCTTATAAAGAAGTTGAAACTTTCTTCAATTCACCAAATAACGATTTCACAATGAGAATCATCAGTGGAGCCACAACGACATCACTAATGAGTTTTTATTCTGATAGTGAAATGGTGATGTCATACCCATATAACCGTCCATCTTTAAAAGAAATTACCACTAAAGATAAATCAATCCTCGATGGTGATGGCTATAAAGTATATATCGATAAAGATAATTCCGCTTTATTTAATAATGAATCGATAGATATTGCTAAATATTTCAAAAGCTCTTCATATTCTAAAGAAGATCAAACATTCTCGTTTACTTTAAATCTTAAAGAAGCTTCTTCTAAAACCGACTTATTTGATAGTGAGGCTTTAGATGAATTAGATAAAGAAATGTCATTCGACCTTGAAAATGTCGATTTCTTAGTCAACTTTTATGAAAAAAGAATTACCACAGTATCAATGGTTTTTGATAGCTATATACAAAAACTACTTGGTGTTTCTATGCCTTTAAGAATTGTTTACGCAGTCAATGGTTATGGTGATATTTATACAAAAAGAACAATCGACGCTAATAGTTATTTAAAGGTCGATCAAAAAACTTATGACTTTGTTGAAAAAGACTTTGCCTTTGTCCTTGAATATGGTAAAGGATATGAAGCAAGAAGCAATGTCTATAGTGATGATTATTTCGTTAATTATATACCGGATAACAGGGTTATGGCCTATCTTACTAGCCCTAATAATCCTTTTGAAATTGAAATCTTAGGTAAAGATGGTGTCTATGATAAAGAAACAGGTAAATTTAACTATTCTTTCGCGGGCAAATCTTATTCAATGAATGTTTCTTTAATTGAAACTGGAACCGCAAAAAAACAAGGTACAGTGGCCTATGATAAAATTGAAACTAAATCAAAATTACCACACGCTTATGATTTAGACAATGATCGTTATATTTTTAGTGCAGATAATAAGGTTACTATTTTAGAATTATCCACTTTAAATGTCCTTAAACAATTTGATGTTGAGGGTGATGTTAATAAAATACTCGTTCATGATGGTGTCTATCACATTACAATCACAACTTTAGCCCCATCTACTGGCTATCATACTGAATCAGATAATAGGGGTATCATCTATGTCATTGATAAAACATCTTTAGAAATCATTGATGAAATTAATATGAATACCGCACCTGATTACACAGTGATTGATAAAAGAGGAGATATTATCGTTTGTCCAGGACGTGGACAATGGGTCCCACTTTATATTTATCATCCGACCACTAAAACATCTGAAATCTTCGCGGGTTTAGAACACTTTTTCTATCATGGTTCTTATCTAGTTTATGATAAAGAACAAGATATGCTCATCACTAATAACACACAAATCACCAGTGGTATTAATCCTAATTTCTTTATCTATAAAGATGGACAGTATGTGCAAGACAAAAGCCGCAATGGAAAACTGGATAAAGGCCCAAGCTTTGCGACTGTTTATCTCGATCACAATGGCTATATTGTTTCTAGTAATAGCTATTTAGTTAATGTGAAAGACTGGGAAAAACCATCATGTGAAAAATATATTGATATAAAATTATCAAGTTATGATACTAAAATGCTAACTTTCCCTGGTGAGGATAATATCTATATTGTCTTATCAGATGATCAATATCATTCATTCATTATTAAAGTAGACACAAATAGTGGTGAACGTACTACTTACTGCGCCACTGAAAGTCTTTATGACTCTGAATTTGGTCTATTTAAAGACAATAAAATCTATCTTTATAGCAACACTAATAAGTCATTCACTATCATAGAACTTGAGTAGTGGAATATTGATAAACTATACGAGCTTATCTAAATGTTACGCTTGTCACTTTGTGTCAATCCTTTAGGATTTGACTAAATATTTTAACTATACTATAGTTTTTTTCAGCTCTACTTTTAGAGTCCACTTAAGTAGAGTAACAAAAATGACAAATAGGAATATTTCTAAAAAGTCATTTGCTAATATTGATACTGCCTAAAGGAGGCTTTTATTTATGGCCCAACAGAAAGTAGTTCGTCTCTTCTTCACTGTGGACGATAACTACATCCCTTATCTGTCAGTGACTATTGCTAGTATCGTTAGACATGCTTCTAAGAAGTATAAATATCACTTGACCATTCTTCACGATGGCTTATCTTCAAAAAGCAAGAAAGCCCTTCGCAAATTTCAAAACAACAAAAACATCTTTATTTGGTTTTATGATGTCACACTTAAAGTGCATTCATTATCAGTCAAGTTAGATGTCCGTGATTATTACACAATCACAACTTATTACCGTTTATTCTTACCAGATTTATTCCCTTTATTTAATAAAGGATTATATTTAGATAGCGATATCGTTGTCCGTGATGATATTGCTAAATTATATTTCACCGATTTAGGTGATAACCTCGTTGGTGCGGTGCCTGATGCATCCGTCCAACTTTATGATGAATTCATTAATTATGTTCATAAAGTCATTGAAATGGATCACACCAAATACTTTAACGCTGGTGTTTTATTAATGAATTTTAAAAAGCTCAGAGAATTCGGCTTAGAAAAACGCGTTGTTAATCTATTAAAGAGAGTGACATTTAAAGTTGCTCAAGACCAAGATTTATTAAATTATCTTTGCAAAGATAAGACATTATTATTAGATAAAAAATGGAATGTCATGCCACTTGGTGAAAGAGTGAATGAGCCATCTTTAATTCACTATAACTTAATGTTCAAACCTTGGAACTTAGAAAACATCATGTATGAAGAAGAATTCTTCAAATACGCTGAACTCGCTGGTGTTAAAAACCAAATCTTGAAAAATAGAGAGGCTATTCCTCAAGAAGTCACCGAAAAGATTCTTCAAGGCGTTGATGGAGTAAAAGCATTCTGTAATTTAGAAGCTTCTAAAGCGGAAGAATATCATCAAAAGATTAATGGAGAACCCGTTAAAGAAAAATACGAAACAATGGATCAAAAGATCAAAAAAGTTGATGAGATTATGTCTAAGCTCTCTCCTGAAAGAAGAGAAGTTGTTAATAAAATTATCGAACTTGAAAGACTCGGTAAATTCGATGTCGATGTGGAAAATGATCCCCCATATCGTCACTTAATGCCAGGAGATGTTGACTATTTAAGAAAAAAATGGACTAGCAAAGTCAAAACAATGTGGGCCAATTATTATTCATATCGTTTCTTTAAACATATGATTAAAAAAGGTGCGATTGTCATCGATGGCTTTGAAGGTGTTGAAAATCTTAAAAGAGTCAAAGGTGGGGCAGTCATTACCGCAAACCACTTTTCTCCATTTGATAGTGTTCCACTCCATTTAGCGCTTAGAAAATACGCTAGATGCAAGAAACTATATAAAGTGATTAGAGAAGGTAACTATACAATGCCAGGTATTTTTGGTTATTTCCTAAGAAACTGTAATACCTTACCTCTTGCCACTAACCCAACAGTTTTAAGGTCGTTCCAAAACGCTGTTGATACAATTCTTCATAAAGGTAATTACATCCTCATTTATCCAGAACAATCAATGTGGTGGAATTATCGTAAACCAAAGCCATTAAAACAAGGCGCATTTATCTTTGCGGCGCGTAATAATGTTCCAGTTATTCCAACATTTATTACGATGAGAGATACTGATAAAATAGCGAAAGATGGCTCTATTATTCAAGCATATACATTGCATTTCTTACCCGCTATCTATCCAGAAGAAAGATTAAGCCAACAAGAAAATGTCACTAATATGAAAAAAGAAAATGAAAGACTTTGTAAAGAAGTCTATGAAAAAGTATATGGTGAGCCACTCACCTATCTCACCGAGGCTAAATAATGGTTTTATATCTCATTATTATTGCTATCGGTGTCATTTCGGTAGCATCGTTAAATATCTTCCTTAATCCTATTTACCATGATAAGTGGTGGCTTTATATTATCTTCACATTAGCGTTAACAATCATCGTGATACTTATTGACGCTTTAGTGGCCTTAATCATTAGAAAGCTACCAGAAAAATGGTTTCAAAAAGATTATTGGTTTACAAGAACTAGTGAAAAAGAACTGAAGTTCTATACATTTTTAGGTGTCCAAAAATGGAAAGATTATATTCCTGAATTAGGCAGTTTCACTGCCTTTCATAAAAACAAAGTCGTTAACCCATTTGATAACGAATATATTGCCCGTTTCATTTTAGAAGCAAGATATGGTATCGCTATCCACTTGATGAGCGTTCCAACTTCATTTTTAATCATTTTATTAGATTGGAAGATGTATTTAGGACAATCAAATATTTGGTTAACCATTGCTTTACCAATCGCTGTAGTCAACGCTATATTAATTGTTTTACCCGCTTTTATACTGAAGTATAATTTACCAAGATTATTAAGAATCTATAACAATAATATCGAACTTCAAAAACAAAAAGAAGCCAGAAGAAAAGCTAAAGAAAATAATTAGAAATATTTCTAATCTTCATCTTATTTTTCGTTAAAACTATCAAAGGCAAAACATAAATTGCATTTATTTTTAACATAGATATTGTTAAAATAACTAATACTAAATTGTTATGAAAAAGGAATTATTACTTTGTTTACCAATCGCTATGGCTCTATCACTCACTTCGTGTGATGCTTTAGATGCGCTTTTTTCTTTTTTAAATGGTGATCCATCTAGTCCATATACTTATGTGCCTAGCGAATCATATCAACCCGCTAATACATCTTTAGCGCCAAATGAAATTGAACCTAAAAAGGGTTTATATAATTATATGGACTATGTCCAAAACAATGTTTATGCTATTTCATCAACGCCATGTGTGGGCGAAGCTCATATTTTAGTTATTCCAGTTTGGTTCTCTGATTCTTCCGCTTTTATTTCAACATCTAAAAAAGCCGATGTTAGAAAAGATATTGAGAAGAGTTATTTTGGCACTAACGATGAAACCGGTTGGAGAAGTGTTAAATCTTTCTATGAAGAAGAAAGCCATGGTGCTTTAACAATTACTGGTAAAGTTTCTGAATGGTACGAAGTAAGTAATAGTTATCAATATTACGCTACTGATAGTGATACATCTAGAACAACCCAATTAGTGAAAAACGCCACTAACTGGTATTTCGCGAGCAATTCATCTGATTCAAGAGCGAATTATGATAAAGACAAAGACGGCTATTTAGATGGTGTAATGTTTATTTATGCCGCTCCTGATTATGTCGCCTATGGTCGTGATTCTTATACTAACCTCTGGGCGTATTGCTTCTGGATTCAAGATCAATCATTAAAAAATAAAGTTAGTCCTGGACCAAATGTTTTCTTCTGGGCAAGTTATGACTTTATGTATAGCAAGAGTGATTCTTTCTCTCGTTGTTTAACTTCTTCCTATGGAAGTGGTGATACATCACACTGCTATGTTGACGCTCATTCATATATCCATGAGACTGGTCATATGTTTGGTTTAGAAGACTATTATGATTATTCTTCTTATAAATATTCACCCGCTGCAGGTTTTTCAATGCAAGATAAAAACGTTGGTGGTCATGATGCTTTCTCTTCTTTTGCTTTAGGCTGGGGTAAAGCTTATATGCCAACAGATACGATGACTATTAATCTCAGACCATTTAGTGAAACTGGTGAAATGATTTTACTAAGCCCAAATAATACTGGTGAATCTAGATCACCATTTGATGAATATCTCTTATTAGAATACTACACACCAACTGGTCTAAATGAATTCGATACAAAATACTCTTATAGAAATAAAGGCCCTGTTGGAGTAAATGCTGGTGGTATACGTGTATGGCACGTTGACGCTAGATTAATCTATTACCCATTATCTAATCCAACAATTTATTCAATTACTAACAACGTTAAAAAAGATAATGGTGCGGTTGTTTTAGCGATGTCTAATTCTTATTATGATGGAACAGAAGAGACTGAAGGCTACTTAGCGCCTTTAGGAGAAAATAATTATAATTACAACATCTTGCAGTTAATTAGAAATAACACAAACGCTACATATAAACCATCGTCTGATAGCAACTTATCTAAAAACGATTTATTCAAAAAAGGCGAATCATTCTCCATGTCTAAATTCTCTAGACAATTCGTTAACGGCGCTAGACTTAATGATAAGAGCGATTTAGGATTTAGTTTCCAAGTTGGTTCTTTATACGAGAATTTTGCGGAAATAACGATTACAAAATTATAATTTTCTTGAATAATATTAACAAAGTTGTTAATGTTATAAATGCTGTTCTACAGCAATGGGTCCGTAGCTCACCTGGGAGAGCGCCTGATTTGCATTCAGGAGGTAGCGAGTTCGATTCTCGTCGGATCCACCAAATTGTTTATAATCACTGAGTGATTAAATATAAAATAGGGGGTAGAGCCATGTTACAATACCGTTATGACACCCAATTATTAATTGAAGGTCAAGGTCTTGATGAAGATGAAATTACTGATTGGATTTTAGAAAACATGAAAGGTGATTCTCTTATCTGTGTTGGTGATGATGAAATGATTAAAATCCATTTCCACACAAATGAGCCATGGGATTTACTCTCACATTGTGCGACCTTAGGCGAAATCTTCGACATCGTTGTGGAAGATATGGATCGTCAATCAAGAGGTTTAAATGGACCATTAACTCAATCGGTTAGAGTGGACGGCCCATAACCGTTATGTTCCGGGTTCAAGTCCTGGATGGTCCACCATAAGGAGAATTACCCAAGCGGTTGAAGGGGTCGGTCTTGAAAACCGATAGAGGATGCAAGTCCTGCTAGGGTTCGAATCCCTAATTCTCCGCCAAACGAAAAAAATGACATCTCGACGAGATGTCTTTATTTCTTTAAAACATTAAATGATTTTATGAAGTCTTCCACTTGTAGTGTCTTGTCGACTATCGCTTTAGTGCCTTTAAAAGCAATAAATTCAGTTAGGCCATATTTATCTTTTGCTTCTTCGCTCCAGTCATAGGTATAACCTAATCTAGTCCACGGAAGCTTACTAACATCATATGAATAATAGTATTGATTGTTAAACCAGGTCTTATATTCTTCTGTTTCGTTCTCGCTAAAGGATAATGCCATTGATTTAGTAATGTCCGTAACATAAGCAGGTCTTTTTAAATCGGCTGGATTTAACCACATGGATGTAATATAGGTGTTTTTACTTTCGTGTGACATTCCTAAAACTTGTTTAGTTCTAAGAAGAGGATCATTAATATTGGTCTTGTTAGACAAATACCAGTTTTTATATTCTTTCACTGGGCAAAGCCATGATTCATTCCATGTGAAGGTGATTTCTTCTCCTTCTGGATAAGAAGTAGGGAATCTATGGAAAGTGAATAGCAGCACTCGATCTCCTTCGTCATTCCAGTCAATATTCTTTTCTTCTTTAGTGATGCTCACTAATGGTCTGATATCTTTTTCATCTTGCTCTATGACATCTAAATAGGCTTCATGTAATCTTTCTTCTAAAGTTAAAGGTTTTTTATTAGAACAAGATACAACAATGACACTAATCATTGATAAGATGAGAATTTTTTGTTTGCTTAGCATAAATAACTCCAACAAAAGAAAGTCTATCACTTATTTCATACTTATACAAAGTATAATTTACTGGTCTTTTATTTTTATAAAGTGAGTGCTATCATACTTGTTATTATGAAAGTAAAACTAATCAAATTAAGTAAAGAATATCAGAAACAATTAGGGGAAATGATTGATGAATGGAAATTAGACCAACAAATCAATCACACCGATGGTTCACCTTGGGCAATCTTTAAAAACGATTACCATGATTTTGATTATTATTTAGAACATTTAGAAACTAAAGATACTTCACAAGGATTTGTTCCTGATTCTGTATTCTTTTTATTAGATGAGGAAAGAAATAGATTAGTGGGCGCTATTAGTATTCGTCATTATTTAAATGAACATTTACTCAAATGTGGTGGTCATATTGGGGATGGTATTAGACCTAGTGAAAGAAGAAAAGGCTATGCGACAGAAATGATTCGTTTAGCGTTATTAGAATGTAAAAAACTAGGAATTAATAGGGTATTAATGTGCTGTAATTCAGATAACATTGGTTCTAAAAAATCAATTATCAACAATGGTGGTGTCCTTGAAAACATCATCATAGAAGATGAAAAACCATTAGAAAGATATTGGATTGATATTAAGTAATATGAGCTTAAAGATATTATTAACTGTTTTCTTTTTAGGTATTGGATTATCAATGGATGCATTTTCCGTTGCTTTAACTGATGGCTTAACTTATTCCGATATTAATAAAAGAAAATCATTTTTTATTGCTGGCACCTTTGGTGTCATGCAAGCATTAATGCCTTTAATCGGCTTCTGGCTTGTTGAATTAATCGAAACTATAGCGGGAAGCGTTACAGGCAATAAAGCCGGTGAAATCGCTTCTTTAATCGTTGTGTGGTTAGCCTTCGCGCTTTTATTGTTCTTAGGCATTAAGATGCTTATTGAATCGATTAAAGAAATGAAAAAGCCATTAGAAGAAAAATGCGCTAAAAAGTTTTCGATTAAAGAAGTACTATTCTATGGCTTTGCTACAGCAGTTGATGCTTTAGCCGCTGGTGTTGCTCTTCACGCTGGATTATCAACAGTGGCAACAGTGTGGTTGCATGTTTCTATTATCTTAGTTTTAACATTTGTAATATCACTTATTGGTTTATTCCTTGGTAAACAAATAATCCGCTTATTAAAAGGCAAATATGAAATTGCCGGTATCATCGGTGGTTGCATCCTTATATTATTAGCGGTTTGGGTAGTTATTAGTCATTATTTACCTTTATAAAATTATTGATATAATCAACACTTTTGCTATACTAGTCACTGAGGTATTTTTTATGAGTAAAAAGTATTTTTTATTTGCAGGATTAACATTAATGCTGTTAGTGGGGCTTTATGATATAGTCTCTATAATCTATTCGGTGTCTTTTTCTTCATCGTCAATAAGATATTCTTCAGATTTTACAACTGCTTTAATCTTTTGCTTGATAAATTTATTTTTATCTATTCCTTCTCTTATCTTGACAATTTTTGCTTTTAAGAATAAAAAAGATACATTGGTACCGTCAATTTTATTAATTGCCGCGTCAACATTATATTTTGGATATCGAATTTTTAATCTTTCCGATATGATGCGAATAGCGATGTATCCAGAACAAGACATCAAAATGAGATTGTACTGGCTAATATATGCTTTTGGCCAAGCCTTTTTTGGTCTTTTGCCAGTTGCTCTCGCTATTTTATCTTTGTTTATTTTTAGAAAAAATGAACAAGATTACGTTGTCTCTTCAAAACTAAATAATGTTTTCTATTACATAGTAATGACAATAGCTTTCCAAGCATTTATTCTTTATTTTACAGCAGGTATCAGAATATCTATGGTTATGGATGGTTTTTCTGATTTTTATACTGCCTTGCAGGCTATTGTTTTTGATGTTTCAAGTTTGGTTATTATCGGCGCTATGATACCATCTTTCATTTTCTCATTCTTTAATAATAAGCAAAAAATTAGTCGTAGACTCGCTTTACTTGTTGCGATAGCAGTATTAGGAGTTCATATTTCCTCTATATCACTCACATTCGTTCAAACAGCCCAAAATAATACTTCTGTAACTTCAAGTCTTATTTTTATAGAGGTCTTAGGAACGATGCTTGAATGTGTTGCTTTAGCGGCTTCTATGGTATTGATGCTTATAAAATTCAAATCAAAACAACCTGCACAAATAAAAGAAGAGCTTGAGTAAGCCCCAAGCTTTTTATTCTCTAGTTTGTTCGCTTAATTCAAGCTTCTTTAAGTCTTTTGGCATAAATACCGCTAAAGCTACGCAGTTACAAGTAGTGGCGATAACCCAAGTAATTGGGAAGAGCATATAAAGCCAGAAGACAGTATGGAACATAGCGACATTATTAAAGACAGTAAGAATTAGAACAATTCTTAATACAGTACAGCATATCAAAGTGGTGAACATTGGGAATGTTGATCTTTTTAATCCACGTAATACCGCTGCGGTATAAGCCATAGCAAAGTCAAAGAAATATAGATACGCCATAATGGATAATCTAGTGTAACCAGCATCAATGGCTTCTTTTTCTTTAACAAATAAGCTAAGAATTGGTTTATGGAACAATAAAATAACGATGGCAATAATCGCGCAGAATATTGCACCCCATATCAAACCATAGAAAGCGCATTTCTTAATATTCTCTTTCTTTTTCGCACCGATATTCGCCGCAATAAATGTCATCGTTGACACCGCAATTGCATCACATATCGCGTAAAAATATCCTTCGACGTTACCAGAAGCAGTCGCACCGTTTTCTAAATTAACGTTACCTGGATCGATTGTGTACAAGGAAGATTGAATAAAAACATTAGGCAAAGAGAAGAAGAAACCTTGCAAACCCGCTGGTAAACCAATCTTTAAAACTTCTAATAATTCGGAATGGATTTTAAGTTTCTTTAAAGATAAATTGACATAGTTTTTCTTGCTAAAAATTAAGAACAAGATACATATCAAAGCGGAGATAGCTTCGGCAATAATTGTGGCTAAAGCCACACCTGCTACGCCCATATGCATTGGGAAAACAAATAAGAAGTCAAATCCGACATTAACTAAACCAGAAATCACTAACGCTAAAAATGGTGAACGTGAATCACCTTGCGCTCTTAATAATTGAGTGGCGTAATTAAATAGCATTAAGAAAGGCAAACCGCAGAAATATATTCTTAAATATAACGCTGCTTTAGCAAAGTAGTGTTCTTCTGTACCCATTAACTCTAATAAGTTATCGCTAATAAAGAAACCTAAAACGCCTACAAAGATGCCGCTTATCAAAGCAAACAACATTGAGCTATGTAAAACATTACTGGCTTTCTCTTTATTTCCTGCACCCATCGCTTCAGAAAGGATGACATTAGCCCCTAAAGAAGTGCCAGTAAAAACAACAATAATTAAATTGATAAGAGCGGTGTTAGAAGCAATCGCGCCCATTGATTCAGCGCCATCACCAGCACTCACTGTGGCTAAATCAATTGTGGTGTATAAAAGTTGTGCCATTGTCGCAAGCATTGCAGGAATGGCAAGTAAGATGATTTTGGCAAACAAGTTGCCGGTTGTCATATCACGAGATTTAAATAAATTTCTAATTGATCTAAGCATGCCAAAAAATTATATTCCTAAGCATACTTCTAATCAAGAAAATTGCTCACTTATTATTTGAATATGTTATCGAGAGATTGTTTTCTATTTTTTAACCAATTTGTAAGATAATCAACAGCGTCTTGATGCTTTTTGAAATTACGAGCGCTTTCTGGAGTGTAAGCAGGAGTAATTTGACCTAAGTTTTTCCATTTAGCGTAGTTCTTTTCATATTCACTTTTATAAGCCGCGGCGTAATAATTTGCTTGATCAATCGCCCCTTCTAAGATTTGTGAATTCTTGAAGACACTGTAATATTTTTTAAACATTGATTTAAAGAAATCTGTTTTAGAAAACATAAAGAACCAAGGATTATAATTGCCTCTTGCTTGTGAATTATATTCTCCAGAGCTACTAGAAACATATGTGTCTTTCACATTACCGCTGCTCCAGTCAAAATCCCAAGGTGCACCAAAAGTTAAACGCTTATAAATACTAGTGGAGGAGAAATCCACCCACATATAAAAACTACCATAACCAACATCGATATCTTTCATATATTCACATAATAGATACATCTTAAAGACTGATTCTAAATCAATGATGGAATTAAGTGTTTCATATTGGCTCTTATATGGAGAAGCTTTTAAATCATTGTTTTCATCTAAAACAAATAAGCCATCTCCGTGTACCGCTTTATATAAAGCGTAATAGACATTATTTAGATATTTACTAGCAAAATTAACTTGAGTGTCAGAATAGCAATCTGTCTTAATCGCGTATTTTTTACCAGGTATCATCACACCATCTAATGGGTCGCCACTTTGTTGTCCCCAAGTAGAAGAATTAATTTTACCCACAGTGATGTAATAATCTTCTTCATCCGCTTTGCTATCAAGTTCTATTAAATAACCAATATCAGTGCCCTTATAATCAGTGGCCGCTTCATTAATTATAATACGGTTATTATTAGCCTGTTGTTGCTCCGCTAAAACGTATAGACCATGATATTTACCGTTAAGATATAAATTAACAGGCATATAATCAGAAGCATAATTATTTGAATAATTAAATAATGAATTGCCCATATATAAGGCAGTCATATTTCTTACCATAGATTGGTCAGCATATTCCGCTAATAGGACCCAGCTTTTAGTTTTCGCATTATCATTTAAGCCAAACATATTCGCTTTACTATCAAATTTAATGCGGAATGCTTTCTTGTCATATGTATATGTGCCATTGCCACGGCATCTAATACCACCAGTAAGGCCGTTCTTTTTATATATTTCAGGACAATTATCAGTCGATAAAGTCATCGGAACATAATCTTTTTTAGAAACTATTTCAACATTAGATGTATCGACATAAATGTTATATAAACCAGTGTTTTCAATAATATTAATAGTGGCCTTCTTTTGATCAATTAATTTATGATTACTGTCATAGATTCTAGCGATAGCTTCTTTACTACCAATCTCTTCGAGATTGTTATTCTCATATTCCACAGTGCAGCCATAAGGAATCATGCCCTTAATGACAAGCTTATGTTCTTGGCCATCATAAACAAAAGTTTGATCTTTAAAAGCGTATTCATTTAAATCGTAACTTGCTCCTTCATATTTACTCGCGCCACATTTTGAACAAACATATTCTCTGCCATTAGCCTTAATAATCGTTGGCACGTCATCGACATTACCTTGTAAAACAAAATCATGGTCACAAGTTGGTGTTTCACTTGTTTTTGAAGTAGTGTGACTACTTTCATTATGAGAAGAAGGCTGTTCTAAAGAAGAACTAGCGGTAGTGTTACAACTAGCAAGTAAAATCGTTAATAATGATAAATACGCTATTTGTTTAATTTTCACTATTTACCCCAATTTTGATCTAAATAAGCCTTTCTTTCGCCTAACCATTTGATTAAATAGTCAGTGGCGTCTTTATGAGAATCATACTGTCTAGTTTGCATTAATGTTGAACCAGATGAACCTTTCCCATATCGAGCATGGTTATCATTAAATGATTCCGCAAAGGCAACGCGTTCATAAGCTATATTGCTTATCACTCTTTCATAAATATTAGACTTATCAAAAATAGAATAATACTTTTTAATCATATTTTGGAAGAAATCAGTTTGACTAAGCATATATAACCAAGGATTAAATGTGGTCATGCCGTTAGTGTACTCATTGCTATTTAAGAAATTGTCTTTAGTGGAGGAAATGCCAGAAGTAGGGATATCTTTATCGCTGCTACTTCCTCCTTGACCTCCATAGCCTCCCCAGCCACCGGAGCCTTGCTTATTACCTAAACCTAAGTCAAAGTCCCATGGCGCGCCCATGGTTAAACGTTTAACTTTACTATTAGAGGAGAAATCAACATACATATAGAAACTGCCCCAACCGACATCGTAGTCTTTTAAATATTCTTGTAAAACATACATTCTAAAGAATGAATCTAAATCAATATAAGAATTTAATGTCTCGTATTGAGTGGTGTATGGGCTGTCTTTAAGTTCACCGTTTTCATCCACAATTAGCCTTGTTTCACCTTTAAGCAAACCTTTAAATGCCTTTAAAACGTTATTTGTGTAATCTCTAATAAATGGCACTTGTTCATCACCAAAGACATCGGTTTTAATAACATATGCTTTATCTGTGATATTAACGCCGTTAATGGAGTCTTCGCCTTGGCCTCCCCAGCCTCCAGACATGCCACCTGTAGAGCTTGTACCAGTAGTGAAGAATGGGTCACCTTCGTGAGTACCGATATGAGTATCGTTATTAATCTTACCGTTTTGACTGGCTAAACCATCAATTTCAATTAAATAACCAGTCTTAACCGTACTAGCGTCTTCTGGCTCATTAATTGGGATACGTTCCTTTTTAGCTTGTTGTTGTTCCGCTAAAAGGTAAACGCCACGGTTTTCCCCATTCATATATAAAGTGACATGTTTAAAATCTGAAGAATAGAAACCAGAATAATTAAATAAGGAATTACCAATAGTGAAGGCTGTTTCATTACGGAATCTAGATTGATCAAAGAAATCCGCTAATAAGACCCAGCTCTTTTCTTTAATACCATTATTTAAACCTAATAAATTATTTTTACTAGAAAACTTTAAACGAAATGCTCTTTTAGCGACAGATTCTTGATTAGTGGAATTGCCTCTTACTTTAATCTCGCCCGCAATATTGTTTTTAACATAGGCGGAATCGCAGTTATCAATAGAAACGTTCATGTTCTTGTATGGTCTTTCTCCGTTAACTGAATGCCAATCAGGATCAGCACCATCTTCAGTCACAATTTTGATATTTGGTAAACCAATATTTTGAACGATATTGATTTTTGCTTTCTTTTCTAAAAGAAGATTGTTGTTTTCATCATAGATTTTCGCAGTGGCTTCTTTAGAACCAATACCTTTTAAGGTATTGTTTTCATATTTAACAGAGCAACCATAAGGAAGAAGACCACTGATGAATATTTGATGTTCGTTACCATCATCCATGAAAGTGGTGTCTTCAAACGCAAATTCATCTAGTTTATAGAAATAATCATCAAATTCAGCATGGCAGTTAGGACATTTAAAATGCTTAACGCCTTTATCGATAATCGTTGCTTCTTTAGTTACTGTCTCTTCTAATTCATGATTACTACAATTATTAGGATTAGTGTTAACGCTAGTGGTGGGCATAATTGAAGAACTACTAATTGCGCTACTTGTTGTATTATTTTCGCTCCTATTATTAGAAGAGCTTATTTTTTCTTCCACACTAGAAGAACTAGGGTTACTTGAATTATTGTCTAAAGAACTAGCAATCGGACGAGTGCAGCCACTCATCAAAGCAATACTAATTAAAAGTAAAGATAATTTGTTTAGGGAGCTTTTCATAATCTAATTTCCTTCTTTGATGTTTTCTTTAAAGAAATATAACTAAATAACCTTAAACGAAACATAAACAACTTTTCTTAAATAGATACTTCTATTGTAATTCATTTTTGAGTGCAAAAAAAACAGTTCCGATTTTTCACGGAACTGTAATCTTCATTTGGTAGCTGGAGGCGGATTCGAACCGTCGACCGACCGGGTATGAACCGATTGCTCTAGCCAGCTGAGCTATCCAGCCAAATCGCTTACTTAGCAAGCGAGTTATTATTATATAGAAAAGATTTCGACTTAGCAATACAGATTTTAAAATATTTTAATAATATTTGTTGTCTTATTCATCATCTTTTGATTACAATATATTCACAGCACAACTTTTGTCAAAAAGGTTCGTGCTTTTCATTTCAATTATTAGTAAACTAATTAAGAGTAAAAAGAGTATGCCAAATTGTCGTAACTGTGGAGCAAGATTAACAAAATTCGATTCAGATTTATGCCCAGTATGTGGTATTAAGAACCCATTACAAGGTATCGATAGCGAAACTGTTGAAGTCACTTCTCAAATTGATTTAAATCAAATGAAGGAAGGCCAAAAAGTCGTTAGACGCCGTAAGAGCATGATCGTTCTTTTCTTTGCTCTTGGTTTTACTGGCGCTCCATTCTTTTATATTAAAAAAGCAGTGATGGGATTGATTTGGTTAGTGGCTAACTTAGTTATTATCGGTGGCCTATTTGCTTTATTCTATTTTGCTATTCATGCACATATCGCTTTAGCGATTATTATTCCATTCATTGTGGTTTACGCTATTAATGCGATTGTTGGTTCAATATACAATTTCTTACCTAATTTAAAAGACGGCGAAGGAGAATTCATCGTCTAATGCAAAGATATTTTGCTTCTTTACTCGATAAAGAACACGTCAAATTAGAAAGTGAAGATGAACATCACCTTCTCAATGTCATGCGCATGAAAAAGGATGATGAAATTGAAGTTGTCGCTAATGACAAACTCTTTTTATGTCGTATAGAAAATGTTAATCCATTAAATATCTATATTGTTCATGAAATAAATAGCGATGTAGAACTTAATGAAGATGTGACATTGTTATTTGCTCTCACCAAGGGTGATAGAACAGATTTAGTGGTGCAAAAAGCCACTGAATTAGGTGTGAAAAAGATCGCTTTAATCCAAAGTGAAAGAACAGTGGTCCGTTACGAAGAAAAAGATATCGCTAAGAAATGTGCCCGCTATCAAAAGATCATGAAAGAAGCGAGTGAACAATCGCATCGTTTAGTGGTCCCAACTTTATTAGGTATCTATAACTTAAAGAAATTACCAAAAGAAATTTATAGTGACTTAAATTATGTCGCTTATGAAAAAGATGCTAATGATGTCGAAGGTTCTTTTAAAGGCTTAACAAAAGGTAAATCTGTTACCATCCTTGTTGGTCCTGAAGGTGGCTTTTCTAAAGAAGAAATTGATATGTTAGTCAATCAAGGTTTTATTAGAACTTCTTTAGGTAAGCGCATATTACGCGCTGAAACCGCCGCCATCTATGCTTTAAGTGTGATAGGATATTTATTAGAAAGATGAAAAAGTTATTGAAATACATCGCTGCTAAAGCTAAAAAAAGAACAGCTTTTGAACAAAGCGAAGAATATCGCTTCTTTTTAGATAACCGTCACTTATTAACTAAGATTCCACGTTTTACATTTTTCTATGAGCCAGGTGATGAACCATTCAATGTTATGCGCGCTAATGTCGTCCTTTACGGCTATATCAATAAAACATTGATGGAACAAGAAGCGGAAAACTTACAAAGCTATATCAATTCCAATAATAAAAACGCTCACGCTAATTTCGTTAAATCATTACATGAAATTATTTCTGAACAGCCATATTATCAAGAAGGTCAAAAGAAGATTTATATCCCGTTTTTTACAAGAACATTAAATCAAATTTACTTTGATGAACCTGAGAAGTTATTAACCTCTCCTTACGCTGGTTTAAAAGATAAATTCCAAGACACAGTCATCGACCCATTTGATGTCTATGGTAGTGAATTATATAACTCGCATTTTTCTAGACTTGTGAAAATTAAACAAGATGATAAAGAAACAGCCTTTTTCCATTACGACACTAATACGATTTATTTTGTTAATGAGCAAGGTCGATTAGATGGTACAGTCGTTTTATTTGACCGCTATTTAAGACATCCTAACTACGCTCATATGTTAGAAAGAATTAAGCCAGTCGTGGAAGCATATTTCAATTTTGATAGAGAAGAATTTATCCAAGCTTTATTTGAAAATGGCTTTATTTCTTCAACATTAGTAAGACTAATTCACTTCCGTGATTTAATTAGAGCATGAAAACATTTTCCGTTATTAACATTGGTTGTAAAGTCAACGCTTATGAATTAAGCGCTATTTCTTCGTTATTAATCAAAGAAGGCTTTAAGGAAGATAATACTAATCCAGATGTGGTCATTATTAACACTTGTTCAGTGACCGCAACAGCGGATCAAAAATCACGTCAACACATCCGTAAAATGCAAAAATTATACCCTCATGCTGTCATCGCAGTAATGGGTTGTTACGCACAAGGAAATCATAAATTTATCGAAGAAGAAATTAAACCTACAATTCTTTTAGGCACATCTCATAGAAGAGATGTTGTTGAACTCATTAATAAAGCCTTAAAAGATGGTGGTAACTATAAAGTCATCGAAGAAAATACCAGACAATACGAATATGAAGAATTAGGCATTACATCTTATACCGATAACGTTAGAGCGTTCCTTAAAGTCCAAGATGGTTGCAATAACTTCTGCACCTATTGCATCGTTCCTTATAGAAGAGGAAAAATGCGCTCGAGAAATAAAGATAATGTCATAAATGAAGCTAAATATCTTGTTGAGCAAGGTTATCAAGAAATCGTTCTTTCTGGCATCCATGTCGGTGGTTATGGTCAAGATTTAAAAGATTGCTCTTTCTCTTCATTAATTAACGAATTATTAGAAATACCTAATTTAAAGAGCTTAAGAATCTCTTCTATCGAAGAAAGTGAAATTGATGATCAATTAATCAATCTTGTCAAAGAAAAAGATAACCTCGCTAAACATTTACATATCCCACTTCAAAGTGGCTCAAATAAAATCTTAAAACTCATGAACCGCAAATACACAAGAGAACAATTTATCTCACGTGTTAAACAAATCAAATCATTAGTGCCTAACGTGATGATTTCAGGTGATGTCATCGTTGGCTTCCCTCATGAAACAGAAGAAGACTTTATGGATACATATCATCTATGTGAAGAGTGCTTTGATATGTTACATGTTTTTCCATATAGTGCGCGCCCAGGTACAGTGGCCGCGAGAATGGATGAACAAATATCTCCAGAAGTGAAAAAAGAAAGAAGTAAGAGACTCATTGCCTTAAGTGATCAGTTATATGGAAAATACGCGAATAGATTCATCGGTCAAGAAATCAGCGTTTTAGTGGAAAAATATGATGAAAATCTCCAAGCATATGTTGGTCATACATCAAATTATTTAGAGGTGAAGATTCCAAAGGAATCTAAGGTAGGACAGTTTGAAACAATTATCTTAACAAAAGATTTGATTGTATCGAAATAAATTACAATTATTTAGAAGATGTCTAAAAATCTATTGACTAAATAGTACTATTTATATATACTAATTCCCGTTGCTAAGGAGGAAGACACAATGGCCGTCCCACAAAGAAGAATTAGTAAGACAAGAAAAAGATTAAGAAGAACACATTTCAAATTAAGCGTTACAGGTTTAGTCACATGCCCACAATGTGGTGCAATGATCAAAGCCCATCACGTTTGTCCAAAATGTGGCTACTATGCCGGCAAAGCTGTTCTCGTAAACGGTAAACTCGTTAAAGAAGAAAAACCAGCCGCTCCAGCTAAGAAAGCTGCTGCTAAAAAACCAGCCGCTAAAAAAGCCGCTAAAAAAGAAGAAAAGTAAGTTTTTCTAAACTTTGAAGATAAGTCCTTAACGGGACTTTTTCTTTTTGTGTTATAATATAGTGCTTAAAGAAGGAGCGTAATTATGAATTACAATAAATTAATCGACCATACACTTTTAAAGCAGGATGCTACTCCAGAACAAATCGTTAAACTTTGTGAAGAAGCTAAACATTATGACTTCATGTCTGTTTGTGTCAATCCTGCCTATGTCCCATTAGCGGCATCTCAACTTCAAGGTAGTGACGTTAAAGTCTGTACCGTTATTGGTTTCCCTCTTGGTATGAACTTAACAAAAACCAAAGTAGAAGAAGCAGTTTTAGCCGTTAAAGAAGGCGCTCAAGAAGTTGATATGGTTATCAATGTCGGTATGTTAAAAGCGGGTCATGATGACTATGTTAGAGAAGAGATTAGAGAAATCAAACAAGCAGTTGGCTCTAAAATCATTCTTAAAGTTATTATTGAAACATGCTTATTAAATAACGATGAAATCGTTCGTGCATGTAAAGCCGCTAAAGAAGCAGGTGCTGACTTTGTTAAAACAAGCACAGGCTTCTCAACCGGTGGTGCCACTGTTGAAGCAGTTAAATTAATGAGAGAAACAGTTGGTCCAGAAATGGGCGTTAAAGCCAGTGGTGGTGTGCGTACACACGAAGACTTGCTTGCCATGGTGGAAGCAGGCGCTAACCGTATTGGCACATCAAGTGGTGCGAAAATTATTTAAAAATAATCTTGCAATAATATCTATATTTTGAAATAATAGACAAGTGCGTAAAGCTTTAAGGAGGTGAACAACATGCCAAAGACTTCAGTTCGTGAAAACGAAACCTTAGATGATGCTCTTCGTAGATTCAAAAGACAAGTCAATAAAGCAGGTACCATCCAAGAAGCGAGAAAAAGAGAATTTTTCTTAAAGAAATCTCTTAAGAGAAAAGTGAAGAGTGAAAACGCTCGTCGCAAAAACCGCAAGTAAGAATTAAATTGCTCCGAGGTCCTTATGGGCTGACGAGCACTGATCGCGGAGTAGAGCAGTGGTAGCTCGTCAGGCCCATAACCTGGAGGTCGGTGTGTTCAAGTCCACCCTCCGCAACCATTCGATTGCTACTGACACAATAGATGTAGTTGTGTCAGTTTTTTTATACTTTTTCTGCAAAAAAATGACCTTTTTTGAATGGGGCCATTTTTGCATTTTATCTTTCTTAAGAGCTTATTATACTTTGAACAACTTCTGGCAGTCGGGATTTGGAAGTGTTTAAGTCCTTCCTCCGCAAGCTCAAATTAGGCATTAAAAAAGACACCAAAGTTAACTGTATAAAATTGAGCTCTTACTTTAATTCTGTGTGTACCTTTAAAGAGCTTAGGTAGATTTAATAAATCTAATTTACTTATATCATCGTTACCAATTATAAAAGTTAAGTCGGTTCTGGATTTAACAATCATCTTTTTGAAGAAGAACTTATATTTTTGTTCTCTATCTGTGCATGAGAGCTTTTCTGCTGCAGCTAGAATCTCTTTGATCATAGATTCATTATTTGATTGTGTTAAAAGAGTATTCTCAAGCGCTTTTTTCTCAATCATGAGATTGTCTATCTCTTTTAAGATTTCACGCTTTAGAGCTAGGAAAGAATCATCAATCTTTATACAAGGTGTTTCTATTCTAATTTTGTATTCATTAATTTTGCTATTTACTTCATCAAGTTTTTGTTCAATAGCAGTGGCATCTAAAACGAAAGTCTTCTTAAGCTCTTTCTTAAAAGAAATCATATCTCCTTTAATGACATTTATTTGAGCTAGAATGATATCTTTTAAATCTTCCACAAAAACTGATTCGCTATCTCTACAGGTAAGAGTCGCTTTATTTGCTGAGCAAGTTAAAGTGTATCTGATTTTGTCTCCGTTCTTTAATCGCTTGATGAAATAATTTTTTCCGCAGTGAGCGCAAATGCCGAAGCAAGATTCTTCTTTAAAAGGAGCTTTTGTTTCACCTTTTTCATGTTTGAATTGGATTCTCCTTCTTTCTCTAATTGCACATGCTTCATCCCATACTTCTCTAGAGATAATTGCTGGATGGCCATCTTTTACATAGTAAGCATCTTTTTCACCCCTATTTATCACTTGAGTTCTGGCTGATAACTTCGCAGAAAAAGTTTTGTGCATAGAACAATCACCAACATATTTTTCATTAATCAAAATTCGAGTTATTGTTTTTTCATTCCAATTAGAAGAACCTATACCAGTTTTATATCCTTTTTCCATCATTGTTCTAGCTATAAATAGAAGGCTCAATCCTTGGATATACATGGAGAAGATTTCTCGTATTATCTTTGCTTCCGATTCAACTATACAAAGATTGCCTTCTGAGTCATATCTGTAGCCGAGCATTTCGTTAACAGGAATGTAGTATTTTCCGGCTTTCATTCTTTTATCAATGGCCCAGGTCATGTTTTGGGACATACTTATAGCTTCAGATTCAGCTAATTGAGCATACATGCTTAAAGCGATAGTGGAAGCGACATCTAAAGAGGAAATATTTTCTCTTTCAAAATAAACCTCAACTCCCATAGTTCTCAATTTATTGATTGCTCCAATGACATCAACGATGTTTCTTCCAAATCTTGAGATGGATTTAACTAAGATAATGTCGATCATTCCTTTAAGAGCTTTATCAACCATGATTTTAAATTGCTTTCTGCTTAGTAAAGAGGTACCGGATATTCCTTCATCAGCATAGACTCCACAATATTCCCAATCTGGATTACTCAAAATTAAAGTAGTGTAATAGTCTATTTGATTATCAAGACTCATCTCAGCCTCAGACCTATCAGAACTAACTCTGGCATAAGCACATACATTTAACTTCTTCCCATCTGGTGAAAGATGGTGCATTGTTTTAATCATTCTTCTGCCCCTCCATAACAACAACGTCGTATTTAATAAGAGCATCATTAAGAGTCACTATTTTTGTCATTAGTGGCTCTTTTTTCTTTGCCTGAATATCTATCTGTTCTTTATTTAGAGAATCAAAATTTTCACCTCTAACTAGGAATCTAAACGAGCCATCTGCTTTATGGATGATTTTATAAACGATCTCTTTAAAGTGAAGATAATCGAACTCGCTATTTTCTTTTAAAAAAGTGTCGATTTTAGTAAGATTTCGCTGCAGTTCATAATTATTTTTTGCTAAATCTTTAATTTTAATAAGTTCCTTTTGGAGTATGTTTCTTTCAGCTTTCAGCCTTGAGAATTCCGCGGGGTAATTCTTAGAATCGTTCTCAACTTGTGACTTAACTAGTTCGTTAATGCTTTTATTAACTGATTCTATTTTTGTGTTGATTTCGCTGATTTCTTTTACGAAGTCTTTGTTAGCTAATTCTGCAATCAAAGTAGAAGTCAGTGAAGCTGCAAAAGTCTTATTATTTCTGAGGTTTTTATATGCGTCTATACATATGTCCTTAAATATAACTAAAGGAATAACTTCCGCATCACAGCTTTTTTCGTCACCTTCTTTGTTTTTAGAAGTTTTGCAGGTTAAGTATTGTTGTTTGTTATACTGATAAGTAATTCTTCTTAAAACTCGGTTACATTTTTCGCAAATGACCATTCCAGAAAACTCTTTTTTGTTTGATGTTTCAAACTCTCCAAATTTCCCCTTGAATGAATCCATGATGATTTGAACATAGTCAAAAGTTTCTTCTGGGATAATTGCTTCATGATGACCTCTAATTGTGTACATTGGTTCAATTCCTTCATTCTTCACTCGCTTATGAGTAAGTACATCGATAGTGACGGTCTTTTGATGAATTATGAACCCTTTATATTTTTCGCATCTTAAGATTCGACCTATCTTACTAACGCTCCAGCTACGTTCTTTGTTTGTGTCCATAGCTTTTACTTCAGCTATTATTTGCCTAAAGGTATATCCTTCAAGAAACTTTTCAAAGATTTTCTTAATAAGGACTGAGTCTTCGTTAATGTACCAGGTTCCATCTGGATGTTGAGAGTAACCAACCAAAGCTCCAACTGGAACCTTTCTTTCATTTTTGCTCATTCTTTTTCTCACTCCCCATTTAACGTTTTCGCTAATGGAGCGAGATTCTGATTCAGCTAAAGAGGCGTAAAGAGTAAGTATCAAATCAATGTTATCTTTGTTAGTAGTGATATTTTCCTTTTCAAAATAAACGCTGACATTTACTTTTGCTAGCTCTCTAACGGTATTTAAGAAGTCAACTGTGTTTCTGGCGAACCTGGATATAGATTTTGTGAGAATATGGTTTATTTCACCGTTTTTTGCGGCCTCGACCATATTCTTAAATCCATCTCTATGGTTGATGGAGGTTCCTGAGATACCTTCATCGGAATACATTCCAACAAATTCCCATTCTGGATTTTGTTTGATTCTGGTCTCGAATTCTAGCTTCTGGAATTCAAAGCTGTTCTTTTGATCATCTAAGTCGGTAGAAACACGAGCGTATCCTGCAACTTTCAGTTTTATCTTCTTGCCAGTCTCTAGATCAATTTTGATTGCTTCCTTTTTAGGTGTGACAATAATTTCCATTAATATATCTCCTTTCATCCATATGTTCGCGTAACAAAAACTATTTATCAATAGATAAATAGACTATTTCAAATGAGGTAAACCGAGTTTTTCTCTAGCCTTTATTAAAAGATAATCAGCCTGCTCTTTGGTGATTAATTGTTTATTAAGTAGTGATAGTATTTGCTCTTTCGTTTGTGTGAAGAGAACATCTTTTTCATCCTTTTTCATTGGATCCTTTCCGATCCATGTAGAGCTTGATAAACCGCTTAAATCATAAATAAAAAGAGTCTTTCTTGAGTAGTTGCTCCGAATATATAGATTTTCTCTAAGACATTATCACGAAGCAAAAACTATATACTCCGAGCAAATATGCAGGCTAAGTTTTCCTTTCTAGAATAATCGCAAATCCTCAAGAGCAGTGGGTAACTGGGGAGAAAGGAGAAATAGGCCATGGCCAGAAAAAGAAACAAAGATTTTAAGTTTGTCTATCGAACTTACTTAGCTCAGTTCAGACAAAACGCAGGACTATCTCAAGTCAGGCTTGCCAAAGCAATAGGAATGCTCCCATGTGAGTATAACCTTATTGAAAACGGCAAAAAGGGTGGACTAATGAATTCCAGACTTATCGTTAAGCTAGTGGAAGCTTTAGGAGTGGAGGTCAAGGATTTTGTCTACGCTGAAAAAGCCTATCTTGATGAAGTGGATAGAATAAACGGGATAAATAGAGATGAATGAATCTAGAGAGCTTATTCTAAATGCTCGTTCTCATAGAGAACTTGTCAACGAATTCATCGATTCCATCGACAATGAAAGAGTGAGCAAAAAGTCATATGGGAGCTTACTAAGAATCTATGTAGATTACCTTGAACAAAAAGGTATAGATAAACCAAATGAAAAAGATGTAGTAGCTTTCAAAAATGACTATCTCAAAATCAAGAAAAAGTTGATGGGCTCATCTATCCAAAAATACATCGTTGTTTTAAAGAAATTCTATCAGTGGTGTTATCGAAGAAAGTTCTATGAAGATGTTTCTATTGATCTCACCTATGAAAGAATCGAATCGGATTTTACAAGAGAGCCACTAACTCTTGCTCAAGTTCACAAGCTTTTGCTAAAAGCAAAAAGACTGAGTTCACAATCAGTTTCAAACTATCGCGATTTTGCAATTGTGATGCTTATTGTTATGACTGGATTAAGAACTATTGAAGTAGCTAGAGCTGACGTCACCGACATCAAAGATGGATATCTATTCATCCAAGGAAAAAGACATAGCTCTAAAGACCAAAGAGTGGAGCTTCCGTTATCTGTTAAAGAGGTTCTTGATGAATACCTTTTAATGAGGAATTCTTCTGCTGAAGCTTTGTTCATTTCTCATAGCAATCGCAATCCAGAAGAAAGAATAACCACACAAGTTATTTCTAAAAGAATAAAAGAGCTGCTTCGTTCTATCGATTTAGATGATCCTAGATACAGCGCTCATGGACTAAGACATACTTTTGCAACCTTAGCTCTTAAATCTGGAGTAAGTGTGGAAGAGGTTCAGATGATTTTGAGACATAAAAACATCAATACCACAATGATCTATCTCCATAACTTATCCAGGGAAGATAATCATACAGAATCGATAGTGGAATCAAAGATTATGGGTTCAGACAATTTCTTAAAAAGAATGAAAGGAAAAAACCATGGAAAATAATATTATCCCTTATACAAGTTCCTCTCTTGGAACGATTAGAACAACAGTGGATCCTCTTGGAAGACCGGTTCTTTGTTTAAAAGATGCATGCGCTATTCTCCATATTGGAAATGTCAGCGATGCCAGAAAAAGACTCAAGAAAGAAGGAGTGGTGAAGATCCAACTTCCAACAAGCGGTAAACCACAAAACTTTACCTTTATCACTGAAAGTAATTTATACCGCTTGATTCTACAAAGTAGAAAAGAAGAAGCTGAGCCATTCGTGGTTTGGGTTACAGAGGAAGTTCTTCCTGCTATTAGAAGAACAGGTAAATATGAATTAAGGTCTGTCGTATCTTCTCCAGAAACAGCTCAGGCATTACTCGAAGATCATGCCGCGCTTTTACTTAAATGTTCTTTATTAGAAAAAGACCATAAAGAAACAGAAGAAGCTCGTCAATTTGTTAAAAGAGCTACCGATTCTGGTGTGCTTAAAGACCTATTAGATGTTCCGACTATTTTAGCTATTGAAGGAATCGATAAAGTAAAGATGCTTTCAATCCTTAGAAGCAGTGGAATTCTTAATGAAGATAATCTCCCGTTCCAGGAGTATATCGATAAGAAATATTTCAGAGTGATCGCTTTTGAATATGGCGATAGCAAATGCACAATTAAGACCAATAAAAGAGTCTTTGTTTATAAAACAGGCATTAACCTCATTTTGAAAACTATCAAAAAAGAAGGAGAAATCATCTAATGGCAGAATTATCAGAGCTCGATAAAGAGCAGCTTAGAAATAAAGAATTCTTCACAGTTGCAGAACTTGCTGAAGCTTTATCTGTACCAACTAGAGTCATTCATAAGCTCATCAAAGATAAAAAACTTCGCTGTTTCGTCATTGGTTCTTCTAAGAGAATCACCAGGAATATGCTTGAAGAATATATCGAAAAAAATGAGCTTAAATAGGTAATTGCAAATAATACCTGTGAACAGTAATCAAAAACGAAAATAATTGACTTTTTACTGCAGAAATAATGCACAACCCGCTTATTATTGTAGTTTTTTAAACGAAAAATAGAGGAGAGATTATGGCTAGAAAATTAAAAGTAGGGCTAGACTATTTTCCTATAGACACCGACATTTTGCTTGAGCCTAAGATCAAGAAGCTCATGAAGCTTTATGGTGCAGAATTTCTTTCAATCTATATTTGCTTTCTAACCATGGTGTATTCCTCTGGTTATTATTTAGAAATGACTCTTGATGAATTAGCGGATTCTATTTGGACCAGTTTAGATTTTAAAAACTTTGAGCTTGATGTCGAATACGTGAAAACTATCCTACTTAAGATGGAAGAATGTCACATGATAGATTCTCTATCTTTAGAGTACGATGGTGTAGTAACTTCAAAAGCTATTCAGAAACAATTCCTGGCTTCTACTTATAGAAGAAAGAAAACTGAAAGGCCGCATTGGATTTTGTCTCCTGAAGAGGAAGAGAAGGTTTCTAGGTTCTATGGAATTAATGCTAACAATAATTCAATTAATGTTGACATAAATGAAGATAATGCTGACATTAACTCGGTTTCTGCTAACGAAAGTACACAAAGTAAAAGTAAAAAGGAAAAGAAAAGTAAAAGAATAGATAAACTAGATAGATTTGATATAGGCAAATTGCCTTTTGAACCCAATTATTATGTTTGTTGTTTGATAAACGATCACTTACTTTCCATTTATGAACCTTATATCCAGGAGTTCAATGATTTCATAAAAGAAACTATTGCTTTATGGGATAAGGAACTTTTTATTCGCTGCTTCAGATACACAAGAGACCAGGTAAATAGATCTCATAGCGAAATAGAAAATATGGCCTCTTACTTTGTAATTTCTCTTCAGAATAATCTTGAGAAGATGGAAGGATATGATGAAAGAATGCAAAAGTGGTGTGAAGAAGTTGATTTATATCTCAAGAAAATAGCTTTTAAGGAGAATTAAAATGGTTGAGATTTATAATAATAGAAAAAAAGATTACATCTTTATACATATTTATTGTCTCTATTCGGCTATTGTTGCTAGAATTATTGGACTTTTTTCTTATAACAATTTTAAAAGTCCAGCAAATGTGATAACATATGTCTTACTAAATAGTCATTTAAAGAAAGAGGCGCTTCCCTTGCAAACTTATATTTGTAAAAACTGTGATGATCTTCTCTGTGAAACTAGCACATGTCCTGTGTGCGGTAAGAGAACAGAACTGTTAAAAACAGAAGTTTTCTATTGTGAAAAATGTTGTGCCCCTTCTTGTTCCGAAATATGTCCTGAATGCAATTCTAAATGTCTAAAAATAGGTGCCGATTTGAGACCTGTTTTTGCCGCTGAAAGACTATTATTAGAAGTTTTATTAGAAGAACCTTTCAAATTTGCAGGCAAATCAATTTGGTGTGTAGGAGCTAACAACTATGTTGTTAATGGGCAAAAAATCAAAATGCCTTTTTCTGAATTTAGAAAAAGAGATCCTTTACATGTGATTAGTGAACTAAAGAAATACGAAGATGAAAATCTAAAGTATGTTGCCTCAGATACGGACAATGATTTTATTAAGAAGTTTATTCTGCTAAATAAAGATCATTTAAATTCAATCACTGATGAGGCTATAGAGTATATTAGAAACATTTCAAAAAATTATGATTTGTCATCGATGTTTGTATCATTTAGCGGTGGTAAAGATTCAACTGTTACAAGCCATTTGGTGATGAGAGCTTTAGGCACTGAAAGCGTTCCTCATATTTATGGCGACACAACTTTAGAATACCCTGCATCAGGAAAATATGTTGAATTATTTAAAAAACAATATCCTCACACGCCTTTATTAATTGCTAAAAATAACGATCAAGATTTTGAAAATTTGTGTGAAGTAGTTGGCCCTCCCAGCAGGGTTATGCGTTGGTGTTGCACGATTTTCAAAACTGGTGCAATTACAAAAAAGATTGAGCAGCTTTATAAAAACAAATTGAGATTGCTTTCTTTTCAAGGCGTGAGAAGAGCGGAATCTTTAGCAAGAAGTAAATACGATAGAGATACTGATAGCCCTAAGATTTCAAAACAATTAGTTGCTTCTCCAATTATTGATTGGACAGATTTTGATGTTTGGCTATATCTTCTTGCGAATAATATTCCGTTCAACGATGCTTACAAACAAGGATTTTCTAGAGTTGGATGTTGGTGTTGCCCAAATAATAGCGATTGGTCTGCTTTTTTGTCATCAATTTATATGAATGAAGAATCTTCCAATTTTAAGAACATGCTATATAGGTTTGCAAAAAAAGTTGGCAAGGAAGACTGGCAAGAATACATTGACGAAGGCAAGTGGAAGGCGAGGCAAGGAGGCAATGGTCTTGAGCATAGCAAGAATGCAGTTGTTACTTTTAAACCTTGTACCTTTGATGAGGCAAGTATTAATTTTGAATTAACGAAGGCTATAACTGATGATTTATATACCTTCTTTAAACCATTAGGTTTAATCAATAAAGAAATCGGAAACAAAAGACTTAATGAAGTTTATGTTTTGTCCAAAATAACCAATGAGCCAATTATCCGCTTATCTGGGAAAAATGGATCTACAGAATTAAAAGTTACATTTCTTAAGGTGTCAAAACCATTTCAGAATCAAAAAGAAATGTCGGACTGTGTGAGAAATCAAATCACTAAGTATCAAACTTGTATAGGCTGCTCTTATTGCCAAAGCGTTTGTAAATTTAATGCTCTTAAAGTTGTTAATTCTGAAAAAGGGCATGTAAGCAACAGTACAATCATGTATACGATTGATTCTTCAAAATGTGTAGGCTGCCTTGAATGTGTAAAACATTTCGATGGTGGTTGTTACATGAAAAAAGTTCTAAGAACTAAGAAAGGCGATTAATATGAAACCCAATACAATTAAATTTAAAAAAAGTGAGTCCTTCTATATAAGAGATGGTTGGTACGAAAAAGCTTTAAATACTATCGCCGAAAATGAAGAAGTTAATGTTTTTGCAAAGAATAATGGTATTCGAATGCTTGGAATAGGTGCAAATATGGTAAAAGGATTGAGATATTGGCTCCAAGCAAGCGATATAATTGTATCTTCTGCTACAAAAACTGAAATTGGAAATCTTGGCAAACTTATTTTGAAATGGGACAGATATTTTGAATCGCCATTTACCTGGTTTATGATTCATTTTTATCTTTGCACAAATTATGAAGAGTGTCCTGTTTTTTATGGTACTTTTAACACTGATTTGAAAAGCTTCAGAAAACAAGATCTCGTCAAATATTTAGAAGCTGTTTTTTCAATGGATGGTTTTGAAACAAAACCAGAGTATATTGATGAAGATGTGAGTGTCTTTCTTAAGAGCTACATTGATGATGAATTAATTAATAATCCTGAAGACAATTATGTATGCCCTTTGTCATCGTTAAAGTTGTTGAGGAAAAACGGAGATAGAATTGAAAAAGTTAGACCGACTTACAACAGCCTTTCCTACTTAATTGTTTATTATTCTCTTTCGGTTTTATATAAATTCAAAGAATTTAAAATAGAAGATTCTTTTGAACAGATTGGATCCCCATATTTAATCTTCAACCTCGATAAGAACATGTATTTGCAATACTTAGAAGAGATGAGAAGAAATGGCTTGATTACTATTAATAAAACCGCAGGTTTAAATACCGTCTATTTTGAAAAAGAATGCAAACTGCCTGATATATTCAGAAGGTATTTCGGAGGTGATCAATAATGTACTCTAATTACTTTTCTATTAACAAGAATTTTCAATCATCCGTTAATCTTGAACTTGATTTAAACAATTCTGAAAAAATAAAAGAATATATCCCGACTTCCGACATTTGTGATGTTCTTAAGAGATATGTTAAAACTGTTCTTGGTACTTCAAAAGATTATGCAACTACTTTAGTAGGACCTTATGGCAAAGGCAAATCCTTTTTACTTTTAATATTGATCTTTTTGTTGGGTCCAAACAAAGATACTGTTGAATGGAACGAATTAGTTGAAAAGATAGGAAAAATTGATTCCGACTTAAAAAATGATCTTTTAAAGATAAAAGAAAAAAATATTTCCCTGCTTCCAGTGCTTATTAACTCAAATTACGACAACGTCGTTCAATCAATGCAAATAGCATTAAACGAATCATTAAAAAGAGCTGACATGGATTCTATCATCCCTCAATCTGCATTTGACATTTGCATCAGTTTGCTTGATAGATGGATGGCTAAGGAAGAAGTGAAAGAAGAAGTTCTTCTGAAATGTAAAGGCTTTAAAAATATTAATTTAGAAAAGCTTAGACAAGGATTATTAAACTATTCACCAACCGCATATGCTTCTTTTAAGGAATTATATGATTGTGTGAATATCGGTTTGGAGTTTAATCCTTTAATTAACAATGATGTCGTTAAGACATATTCTGATATTTCTATATCCGTTAAGAAGCATGGTTACAGTGGATTATTTGTTGTTTTCGATGAATTTTCAAAATTCATTGAGAGTAATTCAAATAATCTAATGAAGGATCTTAAAGTGATCCAGGATTTTGCTGAATTGTGTGCAAGAAGCAGTAGAGGAAACCAAATTCATCTCTGCTGCGTTACACATAAGAGTATTACTCTTTATGATGATGGTAGCAAAAATAAAAGCTATTCTTTCAAGGTTGTTGAAGGAAGATTCAAAGAGATCCGTTTCAACAGAAGCTTAGATGAAAACTACCAAATTATCGCTGCAGCTATAAAAAGAAGCAAAGGCGCTGAGAGCGAAAAGATTGTTGAGAAGTATTTACAAGAAAATAGAGAATTTTATAAAGAAATATCATCCCTTTCTCTATTCGAGAATGAACTTGCTGAAAAGGTACTATTTAATGGCTGTTTTCCTCTTAATCCGATAACCGCCTATTGCTTAATTCAGGTTTCCGAATATGCAGCTCAAAATGAAAGAACGTTATTTACATTTTTATCAGATACAGATGATAATTCGTTTAACTCATTCATTCATTCTGAGAGCAGTGGACTTTTTAATGTTGATAAAGTGTACGATTACTTTAGTCCAATGCTTCAGAAAGAAGAGACCAATCATATCAGAAATATTTGGTATAGGACAGAATCGATTCTTTCAAAACTAGAAAACAGAACTGAAAGAAGAATAATCAAAGCTTTGTCCATTATTTTAATGATAAATAATCTTGAAAGATTCCCTTCAAATGAGCAAATTATCGCTCTAGCTCTAGGAATGCCTTTAAAAGATGTTAGTCAGATCATTAGCAAGTTAATTGATTTGCATTATCTTAGAAGAAATATTTTGAACAATCTTCTTTCCTTTGCTCTTTCTAACACAAAACAAATTGATGAAATGGTTGAATTTTTGCAAAAAACAAAATTTAAAAACATTAAATATGGCGATCTTGCAGAAAGGATTAATGAACATAGGTTTGTTTTGCCAAGAAAGCATAATGAGGAAAACAAAATTACTAGATTTTTCAAGGTTATATTTTATTCAGAAGAAGATTTTAGAATGATAAAATCATTTAACTATTATTTTGAAACAAATTATTGCGATGGAATTATCGTTAATGTTTTACGCAACAAGATGTCGGTTGAAGAAATAATTGATAAATGCAAAGAAATTAATGACAGAAGGATTATTTACAAGTATCCGACCGAAGAAATTGAAAACGTTTTCTATCAATCAATTTTAAGGGTTGCTTGTTTAGAAGAAGTCCAAAAGCAGAAAGGCCTTGATGAAATAACAAAAAGCGAAATAGACCTGCTCCTTCAAGAATCTAACAGTGACGTCAGATTTTTAATAAATAAATATTTTAATGAAGGATGCGAGTATTACTCTGTATTGTTGAAGAACGAGAAGACATTGGGTTTGCTTGCTTCAAACATTATGGATAGCATCTACCCATTTAAGCTGGTTTTTAACAATGAATTAATTAACAAAAAAGAAGTCACCACTCAATACCAAAAGGCAATAAATCACGTGATAGATTGGTTAATAGATGGTGGTGATAACGATTTAAATTACTCTCCAACAAGTCCAGAAACATCTGTCAAAGTGTCTGTTTTAGATGAAAATGATTCACTAAGCAAAAGTACTGAAAGTTCGAAAAATTTTAGAACGATCATTGAAGAAATTAAAGATACAATTTCAAAATCTGCTGGAAGCAAAATAACGGTACTTGAAATTGTTCAAAAATACACTCTCCCTCCTTACGGAATTCGAGTTGGTGTTTTGCCTATTTTGCTCGCTAAAGCTATTTCTGAATTGTCAGACAATGTTGTTCTATATTTTTCCAATAAAGAAATTGATCTTGATTCAGACAATATAGTCAAATCAATATTGAATGATAAATATAAATTGTCGTTTTCTAAAGGCTCGCTCGAACAAAAGAATTATCTCAAAAAAATGATGAAGCTTTTCCATACTGAATCAGAGAATAACTTCCGAAAAGATATAAGAGCTCTTTCAAATTCTATTAAACGCTTCTTCATTGGTTTACCTCAAGTAATAAGACTATGTACAACCAATAACAACTACTTATCCCTAGACCTTGATTTAATTGAATATAAAAATGTTTTTCTTTCATTCAATATAAATCCATTTGAATCTATTTTTGATAGTCCAAAGCAAATATTTGAAACCAAAAATTATGATGATATTTATACAAAAATTAAGAGAATCGTCGATAATAAAGATGCTTTATTGAATAAATTCAAAAAACAAATAATTGAGTCCACTAAGGAATTGTTTAACATCGATGAAAAAACGAGCTTAAAAATGGGATTAACAGACTTTGTTAAAAAGCACGTTAAGACCGGCGAAACACCAATATTAGAGAAGGCGGATAAGGATATTTTTGCTTCTATTGTAAATTTATCATATGAAGATTTTGATGCTATTGATGAATTGTCTAAAATTTCAATTGGACAACACATTGAAGATTGGGATTCTGATAAATCCAAAAAACTCAGCGAGGCACTTTATCAATTTAAAAATGCTTTAACTACGGCAAAAATTGTTTCTCTGAAAAACAATGATTTATCATCAGTTTTGAATAGCGATGATGAAATTTCTGGAATGGCAGCACTTTTACAGAATAATGTTGAGAGCGTTCTTGAAGAATTTTCCGGAAGCGTTACATCTTCTGAAAAAATAGCTGTGTTAAGCAAGATCCTTAAAGACTTATTATAGGGGGGTTATTTATGATCTATTTTGATAATAGTGCAACAACCTATCCAAAACCTGAAGAAGTCTATAAGGCTCTTGATTATGCTAATAGAAATCTAGCATTTAATTCAGGAAGAGGATTATACAAACAATCGAGTAACATAGCCGAGATGATTCTTGACACAAGGAAAAAAATCGCTTCCTTTGCTAAGGTTGATTTTAATAAAGTCGTTTTTACTTCTAGTGCAACAGAGAGTTTAAATCTGATTATTCAAGGTATTGATTTTAATGATGGCGATTGTGTCTATATTACACCATTTGAACATAACGCAATTGTCAGGCCTCTTTATAATGTTAAAAAATCAATTGATATTGAAATAATAGTTATTCCTTTTGACAAAAAGACATGGCATCCAGATTTACAAAAAATAGAAGAAATGTTTTCAATCAAAAAGCCAAAAGCGGTTTTTGCTTCTCAAGTGAGCAATGTAACTGGGTTTGAGCTTGATTATCAAAGCATTTTTGGTCTGTCGAAGCAATATGGTGCTATTACTATTTTAGATTCCGCTCAAATATTTGGTGTTAAGAATCCGGAATTGAACAATAGTGACTTTTGCGTTTTTGCAGGACACAAATCTTTGTATGCTTCGTTTGGCATTGCTGGGTTTATTATTTCTGGCGATTACAACTTAGCGGTTGTCAAAAGTGGTGGAAATGGAAGTGATTCGCTTAATCACGAAATGCCTTCCAAAGGGTTTGCTAAATATGAATCTGGATCTCCAAATTCTGTTGCCATTTATGGCTTGAATGTGAGCTGTGATTGGCTGAGAAATCATAATGTTTTAGATCATGAAATCCAACTTACTCGCTATCTTTTAGATAGTATTTCTAAGATAAATAAGATAAAATTATACTTGCCATGCGATAAAAATGTGCTTGGGATAGTATCTTTCTCTGTTGATGGATACCTTTCCGATGATGTCTCTTCTATTCTTAGTGAAGAATTTAATATTTTGGTTAGATCGGGATATCATTGCAGTCCATTTGTTCATGAATTCATCGGTTCTGAAGAAAGCAAAGGAACCGTAAGAATTAGTCTTGGTGCTTTTAACACAAAGGAAGAAATCGACGTTCTTATTGATGCATTGAAAACTTTATAAATATGAAACTGACGGAAATAGAAATTAAAGATAAATATCGCTCCGATGACTGTCCTGATTTAGGAACTTATTTTGTTTCTAAAATGCTTGAATGTAGTGTTATATATAAGAGAGCTGTTGGCTTTTTTTCGTCGTCAGCATTATTAAAAATTTCTAAAGGAATTAGTTACTTGCTCTCAAAAGAAAATGCACACATTTATTTTGTTGTTTCCCCGATTTTATACAAAGAAGATGTTGAGGCAATAAAATTAGGATACAAAAACAGAAAAGAAGTGGTTGAAGATGCATTGCTGAGAGAATTCAAAGATCACACTGATGAGTTTGATTGCGAACGTTTAAATTTTTTATGTCACCTTATTGAAGAAGGTGTATTAGATATTAAGGTTGCTGACAAGATATCAGCTTACGATGAGGCTGATATGGGCATGTTTCATGAAAAGATTGGTCTTTTTGTTGATGAAAGCGAGAACAAAGTTGCTTTTACTGGTTCATTGAATGAATCAGACAATGCTTTCGCTAATAATTTTGAGTCTATTCAAGTTTTCAAAAGCTGGGAAGAACCAAAGCGTGTTTCTATGATAGAAGATGATTTTGATCGACTTTGGGACGATAAAACAAATACGCTTGAAGTTTACGACTTTCCTGAAGCAGTAAAAAATGCACTTTTTAAATATAGAAAAGCTTCATACCATCGAGATATTGATGAATATGAAAGCAGAGAAAGAATCAGAAAACAACTTAGTGGGGCTAAGCCAGAATGTAGATATCCTTTTGAATTGTACAAATATCAAAAAGATGCCTTGAATAAATGGGCAAGACAAGGGTATAGAGGTCTTTTTGATATGGGTACAGGCACAGGTAAAACTATTACAGGTTTAACAGCTGCTGTAAAGCTTTTAGAAAGATTGAATTATAGGATGGCAACAGTTATTGTCTGTCCTTATACTCATTTGGTCGAGCAATGGGTAGAAGAAGAAGAAAACTTCAATTTGAAGTTTATTGTTGGATATTCTGATTCAAAGTATAAGAATTATGAGTCAGTTCTTGGACAAACCATCCAAGATTACAATGACAGAATTATTGATAACTTCTTCTTTATTACAACAAATGCATCATTCAAGCTTGATAGAGTTCAAAAACTCTTAAGAGGCATTAAAGGTGATGTTTTATTCATAGCAGACGAAGTTCATAACTTCGGTGCTGAAGGCTTACGTGAATCAATGATTGACAGTTTTAAATATAGAATCGGATTATCTGCAACTATCGATAGACACAGAGATGAAGATGGCACAAATGCGATTTATGATTATTTTGGAGATCCTGTTATTCATTATGGTTTGAGAGAAGCTATTGAATCGGATGTTTTAACTAGATATTACTACTATCCAGTTCCTGTTTCTTTGAATGATGAAGAATTGCAAAAATATTTAGAATTGACAGAAAAAATTAGTAAGAACACTTATGTTTCTAACGGTGAACCAAAATTAACTAAAGAGGGAGAAAGACTCGCAATAGCGAGAGCGAGAATTGTTGCAACCGCTTCCAATAAGCTTGATGTTTTAAGACGAGAAATTGAAAAGTATAAAAACGATCACAATTTATTAATCTATTGTGGAACAGGCAAAGTTTCCGGAGGATTATCGGGAGAGGAAACTAAACAAATAGATGAAGTCTGCAAAATGCTTGGCCATGATTTAGGAATGAAAATAGCTAGATATACATCTAGAGAAAATATTGAAGAAAGAAAAGTTATTAAAGAACGTTATAAAGATGGGAATGATTTACAAGCGGTCGTTGCCATTAAGTGTTTGGATGAAGGTGTTAATATTCCAAGCATCAAAACAGCATTTATTTTGGCTAGTAGCACAAACCCAAGAGAATATATTCAACGTAGAGGACGTGTTTTAAGAAAATTTGAAGGAAAAAAATATTCATATATTTACGATTTTGTTACATTGCCAATATCGTTAGATGATGCAAGCGCATATAGCAGTGAGTTTTTAAGCAGTTTTAAGTCTTTGGCGAAAAACGAAGTTGAAAGAATTAAGGAATTCTCTTCTTTAGCTGAAAACGAACATGAATCCGATGCCTTGGTAAATGAAATCACTGACATATTTGGTCTTAATGATTTTGATATGGTTGACGAAAACGAATTCATTGATTGGGAGGGTATTAACTATGGCGATTGAAGATAATGCTACGCCAGTTCAGGAAATGAGAGATAATATCAGAAAAAGAGTTCTCAAATTAGAAAGAGCAAATTATGCTCAAAAACCTGATGGCCTAAAAGACAAAGAGATGATTGATAGAATTAAAAAAATCATCGAGTCGGAGGTGGGAAAATGATTATTAAATCTTTAACTCTTAAAAACTTCCGTCAATTTACAGGTGAACAAACAATCGATTTTTCAACAAACCCTGATAAAAAAGTTACAATCGTAATTGCTGAATCCGGTGTTGGCAAAACAACGTTAATTCAAGCTTTTCAGTGGATCTTATACGGAACTTGTAAGTATACAAAAATTCTCAATGAATCTTTAAGAAGTAACATGAAGCCAGAATCTTATGAAGAGGTTTGTGCTTCCGTTTCTCTTTTACATGCAAATAGACTATATACAATTTCAAGAAAGCAACTTTTCCATAAACTTAGTAAGAGAGTCGATGCCGAAGATTCAACAATTACTGTTGATTATCAAGATGATGAAGGAATTAGCAAACAAGTTAGAGGAAGAGATGCAAATTTACTTATTAAGCAATTAATGCATCAAGATCTATTTCCATATTTCTTCCTTGAAGGTGAAAGCTTAACAAGAGTTGGTGAACAAATGTCTAGAGGAAAGAGTGGAACAAATAATGACTTTGCGAAAGCTGTCAAAGGTCTTCTTGGTTTTAATCATCTCTATGAAGCTGTCAAACATTTAGATGCAGCAAGTGCAGATTATGAAGTTGAGATTAGCAAGAATACAGCCAACAAAAGACTGAAGGAAATAATTGAAACGGTTCAAGGCTGTAACGATAGGATTAACTCAGCAAAAGAAAGAATCAAAACAATTGAAGGTGAGATTACCTATAACACAACTCAAAGAGATACCTTGAGCGAAAGGCTTATGGCTTATGCCGAAGTAGAAGGAAAGCAAAAAAGAACTAAAGTTCTTTCCAATGAATTGAGCGCACTAAGAGTCAGAATTAACGATAGAAAAAAGACTTTGTTCAAAAAAATGAGCTCAAATGGTTTTTATCTCGCTCTTGCATCTCTTTTAGAAGATGTTGAAGAAACGATGAAGGATGCGGATAGTATTGACAAAGGTATTCCTGGAATGAATGTTGATGCTATTAATTTCTTAATGGCAAATCATAAGTGTATCTGTGGTGAGGATCTTGTAGAAGGTTCTGATCATTGGAACAAATTACATGACCTTTTAGAATTATTGCCTCCAAATAATATTGGATTTGAAATTGAAACTTTTAAAAATGAAATCAAAGAAATAAAGAGGCAAGCAAATTATTTTGACGAAGACTTTACAAGAGAAAGAAAAGGCCTTGCTGATGATTTGAAATCCTACAACGAAAAGTTGGAAGAATTAGAACAGCTAAATAAAGATATCGGTGGTGTTAGAGAAGATATAGGAAAATTAAAAGAGCAAGAAATTGGTTACAACCAAAAAATTGTTTATTTAATGGACGAAAAGCGTCAAAAAGAAAAATCTATTCTTACAGAACAGGACAATATCAATAGATTAGAGGAAGAAGCTCGGATTCTAAAGAGCAGAGATGAAAAAACCAAAAAGCTTCAAGCCTATTATCTTGAGGCTGAATTCTTGAAGAACCAAATTGATAGATTCATTCAAAGAAAAGAAAAGGAAACTAGAGAAAAACTTGCTAAAGCCATTAATGAGATTTTCAGAGATTTCTATGAAGAAGTAATTACATTTACCTTAGATTCTAATTACGGTGTTCAAATCAAAACCCTAGATTACGAGTTATCTAATGATTTTACTTCTGGCGGACAAGATGTTGCTGTTGCCCTTGCTTTTATTGGCGCAATCATTAAAGTCAATGGTGAAAAGGATATTGATCCTGAAGCTGTCGAAGAAGAGGTGGAAAAAGAATCGTACCCACTCGTTATGGATGCGCCTGTTTCTAACTTTGGTATGAAACAAATGGAAAGCTTTAGTGACTTAATGCCGAAAATCGCCGATCAGATTATTGTTTTTATTAATGATGTTGGCGGTCCAATTTTGAGGGAAAAAATGAAGTCACAAATTGGCTCAGAATACAGTATCTTTAAAGAAGACACATATCATAGTGTTATAGCTTTAGGAGGAAAATAATATGGCTGCAGATAAAAACATGTTCCTTAAGAATTATTACTTCTATGGTAGACACGCTGATATGGTCAATGCTTTAGTGGGCAAAATTGACGAAGACTCTGGTGCCTCAGTTTTTAACCTTGTTATAGAAGTGTTCGTCATGTCTGCGATTGTTGGAGTAATGCACAACCATAAAGTGAAGCCAGATTCTGATAAATCAAGAGATAAAAACATCATGGCTGAACAATTTAATTCCCATAGCCATGACGTTAGATTGGCGTTCAAGTTTGTTACTTTATTAGGGAACAAAGATAAATACGATGAAAAAGCTCGATTAAATAGAACGTTTAGAAATCCAGAAACAGATGATAACTACAAAGAGTTTGAAGAGTATATGCTTGGCGGTCTCGAAGACATCTATAACAAACTTATGGTTGATTCAAATATTAGATACGAAGATTATTTAACATCAGCTAATCAATTCCTCAATGAATTTAAAGCAAACGATACTGATGGCGAAGTTAATCCTGGAACAGATGATTTCTTCTAATAAAAGGAGCTTGAAATATAGCTCTTTTTCTTTTGCCTTTGTAGTGTAACTATTTGATTACAGATAATTGTTGGAAACGGTAATCGAAATTGTAATTATTTCAATAAAAGAAGTAGATATTAGAATTAAACCTGCTAATAACTGTAGTTTTTTACAAGTAGCAGTGGATTGTTAAATGTTAAGTAAATTTGAGGCTCTTTCTGGAGCTTCTTTTTTTCATACTCAAGAGTTCGAAGACTGCGACAATATCGCATTCTTTATACCGCAGAAACTATATATTTTGAGCAAATTACGTGTTTTAAATTACTCATTTAAACTTATCTCATGGTGGTGATAAGAATGGCAAAAGCTAAGAAAAATAATGAGGAAATAAGACTAAAAGCTAGTGAGATGACCTGGGAAGGTGCTCAGCGGTTAGCGGCAGTAATAGTCCAGGATGCAGTGGAAGAATATCGCGAATATTCTAAAAAGCTTAAAGCCCTAAAATGGAAAGCTAAAAATGGGTTAATAAAAAAAGACAGAAAATACCAGGAATTACTGGAGAGATTAAAAGGCCAAATCTACATTAACAAAAGGTTCTTTTTTTCTAGAACCTGTTCCTTAATATGTACCCTTGATCCGAACTGGATAGTGGAAACAATTGATGAGGAGGTAAAGAGATATGATCCTTCAAGAAGTTTTAAATAAGCCATATCAGATAAAAAGAGAGATTTCTTCTCTTGAAGGAATCAAAGCTCAATATGAAATCCTCGCTAATTCGATTCCTGGTGGAAACTATGATGAACCCAGAGTTCAAAAGTCTCACAGTACAAAAGCTCCTTTTATTCGTTGGATAGATAAAATAATCGCCATTGAAAAGAAGATTGATGAAAAATATGAAGAACTTGATAAATACGAAAAAATAATCATGGAAGCAGTGGATTCTTTAAGCGATTTAAATCAGAAGAAAATAGTGATCGCTAGGTTTTTATCATGTAAAACATGGACCATGATTTGTAAGGAGTTTTATATCTCGATAACAACCGCGAAAAGATGGAAATATGAAGCTCTTAAAAATATTGAAAACTCGGTCCATAAAAAGCTTATTTGGACCGGTGTGGACCTATTGTGAACTGGGCTTGACACTGATAGAGTTATGCTGAGCAAAAATGAAAAAGCTCGATGGCCTCTACGAAATTAAGTAGAGGTTTTATTTTATAAAAACACTTTAGGAGGTAACACCGATGGCGATGCCAAAAGGAGATGCCTTTGAAAAGTGGGTTCGAGAAAAGAAGTGGCCAGAGGTTCGAGAGCAGATCAAAGACGATCTTAAAAAAGGATGCAGTCAGAGAGAAATCAGTGAACGCCTAGGAATGAACGAAGCCACTCTTTCTAGGCTAAAAAAGCATAAGGAATTCGCGGAAGTTTTTGAACAACACCTGGATGTCTGTAGAAACAAGTTCTGGGCTGCAGTTGAAAAGAAAGCTTTCGGAGGAAAATACCAAACCAAAAGAACAATCGTTAAAGAAGGTAAAGGCAAAGAAATTGTCAAACAAGTGATCATTGACGAAAGAGAAGAACCACCTGATACAAAGATGCTTCTATTCTATGGTCATTATCATTTGGGCATTCCTTATCCTGAATTAGAATCCGCGATTGCGCTATTAAAACAAAAAGAAGATATCAAGGAGAAGTGGTGATGGAGATCAAAATCGTTTATAAGAAAGTCGATGAGCTAAAAGCTTATGAAAATAACCCAAGAGAAAACGATAAAGCTGTTGAAGCTGTCGCTAACTCTATAAGAGAATTCGGTTTTAAGGTTCCATTAGTGATTACAGAAGATAACATAATCGTGACTGGCCACACTAGATTAAAAGCTTCAAAATATCTCGGCTTAGAATCTGTTCCTTGTATCATTGCTTCTGATTTAAATGAAGAACAAATTAAAGCATTTAGAATTGCCGATAACAAAACAAGCGAACTCTCTGATTGGGATTTTGAACTTTTAGATGAAGAACTCGCTAACATTGATATTGATATGTCTCAATTTGGTTTTGAAAAGCTTCTTGAAGAGATTCCAGAAGAAGAGATCAAAGATGATGATTTCAATGAAGATGACGTCATTTCTGATAATCCTTATTCCAAACCAGGAGATATCTTTGTTTTAGGAAAGCATAGATTAATCTGTGGAGATTCAACAGATCCAGAAGTAGTGAAGAAGCTAGTTGATGGAAATGTTATCGATTTGGTTCTTACCGATCCACCTTATAACTGTGACTATGAAGGAAGCGATGGCCAAAAGATTGATAATGATGCTTTACCTGATGAAGTCTTCAGAGATCTTCTCGCTAATGCTTTTAAAAATATGTTTGCTCATTGTAGAGATGGTGCTAATGCATTTGTCTTCCACAGAGATATCGAAGGAGTCAATTTCCAAGGCGGATTCAAAGGAGCAGGTTTCAAGCTTGCTCAAATGTGGATATGGAAAAAGAACTCTGCTACCTTTGGTAGAGGTTGGGCTCATTATCAACATGAACCAATTATGGTTGGTTGGAAAGAAGGCGCTCCACATTACACAACTGGCGATAGAACTTTAACAACAATCCTTGAATACGATAAGCCAAAGCACAACGATCTTCATCCAACAATGAAACCAATTGAATTAATGGCGTTTCTCATCAAAGAAGGTTCTAAACCATATGAGAAGATCCTTGATTTATTCGGTGGAAGTGGAACAACTCTTATTGCCGCTGAGCAAACAAATAGAGTTTCATTCCTTTCTGAACTCAAACCAAAATACGCAGATGTCATTGTTAAAAGATATCTCAGATACAAGAGCAGCTATGAAGGCTGCTTTTTAATTAGAGCGGGAGAGCAAATCCCACTTGAAAAAATCGATGATTATCACATCGAAATTCTTCCGGAATAGAATCAAAAAATCAAGCTCACACATATGCGTGAAATACCTTCTATTTAGTGTCGAATTATGTTGATAATACTAAAGTATTATTAGAGTATATACATGACCAAAAAGGAGGTCAGAATATGCACTATATCGAAACTAAAAAAGGTCTTGAAACCTTACTCAAAAGATACCAAGAAGCAGGAGTTACCGATGACAAATATCCAGTCGATAGATGGATCAGTGTTATCAAGGGCTGCTTAGATGAAGGCTTAGCCATGGATGAGGTCGATTGGGAAAACACACCTGTTGAACTTAAACCACTTTGGAGGGGACTCAAATAATGGAAGAAAGAATTTGCTTACAATCCTGGATAGGGGCGTTCCTCCTAAACGAATATGAAAGCCAGGATGTCAAAACCCAAATAAAAGCAGGCTGGTATGACTGGTTCTGCAAAGACTCATCTTTAGCTAAGAAAACCCAAAGAATGGGCAACATCATTTCTAAGCTCAGAGAAGGCGGAAAAGTGAACTTCAAAAACTGGTATGTTTGGTTCAAAAATAACTGCCCTTTAAATGGACCTCTTTATGATGATTTCCGCTTTGCGGACTTAGAAACTGGAGAAGTCCAATTTACCATTCAATTAGATTGCTGCTGGAACAAGAAGAAATACGCTGTTTATGGAAGAACTCCAGATGGCGAATTTCACTCAGATGAACATCTATTTGAAACAGACTCAGTTAAAGAACTTATCAACTGGTTCAATAAGCCTTGGGAGGACTAAAGATGGCAAAGCTTGAAATAATCGTTAAAGTAACAGATAAGAAAGGTATCCAGGTTGGAAGAACTGTATACCTCTTCAACAAGCCAAAAGTGGTGGTTGGATTCTGGAACAATAGCTTAGTCTTTGCTACTGATAATCCTAAAACCATGCCTGATGCTCAAGTCCTTATTTACACAACTTCAGAGCTTAAAGAAATCTTTGAAGAGGGCAGCTTACAAGGCTTGGTCGATATTGAATAATTTATTATTTGTCTCATTAGGAATATCATTCCAATGAGTCTAATAATACCTATAAAAAACCTAGGAAAGTGCCCGAAAAATGGGTGCTTTTTACTTCTTTACTCAATACAAAGTATTCAGTAAAGGCAAAATCGTCATTTTTTATCAATAAGGAGATACAAACTATGTTTGAAAAAGTTAATCCTGCTCATCCAGATAAACTCGCAGATAGAATTGCTGGGGCTTTAGTAGATGCTGCTTATGAAGAAGAAAAGAACCCAAAAATTGCAGTGGAAGTCCTTCTTGGACACGGTCACGCAACAGTGATTATTGAATCTTCATATACTTTCTGCCGCTATAGAGTTCAATCTATCGTTGCAAGAATCGCTGATATCGTTAATGTCAGGTACATCCATAAAAAGCAAGATCCTCATTTAGCTAAGAATCAAGCTGGCAAATTCCGCTGTGGAGATAATGGCATCTTTAGAGGAGTGCCGCTTACTGAAGAGCAGAAGAAACTTTCTCAAATTGCTAGAGACATCTATGAGGCTTATCACTCAGATGGAAAGTACATCCTTGATAAAGATAGACTTATCATTTGTCAAAGCAACGCTAATAGTGAAGAGCTTAAGAAAATTTATAAGAATGCTGAAGTGAATCCTATTGGCGATTGGACTGGTGGAACAGATGTTGATAGTGGTGCCACTAATAGAAAGCTCGGCTCAGATATGGGAGATTCAGTAACAGGAGGAGGTCTTCATGGGAAAGATCTCACTAAAGCTGATGTCTCAGTAAATATCTATGCCTGGCTTAAAGCTCAAGCTACAGGAAAAGTGGTAGAGCTAAGCTGCGCTATAGGCGATGAATTTATAGACGGGAAACCTTATGGAGAAATCGTTTGTATCGCAAAAGACTTTATTAATAAACTTGGCGGCTTTGAGAAGTTCGCTGAGTGGGGCTTATTCTAATGCTTAATAAGTGCCCAGAAATCAATAGGTTTTATAGGAGCGCTGAATGGGCTTTAGCTAGAGCGGAAAAGATAGCTTCTGCTAATGGTCGTTGCGAAAAGTGTGGTGCTATTGGAGAAGAAGTTCATCACATCATTCATTTGACTCCTGAAAACATAAACGATCCAGAGATTACTTTAGGGAAGAAGAATCTCATCCTTCTATGCAAAGACTGTCACAACAAAGAGCATGGAAGATTTAACAAAGGGAGAATTCAATTTGATAGAGAAGGTAATATAAAACCTTTTTGAAAAAATATATTATCCCCCCGGTCATATTTCTTTAAGAAATATTTAAAGTACCGCTGGCCCTACCTCAGAAATACGGGAGGCAAAATTTTTGAAAATCGGATTTTTGGAAATTCGGTTTTTTCTTTTGGAGCAGTTATGGATACGAAAAAAGTTAATAAAGAGTATGCAAGACTTGCTGCTCTATTCAAAAGCGTTGATAAAACAAAACTAGAGCTTGTAGATGAGCTACTTAAGAAAGCAGCTTTTCTCAAGGTGGAATTAGATGATCTACAAACTCTAATCAAAAAGAAGGGAGCGGTGGAAGTTTCTTCAAAAGGAAACAGCCGTCAGCATCCAGCTTATAAAACTTACTTATCATCTTTAGCGGTCTATCAAACAATAATTAAAACCCTGAATAACATTCTCGGAAAAGGTGAGATAGACGAAGATGATGAGTTTGATGAATTTATGAAGAACATTACTTAGGAGGAAACCTCATGGCATACGAAATTAATATTCATGTTAATAAAAATGGAAAACTAGAAACCGAAGAGCTTCCTCTTTCTATCTCAGTCTATAGAGAAAGCAAAAGAGTAAAACTCTTATTTGAAGTAGATGAGGAAATTGATAGTACTTATCATTACCTTAAACTTACCCATGCAAGAGTAGCTTATCTTTATAGAGTTCACGACAACGAATTTGAAATCCCTAAAGCCGTCACAGCTTATGAAGGCAGATGGGAAATCAGCTTTGTAGCTTGCGATGAAGTAGCTAATAGCGACTCAACAATTACAGCGAACTACATTTATGCTTCTGAACCAATAGTGGCGGATGTGACCAGGGGTAACCTTGGAATCATTCATACTTCTGAAGAGTTTAGATTACTCTCTCAACTAGTTGAAGGAACATTTGATCACTTTGAAATTCCTAGTGGAGTGACTTATATCACTGAAAACTTCCTTGCTGATGCTACTAACTCATTTGAGGTTTATGTTCCTGCTACAGTAACAACAATTAAGACTCATGCTTTTTATCAAAGTGGATGCACTCATATTGAGTTCGAACCTGGTTCAGCTTTAGCTACCTTAGAAGCTAATGCTTTATATCGTATTGAAAACTTAGATGACATTACTTTCCCTGCTTCATTATCAAGCTGGGGAAATTACAACCTCAGTTATTGCGGTTCAGAATACGTTTACTTTGAAGCTAATAGCAACTTGAGAAGTTTATCCAGCTATTCGTTTTGGAACATTCCAAATCTTAAGAAGCTATTTCTTCCTGATAGACTTACTTCTTTTACAGGTGGAACAGCGGTTGTTAAAGGTTGCCCACTCTTAAATGAGATCTGGTTCCCTAACACAATTAATGTTCCAATTCCTATGGAAGCTATTCAAGAATGTCCTTCTTTAACGAAGATTAGCTTACAAAGTAACTTCAATGTGAACGCTAACTTTGGTAACTGCACATCTTTAACTAGAGAATCAGTTATTCAAATGTTTAGAAACTTAAAAGACTTATCTGGAGCAGCTTCAAAAGTCATCTCTCTCCATGCAAGCGTGGTAGAAAGACTTGAACCTGAAGATTTAGATATCGCTTACAACAAGAATTGGAGCGTTGGCGTTATTGGAGGAAACGATCCTCTTGCTGGGAAGTTCTTCCATTACGAAAATAGTCAAATCTCCATTGATTTAGAATTTTCCTTAGGCTTTGGCTGTATTTCAATTGATGCTAATGCAGTTAACTTCACATATGAATATCTTTCTGACACAACCTTTAAGATTGATATCTCTGGTGGAGATTATATTCCAAGTGCGTGGGGCAACTTTAGACCAGTCCCAGTTGATTCTGTAATTAACGATACTGGTGTTATTAGCTTCAGTAGTGGAGAAGTTACTTCTGTTAAGCTCAAGACTTATTCAAATAATAACGTTGGAACAAATAGAACCTTTGCTTTGGTTAGGGAGGAAGAATGATATGGAAATTGTTAATGAAAACGGAAGACGTATTCTGGTAGCTAAGAATGGATGTGTCATTCAAAGTGTGACTGACGGTTCTATTTTGGGAAAGAAGCTCATTTTAGGCAAAAAGGACTCAGAAATTCATTATCATGAGATTCCAGTGCCTATTAAAACTGAAGAAGATATCGCAGAATGAGTTTCTTACTATCGTATATCGACGAAATAGAGTCTGGCCGCATAATTGCTGGCAACGAGCTAAAAAGTGTCTTAAATGGCTTAAAAAGCGATTTGAACAATCCTCGTTATATCTATGATGAGAAACCAGGAAAGATTAGAATCGAATTCATTGAGAAGTTCTGCAAACATACAAAATCCCCATTCAATGGACAGCCGTTTCTATTGGAGCTTTGGGAAAAGGCTCTATTAGAATGTGCATACGGCTTCAAGATGGCGGAGTCGGGCTTAAGAAGATTCAATGAGGTTCTCTTACTGATCTCTCGTAAAAACGGGAAGACAACTTTTATTGCTGGTATTGACCTTTCTGAATTCTTTCTTTCTAAAGGAGGAACTGATATTGTTTGTGCTTCTAATACGAATGACCAGGCGAGCATCCTCTTTGAAGAAATAAATAACATGAGAGAGCAGAGCAAAGCTCTCAGAAATGAAAAACGCTCCAGAAAGAATATCTTTTACATCTATTCTCCTAGAAATAAAAACAAGATTAAAAAGCTATCTGCTCAAAGCAAAAATAAAGATGGCTATAACATCGAAGTTGGCTGTATTGACGAAATCCATGAGATGACTGATTCCAAAGTCTATGATGCAATTAAGCAATCTCAGTCAACTAAACAAGAACCACTTATCTTTATGATTACAACTGAAGGTACAGTGGTGGACGGCTTTCTAGATAAGAAGCTCGAATATTGCCGCAAGATGATCAAAGGCGAAATCAAGGATGAGAGAATTCTTCCTTGGCTTTATACCCAAGATTCCATTGAGGAGATCTTCACGGATCCATCAAGCTGGCAAAAGAGCAACCCTTCTATAGGAAGCATTAAAACTAGAAGTTACTTTGAAGACATCATGAACAAAGCTAGTAACGATTTAGCTACTAGAGTGACGATGCTCTGCAAAGACTTTAATATCAAACAGGTTGAAAGCGGCTCTTGGCTTAGCTTTACCGATTTGAATAACGAAGAAAAGTTTAAGCTAGAAGAAGTTAGAGATAGCTATGCTATTGGAGGAGTTGATCTCTCCTCAACTACAGACTTAACAGCAGCTATTCTTCTAGTTATCAAAAACGGGAAACGCTACGTCATACCGCATTTCTTTATGCCTTCTGACTTAGTCCTAAAAAGAGTCCAGGAAGATAAGATTCCATATGACATCTGGGTTAAGAAAGGTCTCATCACCTTAACAGAAGGTAATCAAAACGATTTCTCTAAAGTTACCGAATGGTTTGTTTCTATGGTACGAAACTATGGAATTAGACCTTTATGGGTTGGCTATGATCCTTGGAACTCTACCTACTGGGTAAAGGAAATGGAAGATGCTGGCTTTACTATGGAGAAGATTAGGCAAGGCATATTCACTATGTCAGAACCGATGAAGCAGCTTGAAGGAGACTTAAAAAACAAGAGAGTTATTTATAATAACAACCCAATCCTCAAGTGGTGCTTTGCAAACACTCAAGCTAAGGTTGACTTAAACGGTAACATTCAGCCTAGCAAACTAAATTCAAAACTAAAAAGAATCGATGGTTGTGTAGCTTTGATAATTGCTTATGCAGTTCTTAACCGCTACAAAATCGATTACGAAAATATGATTAGCTAAGGAGGCGGCCATGGGCTTATTTGACATTTTCAAACGAAAGAAAAAAGTAGTGGCACCTATTAGCTATGATGCTCACTTATTTAAAACAACTCTGGACCTATTTACTGACTTCGGAGATAACATCAACGCAAGTGATATAGTGAAGATCTGTATTGATCGTATTGCTACTCACTCAGCAAAGTTAAAACCACGTTATGTAAAAACCGAAGATGATAAAACGGTCCAGGAAAAGAAGGGGAATCTTGCTTACTTATTAAAGTTCCAGCCTAACCCTTTGATGACTCCTTTTGATTTCATCTACAAAGTAGTCACTCTTCTTTACTTAAATAACAACGCATTTATCTATCCGGTTTATGATCAGAATTATGATCTACAAGCTTTATGGCCTTTAAAGCCTAATTCAGTAGAGATGCTTAAAGACGAAAGCGGGGAAACATTTCTCCGTTTTTATTTCTCTAATGGGAAGAGCTATGTTCTTCCTTATGAATCAGTCATCCATTTAAGAAGGTTCTATGGCACGAATGATTTGTTTGGTGGAAGTGGAGCGGTGTCTGACCATGCAGCTTTATTGAAGACAATCAAAATCAATGATTCAGTTCTCCAAGGATTAGATAACGCTATAAAGACTTCTTTTCAAATTAGAGGTCTTTTAAAGATTAACGGTATTCTCTCTGAAAAAGATAAAACCGCTCAGAAGAAGGAATTCGATGAAGCTTTGAATGAGGCCGCTAAAGATGGAGGCAATTCTATCGTTCCGGTTGACCTTAAAAGCGATTATGTTCCTTTAAACACAGATCCAAAACTTATTGACTCTCCAACTCTTAGCTTCCTTCAAAAGAAGATTATCTCTTACTTTGGTGTAAGCGAACCTATCTTTGATAACAAGTACGATGAAAACGAATATAACGCTTTCTATGAATCTGTTATTGAAGGAATCGCAATCTCTTTAAGTGAAGCCTTTTCAAAAGCACTTCTTACAAGAGGTCAGCTAGAAAGAGGAGAACAAATAATCTTCTATTCGGAAAGACTACAATACGCAAGTTGGAATACTAAAGTCCAGGCTATTGAAAAACTTATGGGTTTAGGCATTCTTTCTCTTAATGAAAGTAGAGCTTTATTAGGCTTTGAACCAATAGAGGGTGGAAGTAAGAGACTTCAATCTCTCAACTATGTTGATGCTGATAAAGCTTCAGAATATCAACTTGATAAACTCTTCAAAAAACCAAAATCAAAGGAGGAAATAAACGAAGATGAATAAAGAAACAAGATTCTCATCCCTAGAAAGTCGAGCAGATGAGGAAAACAAGAAAATGATAGTGGAAGGCTATGCGATTGTTTTCAATGAAGAAACTCTCATTGGAACTGAGGAGCATGGCTTTTTAGAATCTATTGATGCTTCAGCTTTAAAAGAAGCAAATATGAAGGACGTGCCATTCAAATATAACCATAATGACAGCACGCTCATTATCGCGAGGACCAGGAATGGTTCTCTTTCTTTAAGTGTTGATGAAAAAGGCTTGAAGATTCATGCCGAGCTTATCGACACAACCAGTAACAGAGACATTTTTAAATGTATTGAAGCTGGCTTATTAGACAAGATGTCGTTTGCTTTTACTGTTAAAAGTCAAAGCTGGGATAAAAGTGGAAAGCTTCCAAAAAGAACGATCACGGCAATTGATCGCCTCTTTGATGTTAGTGTCGTAGACTTGCCGGCCTACGATCAAACTTCTATCCAAGCAAGCGCTCGCTCTTTAGAGATCGCGGATGCGGAACTAAAAGCATTGGATAATGCAGAGCAACTTGAACGTAGAACAGTATTAGTAAGTAGACTAAAAATCAAAACCAAAATTTAGGAGGAATTCATTTTATGAATTTAGAATTACGTTTAAAGGAAATCAAAGCCCGCCTTGAAGAAATTAGGGGCTTAACTGATTCTGAAACTGACGTCTCTAAACTTGAAGCTTTAGATAAAGAAGTGGATGAATTAACCAATGAACGCAAAGCCATCGAAAAGAAACTCGCAATGAGAGGTAAATTCGATGTCAATACCGTCATTGAAACCAAATCTACAGAAACTACTGAAGATTTAGAAGCTCGTGGTAAAGCATTAAAAGAAGGTAGAACTGTCACCGTTACCGCTGATGGAGTCTTACTCCCAGAACATGTTGACGATAAGATTACACCTTATCCTTTCCGTGAAGTCTCTACTTTAGTAGAACAAGTTCACACCGTTAACTTAAAAGGTGGCGAAACCTATAAGAAATCCTTTGTGAAATCTCACGGCACTGGTGGATTAACTACTGAAGGTGATCCATATACCACAGCGGAACCAGAATTTGGTTATTTAACAATTTCAAAAGTTAAAGTCACCGCCTATGCAGAAATCACCGAAGAACTTGAAAAACTTCCAGCTGCGGATTACCAAGGCGAAGTTATCAAGGGCGTTAATATCGCTCTTCGCAAAAAGATTTCTGAACAAATCCTTCGTGGCGCAGGTACCACAAACACCTTTAAAGGCATCTTCTCTGCTAACTGTGAAGCTTTAGCAGATGCAACCGACTTAGAAATTAGCGCTATCGACGAGAATACACTCGATGATATCGTCTACGCCTATGGCGGTGATGAAGAAGTTGAAGGCGGCTGTGTCCTCATCCTCAATAAGAATGACTTAAGAGCCTTTGCTGGTTTAAGAACCGCTGAAGGTAGAAAAGTCCATACTGTTGACTATAAGGCTAAAACCATCGACGGCATTCCATTCATCATCTCTAGCCATTGCAAAGCAATCTCTGCTGCAAGCACTCAAGCTGGTGAATATGGTATCGCCTATGGTCCACTCGCTAACTACGAAGTCCCAATCTTCAGTGGTGTAGAAGTAGCCAAATCCACTGATTATAAATTCAAAGATGGCATTATCTGCTATAAGGCTTCTGTCTTTACTGGTGGTAACGTCATCGGCTACAAAGGTTTCTTAAGAGTTAAAAAAGCTAGCTCAAATGCGGCTCAACCTGAAGAACCTGTAACTCCTGATCCAGAAAATCCTGATGACGGAGAATAGACCATAGGTCGAAACACGGAGGCTAGCCCGCTAACCTTGATAAGTCGCTAGTCGCAATACATTTTGAAAAAGGAGAGATCTTTTTTCTTTTGTATGAAGGCGGGCCCTTCCGTTTAAGAGTAATAGGAAGAATATTCTAACGAGTAGAGGAGGTGTCTAAAATGTCGTGCGAAAACATGCTCGAACTGATGAAAAAAGCTTTGCTTATCCCTGCAACAGAAAACTATGCTGATGACGAGATATCCCTTCATATCGCTTCGTGCCGCCAGCTATTAGTCACAGCTGGAGTTCCTCGTGAAATCGCTGAATCGGATTCAAACCCATTAGTGAAAGCTCTCATTACCATATATGTGAAGACAAACTACGGATGGAAGAGCAGCGGAGAAGTGAAAGAGCTTCCCAAGAGCTTTGACGTCTTACTTAGGCAACTATGCTTACATAGACCTGAGGTTGGTGGAGGTTCTTCCTCGTGATAGCGTATCCTAATTCCGGCAACATTTCTTTATTCCTATTACGTGTTAAAACAGATGCTGATGATCTGGGAAACCAGGTCTTGCGTTTGGTCGGCTCCAAAGAGGTGGTGGGAGTGACCTCTTCCATCACTTCTAAGGAATTTTTTCAAGCTAAAGAAAGCAAAGTTCAACTTGATTTTAAAGTTTCTATCCAAGCTTTCCTTTATGACAGAAGCAAATACATCTATGTTCCTAACGAAGATACTATCTACAAAGTAGAAAGAACATATCAAAACGGCACATGGTTAGAACTTTCTGCTTCTGAAACCAACATCAAAAAGGAGGACATCAAAGGATGGAATCTTTAGAACTCACAGCGCTTACTCCAGAAATTGAAAAAGCAGTGCAGTCTTACACAAAAGACGTCGAGCTAGCAATAGTTAAACGCCTTGATTACACAGCGGATCAAATCCTGGAATATATCAAAGAGCACGCTCCGAGAAGTCCTTATTCAAAAGAACATATGGGCGACTCTTTTATTAAGGAATCTTATGGTGATGGAGTGAATAAGACTATAGTCATTTACTCTAAAACCAAAGGTTACCTGGTCCACTTAGTGGAACTCGGCTTCAAACATAGAGGCGGAAAGCTTGTCGCAGCTCGTCCTTTTCTTAGACCTGCTTATGATGAATTTTCACCTAAAATGCTTGAAGACATCAAAAAGATAATTGAAGGAGGTGGAAGTAATGCTTAAAAAGCTACGCGAAACCTTACTCACTGTTTTGCCTACGGTTATCTACGCTCATATCGATTATGACAATGAGCAAAATGCGGATCCGCCTTTCATTCTTTATCAGGAAATCTCAAAGAGGCCTCAAAACTTTAGAGATGATAGACCTGGTTATTATCAAAGGACGATTCAAATCACATTATCTACAAAGAAAAAAGATGAGGCTCTTGAAGAGAAACTTGAAAAAGCTCTGCTCGATAAAGAGTGCATCTTTTCTTTAACTTCTGAGTACCGAAACTCAGATGGCTCTATTTATAGAGTTTACGAAATTAGGCTGGAGGATTTTAAATATGCCAAATAACAAAATTACATTCGGTTTGCGAAATGTTCATTACGCCATTGCCACTCAAGATAGCAACGGCAACTGGAGCTTTGATACTCCAGTCTCACTCCCAGGTGCTCAAGAATTCTCAAGTGAA